>DATNEH010000286.1:0-2908 GCA_035553015.1 Caulobacteraceae bacterium | reverse complement strand
ACCGCGGCGTCATCGCCAGGTAGCGCACCTCCAGCATGTCGCCGGGCCGCGCGTCCTGGACGAAGATCGGCCCGGTCATGATGTGGACGCCGGGGTTGCGGTCGCTCTCGGGGATGCCGGTGAAGATCGCGGTGACGCCCTCGTCCATCATCAGCTCGGGCGCGTCGCCGGCGTGGTGAGTGATGGCTTCGGCCTGCACCAGGTCGCCGCTCTTCACCCGCAGCACCGGCGCCAGGGCCGCATCGAAGTAGCCCCAATGCACGGTCCGCGGCGTCGCCTTGAGATGGTGCAGCGCGCCCGGCGGCGTTTCGGGCCGGGTCTCGCCGGCGTCGCAGATGAACGGCATGGGCAGCGCTCCCGTTGGTCCGATGACGCCGCCAAGCTAGCGCCGCCGCGCCGATCCGGTCTCATGGCAGGCTGCCGAAGACGCCTTTCGCGGCGCTGGCGGCGCATTCGTAGGCGCCGGGGCGATTTCCGCGCTCGCCAGCGTCTCGGCCGTCACGCAAATGAAGAGGCGCACCTGTGCAAGACTGCCCGTTGGCGGCTGCCTACCTTAGGTTCGCCGCTTCAGGCGAAGCGTGGTTTCCTCAGGGTTTTGTCCATGAATACTGCGGTGCAGATCCGTACTCGCCCCCTGAAGCCCGGGTTCGGCGCCGAGATTCTGGACGTCGACCTGCGGCGCGCCGACGAACCCACGATCGCGGCGGTGGTGGGCGCCTTCCATAGGCACGGCGCCATCCTGGTGCGTGACCAGCAGATGTCGCCCGGCGACCTGGTGGACTTCATCGCCAACTTCGGCGAGCCCGAGGACCACACGCTGAAGGAGTTCACGGTTCCCGGCCATCCGAAGGTCTACCGGCTCTCCAACAAGGTGGTGGATGGCAAGCCGATCGGCGCCCACAACGACGGCGTCGGCTGGCACACCGACTACTCGTACAAGCCCGAGCCGGTGATGGCGACGATGCTCTACGCGGTCGAGGTTCCGGCCGAGGGTTCCGATACTCTGCTGGCCGATTGCGTCGCCGCCTGGAATGCGCTGACGCCCGAGCAGCAGGCCAGGTACGACGGGAAGACGCTGCACCACTCCTACCAGTACTTCATGCGCACCCGCGAATACGGCGCCCGCGAGCTCAGCGACGAGCTGAAGGCGGCGAACCCCGACGTGTTCCATCCGCTGGTGCGCACCCATCCGGCGGACGGGCGCAAGGCGCTGTGGCCCTCCACCGGCACGGTGATCGAGGTGATGGACATGCCCAATCCGGAAGGGCTGGAGCTGGTGCAGGAGGCGGTGGACTGGGTGATCCAGGACCGCTTCGTCCATGCCCACAAGTGGCAGGTCGGCGACATCCTGATGTGGGACAACCGCTGCACGCTGCACACCGGCACCCTCTACGACGACACCAAGTACGTGCGAGAGATGCACCGGCTCTGGGTGCGCGGCGACAAGCCGTACTAGGCTCAAGCCATGAACTGGTTGATCACCGGCGTTTCCAGCGGGCTCGGCCGCGCGATCGCTGACGCCGCGCTGGCTCGCGGCGACAAGGTGGCCGGCACCGTGCGCCGGCAGGACGATCTTGCGGCGTTCGAAGCGCGCGCGCCGGGGCGGGCGTTCGGCTACATCGCCGACATGGTCGACGAGGCGGCGGTGCGCGACGCGGTGGGCCGCGCCGAGACGGATCTCGGCGGCGTCGACGTGCTGGTCGGCAACGCCGGCTATGGCCTGGTGGGCGCGGTCGAAGAATCGAGCCTGGCGGAGATCCGCCGGCAGTTCGAGGTCAACGTGTTCGGGCCGATCGCGGCGATCCAGGCGGTGCTGCCCTATTTCCGCGCGCGGCGGCGCGGCCACGTGATCACCATCACCTCGGTGAGCGGCGTCGCCACGTGGGCGGGGACGGGCGTCTACTGCGGCAGCAAGCATGCGCTCGAGGGCGTCACCCGCACCCTGGCGGAAGAGGTGGCCGAGCTCGGGATCAAGGTGACCAACATCGAGCCGGGCGGGCTGCGCACCGACTACGCCGGCCGCTCGATGGTGACGACGCAAGCGCGCATCGACGACTACGAGGGCGCCGCGCGCAACGCCCAGCGCATCATGGCCGACCACGCCGGCCACGAGCCGGGCGACCCGGCCAAGGCCGCCCAGGCGATCCTGGCGATCGCCGGCGCGGACGACCCGCCGCTGCAGCTGCTGCTGGGCGCGGACGCGATGCTCTACGCCACGCGCCAGCTTGCCCAGTACCAGGCCGAGATCGGCCGCTGGGCCAAGCTCACGCTATCGACCGGGTTCGACTGACCCCGATCGTACGCACGCCTAGCTCAGCACACGGATCATGCGCAGCAGCTCGGCGGTGCGGCGGACGTCGGCGAAATTGATGCGCAGGTTCATCAGCGCGGCGTTGTGCTCGGCGTCGGTGACCGCGCTGGTGGCGTCGGCCGCGACGGTCACCTTGTACCCTGCCATGTTGGCCTCGCGGGCCGTGCTCTCGACGCAGCAGTTGGTGAGCGTGCCGGTGACGATCAGCATCGCCACGCCGAGCCGCTCGAGCGCGTCAGGCAGTGCGCCGGCGGGGCACGAGAACGCGCCATAGCGGTATTTGTCGAGGACCACGTCGCCCTGCGCCACATCCATGCCGGCGTAAAGTCCGTGTCCGGACGAGCCCGCGGCCAGCGCCGCCATGCCGGCGGCGACGCCGGGGCGCTGCGGATCATACTGCCACTCTGGCGGCGCCAGTGGCGGCTCGCTGGTGTAGGTCTGGCGCGTCCAGATCACTGGCGTGCCTGCCTCGCGCATGGCCCGGCTGAGCGCGTTGACGCGTCCCACGATGTCGCGCGCGTTGGCGCTGCCGTAGGGCTGGTCCTCGGCGAGGAAGGCCGCCTGCATGTCGACGTTGACCAGCGCTGTGCGGCCGCT
>DATNEH010000285.1:0-8823 GCA_035553015.1 Caulobacteraceae bacterium | reverse complement strand
GGCATCGAGGTGATCACCATCGTCGGCGCCGAGCTGGGCCGCGGCCGCGGCGGCGGCCACTGCATGACCTGCCCGATCCAGCGCGATGCCGTGGATTTCTAGGTGACGCCATGCGCAGAGGGACACGGCTGGCCGGCCCCGCACTCGTCGCGATCGTGTTCGCAACCGCCGGCGGCAGGGCGGTGATCGCCGCGCCGGGGATCGATCCGACCGCCCGCTACGACATCGACGACCTGCTGCGCCGGCATGCGTCCGACCTGTCGAACCTGCCGACCCAGGCGGCGGCGCAGGGGCGGCCGGTCACCTTCAGCGTCGATCTGGCCGGAACCTTCACGACGAACGCAGGCGCCAGCCACGATCCGAACGCGGCGGTGGACACGGCCTATGTCACGCCGGCCTTCTCGGTCGACGTGACGCCGGTGACGCTGTCGGGTTGGAATGTCGGCGGCGGCGCGCAGTTCGACGCCGACTACTATTCCGGCTCGTACAACAACCGCTTCGGCGAGGCGCGGGCGGAGGGTTTCGCCTTCGCCGACCGGCCAGTGGGACCGGGGACCCTGACGACCGAGGCGATCTACCTCGGGACCTTCAACAACGACTACACCAATCACCAGTTCAACCTGTGGATCGGCGACCTGGACTACGGCTTCAAGCTCGGGCCGGTGAACACGGACGTGGCGGCCGAGTACCAGGGGTCCGAAATCCCGGAGCTGCGCCGCACCCGGGTGAGCACCACGTTTGCCTACACCGTGCCGGGGAAAGCGCTGGGCTATGAGCTGACCCTGGAGGCCGACGCCGCCTGGTCGCACTTCGACGCCGGCGCCGACAACGGCCGCAACGACGTCACTGCGGCGGCGATCATGATCGCCTCGAAGAAGCTGGAGAACGGCTGGTCGCTGGATTGGGAGGGGGCCTACGTCAACCGCGGGTCCAACCGCGAGCTCTCGCGTTTCGACGCCCTGGAGCTCATGGGCGAGATCGGCAAGCGGTTCTGATCGGCGTCTCCGTCCGCGAGGCATCCTCGCGGGGCGTGATTGAAAGGAGCGGACATGCCTGGCGCGGCCCAACCGACGAGCGACCAGAAACTGAACCTGCGGGCGCTGACCGCACTCGTCATCGGCTCGATGATCGGGTCCGGCATCTTTGCGCTTCCAGCCACCTTCGCCCGGGTCACCGGCGGTTTCGGCGCGATGGCCGCCTGGGCGGTCGCCGGCACGGGCATGCTGATGCTCGCCTTCGTCTTCCAGAGCCTGGCGCGCCGCCGGCCGGACCTCGACGCCGGCGTCTTCGCCTACGCCAAGGCCGGCTTCGGTTCCTACCTCGGCTTCATGTCGGCGGCCGGGTACTGGATCGGGGCCTGCTTCGCCGACACCGCCTGCCTGATCCTGATCAAGGCCACCCTCGGGAAGTTCTTCCCGATCTTCGGGGACGGCACCACGGTCCCCGCCATCATCGGCGCCTCGATCCTGGTCTGGGGCGTGCAGATCATGGTGCTGCGCGGCGTCAAGCAGGCGGCCACCCTCAACGCCATCGCCACCTACGCCAAGATCATCCCGATCGGCCTGTTCCTGATCGTGATGCTGACCGGATTTCGCGCCGACATCTTCGCGGCGAACCTCTGGGGCGGGGCGACGCCCAGCCTCGGGGCGATCTTCAGCCAGGCGCGCGCCACCATGCTGGTCACGGTGTTCGTCTTCGTCGGGATCGAGGGCGCCAGCGTCTACTCGCGCTATGCACGGCGCCGCGAGGACGTCGGGATCGCCACCGTGCTCGGCTTCCTGGGCGTGCTGTGCCTGCTGGTGCTGGTCACCATGCTGTCCTACGGCGTGATGCCGCAGCCGGAACTGGCGACGCTGGGACCACCGTCGATGGCCGGGGTGATGGCGCATGTGGCCGGCCACTGGGGCGCCGTGCTGGTCAGCGTCGGCCTGCTGATCTCGGTGCTCGGCAACTACCTCTCGTGGTCGCTGCTGGCGGCCGAGGTGATGAACGCCGCCGCCCGCGACGGCGTCATGCCGACGTTCCTGGCGCGGGAGAACGCCGCCGGCGCGCCGGCGGCGGCGCTGTGGGCCAGCAACGCCATCATCCAGGCCTTCCTGATCATCTCCTGGTTCGCCGAGCAGGGCTTCAACATGGCGCTGAAGATGACCGGCGCCATGACGCTGATCCCCTACCTGCTGGTGGCGGCCTACGGGGTGAAGCTCGGCTGGACCGGCGAGACCTACGAAGGCCTGGAAGTGAAGGACCGGCTCGGCGACCTGCTCCGCGCCGGGCTAGCGACCATCTACGCCTGTCTGATGCTCGCGGCGGGCGGGATGAAATTCGTGCTGCTGTCGGCCCTGCTCTACTTCCCGGTCACGGCGCTCTTCGTGGTGGCGATGCGCGAGCAGAAGCGGCCGGCGTTCCGCACCGCCGAGCTCGGCCTGCTCGGCGCGCTGGCGCTCGGCGCAGTGGCCGGGATCTACGGGCTGTTGTCCGGCGCGATCGCGATCTGACGGCGACCTCGCATTTGGGGTGAACCCGCGAGACGCCGGGTGGGACACGCCAGGTTGCCTTCCAGTCGCGCCTCGATCGCCAACACCTATGCCGAACCGCCGGCCGCCGGCGGGCGGCTGGCCACCGAGATCGAGTGGCGCAACTTCTTCGGCGATCCGCGGCTGAAGGCCTGCATCGCCGCGGCGCTGGAGAACAACCGCGACCTGTGGGCGGCGACCGCGCGCATCGCTCAGGCCGAGGACCAGTATCGCATCCAGAACTCGCAGCGGTTCCCGCAGGTCGGGGTCGGCGCTTCCGCCGACCGCTCGCGAACGCCGACAGTAGTCGGTCCCGTCACCAGCAATCTCTTCACGACGCAGATCGGGGTCGCGTCGTTCGAGCTCGATTTCTGGGGCCGCGTGGCGCCGGGCGCTGGTGGCCCAGGCCAGGGCGGCCCGGGACGAGCTCGTCGACGTCTACGAGAGCGCCGTCCAGCAGGCGTTCCGCCAGGTCGCCGACGGCCTGACGGGCCGGCGCGAGCTCGACGAGCAGATCCGCGTCCAGGAGCGCGCCGTGGCTGTCCAGCAGAACCTCGCCGACACGGCCGAGCTCCGCTACGACAGCGGCGTCGCCATCTACCTCGAAGCGCTCGACGCGGAGCGCAACCTGTTCACGGCGCAGCAACAGTTGATCGCCCTGCGCGCAGCGGCGCTGCAGAATGGGGTTGCGCTCTACACGGCGCTGGGGGGCGGCGAGGTCTGACCACGGTCGCCCGGCTGCTCGTCACGCCGCGGAGCGGACCCCGACCAGACGCGGCGTCATCCGGGCTCTAGAAACCCGCATGTATCGCGGCGCCGAACGCCAACGCCAGCGCCAGCAGGCAGATGCCCGCGGCCGGCCATTGCCTGAGCGCGCAGTCGGCCCGCTCGACCACCCCGCCCAGGGCGACGGTGGCGCGCCGAACCGGCGCGATCGCAGCCGCCAGCAAGCCCCAGAGCGATCCGCCCGGACGCCGCACGCCCCATCGGCCCAGTAGCACCGCCAGCACCGCTCCGCCCAGGATTTGCGTCAACGCTTTCGGGACCTCGTCGAGCGTGAGCGACTTTGAAAGTATCGCCTGCGGGACCGAGAGATACGGCGTCCAGCAGACGAGCCCGAGCAACAGCGAGCAGAGCGCCAGCGCCAGCGTCGCAGCCGCCCCAACGCCCTGCGCTGCGGCGCGCCGCTCGACCGGCTCGGCCGCTGGCGCGACGGCGTGCGCAAGCACCAGAACGAGGTAGGCGGCCGTAAAGAAGCCGCCTGCCTGGATCACGGCCTGCCACCACCATTGCCCGGTCTCCGACGCCGCCTGCAGCAACAGTTCCTTGGCGAGATTGGCCCCGCTCAGGGGAACGCCGGCCAGCGCCGCCCCGGCGATGGCGAAGGCGATGACGCTCATCGGCGAGGCGCGCGCCACGCCTTTCAGCTCGACGATGCGATCATGGCCGACGGCGGCGTAGATCAGGCCCGCCGCCATGAACATGGCGGCCTTCGCAGTCGCGTGGGAGACGGCCTGCAACAGGCCGCCGCCGAGCGCGCCACCGCCCTCGAGCCGCCCTGCGTGGAGCGCGAGCGGGAACATCAGGAAGAGGTAGCCGATCTGCGCCAGCGTCGAGTAGGCGATCAACAGCTTCAAGCGTTCCTGCCGCAGCGCGACGATGCTCGCCACGACGATCGCGACGGCGCCCAGCCCGCCGAGCAGTTGCGCCGCCCCAACGCACGGCAGTCCCGGCAGCACGTCGAACCAGAGCCGCACGGCGATGAAGAACGATCCCTTGACCACCAATGCGGAAAGGATGGCGCTGCCGGCGGCCGGCGCGCCGGCGTGGGCGGGCGGCAGCCACAGATGCAGCGGGAAGAGCGCGGTCTTGGCGAGCAGCCCGGTCGTCATCAGCGCGGCCGCCACCAGGGTGGTCGGCGCCGCGCTGACCCGCTGCGACAGCAGCACCAGGTCGAGGGTCCCGTAAGCGCCGTAGAGCAGCGCCGTGCCGATCAGGTAGAGCACCGAGCCGAGCAGGGCGAAGATCAGATAGCGCAGCGCCGCCTGGAAGGTTTCCGCGCGCGCCTCCAGGCTGACCAGCGGTGCGGCGGCGAAGGTCAGCAGCTCGAGCGCTACGTAGAGGGTGAACAAATCGCCGGCGACAAAGACCGTGTTCAGCGCGCCCCAGACGCCCAGCAGCAGGATCCAGAAGGCGAACGTCGACCGGGTCGGCGCCTCGCCCGCGGGGACACGGAAATTCGCACGCGCGTAGAGACCGACAGCGCAGACCACCGCCGCGGTCGTCACAATCATCACGGCCGACAGCCCGTCCGCGCGGAGCGCCACGCCGAGCGGCGGCGCCCAGCCGCCGAGCAGGTAGGTCAGCGGGCCCCCGCCTTGTCCGATTGCGGCGGCGATCGCGACGGCGATCGCCAGGCCGACCGGCGTGACCGCGAGCGCGATCCGTTCGACGTGGCGACCGCCCGCCGCGACCGCGACGAGCGCGCCAACCATCGGCGCGACGATCGCAAGCACCAGCAGGGCGCCGGCCATCGGCGTTGCGTCCGCCGCCGAGTGCGGCATCAGCGCCCGCTCGCGTCGTCGGCCGTGCTCGACTGCGCGTCCGCCCCCAGCGTGGCCGAGCCGGCGGCGTCGAACAGGCGCAGCAGCAGCGCCACCGCCAGCGCCGTCGCGGAGAAGGCCACGACGATGCCGGTGATGACCAGCGCCCGCGGCGTCGGATCGCCGCTGAACGCCGTGGTCGCGCTTCTGCGCGCCACCGCGCCGAAGATCAGGAAAGCGCCACTGCCGACCAGGTTGAAGGCGATGATCTTGCGCAACGGGTGCGGATTCGTGATCAGGCTGTAGAGGCCGAGCCCCACGACCGCCACGCCGCACATTCCGAACACCACGGCGCCGCTCATCGTTCGAGCCGCTGTTCCGGCGCGCCGGCCGACAGCAGGGTGAGCGTCGCGGCGACCGTCAGGGTCATCGCAACTTCGATCGCGACGATCAGCGGCTTGGCGTACGCCGCCGGATAGGAAAGGAACGCGGCGCCGAAGAGGAGGCCGGCCAAGCCGACCACCAGGAAGACGCCCGGGCCGGCAACGAGGACGAGCCGCAGCCGCAGGCTGCTGACGGGCGGCGTGTCGGTGAGCCCCGCCATCATGGTCAGCAGCCACATGGCCGCCAGGACCGTGCCGCCCTGGAACGCGCCGCCCGGATGATCGGCGCCGGTCCACACCATGTAGATTCCGACGACGACGCCGATCGGCGCCAGGAGCCGGGCCAGGAAGGCCAGCAGCCCGAGCGGATCGGCCTGGTGGCGCGGTCCCGGATTGCCGCCCCAGAGCCGATCGGCCGCCAGCGACCAGACGCCGACCAACCCGAGCAGAAGCACGAACTTTTCCAACAGGGTGTCCATCGCCCGAAACGCCATGAGCACATTGGTGATCGGATTGCCCATGCCGGTCGCCGCCGCGTTCGCCGCCGCCTGCGGGGCAAGCGTGGGGGCGGGGGTGGGCAGGCGCAACACGGCGACGGCAAGCCCCGCGGCCACCATCGCGGAAAGCGCCGCGGCCGCCAGTCGTGCGCCGGCGCCCGGGCGTTCCGCCGCAGCCCGCTTCTCGTTCTCCCGCAGACGGGCCCCCGCGCTCAGCAACAGCACCCCGCCCAATCCGCCGCCGATCGCCGCCTCAGCCAGCGCCACGTCGACGGCGCCGAGCGCCACCCAGACGAGTGCGATCAGCAGCCCGTAGGCGATGAAGCCCACCACCGCCGCGGACGTCTCGCGCGCGGCGACCGCCCAGGCGGCAAGGCCCAGGACCACTGCGGCGAGGACCAGCTCCAGAGCCGTCTGGATGCTCACCGGGGCGGCCCCGGTCCGCGCGCCAGCGCATCGCCCAGGCGGTCGGTGGCGAACACGGTGCGCGCGACGAGCTGGGAAACCACCGATCCGGAGAGCAGCACGAGCAGCCAGGTGCCCAGCAGTTCCGCTGCTTCGCGCGGGCCCGCGGCTTGCGGCAGCAGGCCCACCACCACGAGGCCGACCCCGAGGTTGTCCGCCTTCGTGAGCGCGTGCAGGCGCGTCAGCGTGTCGGGAAAACGCAGCATCCCCACCGTCCCGGCGAGGAAGAAGAAGGCGCCCCCCGAAACGGCTACGATCGTCAGGACATCGAGCGCCAGCCTCATGCGTCCCCCGCGGAGCCCGGGTCTTCGACTTCCAGTCGCGAGAGGCCCTTCTTGACGAACGCGATGGAGGCGAACGTGGCAAGCAGCCCCAGCGTGAACGCCACGTCGATCGTCGCGGGCGACCGGTTCACCGCACCGAGCAGCAGCGTCGAGGCAATGCCAGCGCTTCCAATAAGCTGCGCCGCCATCATGCGGTCGGCGTCTCTGGGTCCGTGCAGGATGCGGACCAGCCCGAGCGCAAGCATCACCAGGATGAAGCCGAGCGAGGCCGTCAGGAACGCCGTCATCCGGCGTCTCCGCCACGGCGAAGCGTGCGCGCCAGGATCGCTTCCTCGGCGGCGAGTTGCGCCAGCACCGGCTGGTCCAGATCAAGGCAGTGGTAGACGAGTTCCCTCCCCTCGTCCGCGGCCGGGACCGTGCCGGGCAGCAGGCTGGTGAGCGTCGTGAACACATTGCGAGCGCCGCCTGGTGGAAAGCCGATCGGATAGGTCACGAAACCGGGCCGCAACGGCAGCCGCGGATGCAGCGCGCGCCGCGCGACCTCCACGCCCGCGACGATGGACTCGTAGAGGAAGACCAGCACGAGGCGGGCCAGGCCAGCCGCGGAAAGTCGGGAACCGGTCGGCGGCAGGAGGCGCAGGCTCGCCCAGGTCGCCAGGGCGACTGCCGCCACGGCCGCCGGAAGGTCGGCCACATGGGCGCCCGCCATCACTATCCAGACACCGAGGAACAAGGCTGCCCGCCAGATCGCCGCGACCGGGAGGCCGGCGCGCACCGCGCGTGCGTCGACCGCGCTTGCATCGACCGGGGTCGCCTCCGAGGGATGCTCTCCGTCTCCCGACGAGGTCATGGCGGATCCTCGACAAGGCGTGTTCGACGCCAGCCAGGCATCTACTAGCGGCGCGTAATGATGAGCTCCCTACGGCCGAGACCCCAGCCGAGGCTCGATTCGATCTTATCCCCGCCGGCCTGGAAGCGGCCCACAGCCGAGCCCGGTCCCGCAGCCGATGATCAAGCCAATGCGATAGCCGGCGAAGTGCTGGGGCAGAGGCCCGGGGTTATGTATCGTCCCCTGATCACCGGCCACTTCTCCTTGAGGAGCTGACGATGGCTGACGGCCAGATCGATCTGCGCGAGGGGCTCACCAGCCTTGGCCGCGACGCCTATATCGTGCGCCTGCACGACGAGGCGCCGCTGGGGCGCGACGTGAGCGGCTTCTGGGTCGCCAGCCGCTTTGACGACGTGCGCGCGATCCTGCTGGACCACCGGCGCTTCTCGTCGTCCGCGATGGGCGGCAACGGGCGGCGCAGCGGCCCGACCTTCCCGTTTCCGCTGCTGACCGACGATCCGCCGCGTCACACCGCGTTGCGCGGTCTCCTGGCCAAGGCGTTCACGCCGGCGGCGATGGAGAGGATGCGGCCGGCGATCGTGGCGCTGGCGAACGAGCTGGCGGGCGCCATCCCGGCGGGCGCGGAGGTGGATATCGTCTCGGCCCTGACCACGCCGCTGCCGGTGGCGGTGATCGCCGGCATGATGGGGGCGCCCGGCGAACGGTCAGGCGACTTCAAGCGCTGGTCGAACGCCATGCTCGGCATCCAGGACGGCCCGATCGAGGCCGAGCGCATCGCCCTTTTGATGGAGTTGCGCGCCTATTTCGGCGAGCTGGCGGAAACGCGGCGCGCGGCCCCGGGCGATGACCTGGTCAGCGCGCTGACCAAGGCAGGCGAGGCCGGCGAGACCCTGACCGACGACCAGGTGGTCGGCTTCTGCATCCTCTTGATGATCGCCGGCAACGAGACCACCACCAACCTGCTCGGCAACCTTCTGAACCGGCTGGCCACCGCGCCGGACGACTGGGCGGCGATGCGCGCCGACCCGGCGCTGATCGAGCGGGCGATCGAGGAGTCGCTGCGCGTCGATTCCCCCGCCCAGATGGTCATGCGCCGCGCCAAGGAAGACGTCGCCGTCGGCGGGCGCACGATCAAGCCCGGCGAGATGGTGATGGTCTACCTCGCCTCGGCCAACCGCGACCCGGGCCGCTGGGCCGTTCCGGCCGACTTCGCCTTCGAGCGCGAGCGGGAGCGGCACCTGGCGTTCGGGCACGGCGTCCACACCTGCATCGGCGCGCCGCTGGCGCG
>DATNEH010000284.1:0-20558 GCA_035553015.1 Caulobacteraceae bacterium | reverse complement strand
GCCGCGGCGCCGAACACGATCAGCGGCGACGCCGTCACCAGCCCCCAGCCGCCGACCAACGGCGCCACGATGCCGATCACGGCGGCGGCGGCCTCGCGCATGGTGGTCTGCTGGCCGCGGTGCTCGGCATCGCCGAGCGCGGCGAAGTAGGCGTGGAACGTCGGCCAGTAGAGCGCGCTCGCCGGCGCGCCGACCGCGCAGTAGATGACCAGCGGCCAGCCGACCCCGTGCACCCAGGCAAGGATCGGATACTGCACCGCGTGCAGCAGCGCGCCGACGATCACCAGCCAGCGCAGCCCAAAGCGCTTGCCGAGCGGAATGATCAGCGGGCGCAGCACGAAGCGGCCAGCGACCATCGAGACGAACGCCAGCAGCGTCACCGGAATCGAGATGCCGGCGTGCAGCAGGTAGGCGAAGAAGAAGATGCCGGCCGCGTTCGAGGCAAGCGACTGGACGGCGTAGTGCAGGTTGACGCGGTTGATCGCGTCGTTGCCGAAAAAGGCCATGTGAGGGACGGGACCAGCTGGAGCAGACGGGTGTGCGCGCCCAGAGGACCGGGCGAGCGGGCGGAAGCGAGCGCAAGTCGCGCTAGCTGATCACGACACCGGGTCTGGGTTTGCCGCAGCTGGACATCGCGCCACTATGGCCGCAACCCCGTCTTTCTGGCAAGCGGACCGGCGATGTCCGAGCCCGGCCGCGCGATCGTCGCCGTTGTCGTGATCGCCGCGGTCGCCGGGGTGATCCTGCGCCCGTTCCGCACACGCGAGGCCGTGTGGGCCGTCGCCGGCGCGGCGCTGCTCGTCGTGACCGGGTTGTTGCCGATCCCGAACGCGCTCGCCGGCCTCGCCAAGAGCCTCGACGTCTGCCTGTTCCTGGTCGGCATGATGCTGCTGGCCGAGACGGCGCGGCGCGAGGGGCTGTTCGACGCGGTCGCCGCCTTCGCGGTCAACCATGCGGCCGGCTCGCCCGGTGCGCTGTTCGCGCTGGTCTACGGCGCCGGCGTCGTGGTCACCGTCTTCCTCTCCAACGACGCGACGGCGGTGGTGCTGACGCCGGCGGTGTTCGCCGCCGCGCGCCGCGCCAGGACCGAGCCGCTGCCGCACCTCTTCGCCTGCGCGATGGTCGCCAACGCCGCCTCGTTCGTGCTGCCGATCTCGAACCCGGCCAACCTGGTGCTCTACGCCAGCCGCCCGCCGCCGCTCGCCGACTGGCTGGGCGCCTTCGCCCTCGCCTCGGCCCTCTCGATCGCCGCCACCTACATAGCGCTGCGCTGGACCGAGCGGCGCGCGCTGGCCGGCCACTGCGAGCCGGCGGTCGCGCAGCCCGCCCTCACCCGCGGCGGCTGGGCGGCGATCGCGGGCCTTGCCGTCGCGGTCGTGGTGCTGCTCACCGTCTCAGCGACCGGCCAGCCGCTCGGCGCGCCGACCGCGATCGTGGGCGCCCTCGTCGCGGCGCTGCCGCTGCTCGCCCGGCGCGCCTCGCCGCTGCCGCTGCTGCGCGGAATCTCGTGGCAGATCCTGCCGCTGGTGGCGGCGCTGTTCGTGATGGTCGAGGCGGTCGACCGGATCGGGGCGGCCGCCGCCTTCGCAGGCATCCTGCAGCGCGGCGTCGCGGCCCAGCCGCAACTGACCGCCTGGGCGTCCGGCGGCGGCGTCGCGCTCGCCACCAACCTCGCCAACAACCTTCCGGTCGGCCTGCTCGCCAGCCAGGCCGCCGCGCTGGCGGCCGCGCCGCGCCGCCTCGTCGATGCGCTGATGATCGGCGTCGACCTCGGCCCGAACCTATCGGTCACCGGCTCACTGGCGACCATCCTCTGGCTGACGGTGATCCGCCGCGAGGGCGAGAATGTCACCGCCTGGCGCTTCCTGAAGACCGGCCTCGTCGTGATGCCGCCGGCGCTGATCCTCGCCCTGGCGGCGCGGCTCGCGGTCCCCTAGGCAAGGTCGATCAGCGCCAGGCCGAGCTCGGGGCGCCGGCGGCGGCGCAGGTGCGCCGGCGTCTCCACCAGCGTCACTTCAAGCGTCGGCCGCACGATCGCGCGCAGCAGGTGGCCGCCGCGCGTCGAGCCGTCGCAAAGGCCCAGCACGGCGTGCGCGTGCAACGTGGGCGCGCCGTCGCCGCCCGTCGCGACGTCGCCGATCAGGCTCAGGGCCTCGCACTGTTCGTCGACGGCGATCGGCCGGTAGGCGCGGCGCTTCAGGTCGAACCAGCCGACCGTCGCGCGCTCGAAGGCGCCGATGGCGGTGAACGAGGCCGCGTGCAGCTCGTTCTCGAGCGCGAACTGGGTGATCGAGCCGAGCGCTTCGTCGCCGGGATCGAGCACCAGCACGAACGTGCGCTCCGCGGCCCAGACCAGCTTCGACTTCATGCCACGCCTCCTTGCAGCGGGATAATTCGCGAATGCCGCAGGTCGTTGCAGGGGGCCCCGCGGAGATGTGCGGCCAAGCGAGAAAGCCCGTTGCGCCAGGCGGCCGCCGCCCGCATCTGCGGGGCAATGCCTGCTCCGCGTCGTCTGTTGACCTGCCTGGCCCTCTGCGTCCTGCTCGCCGCCGCGCTGCCGGTCGCAGCCTGCCGCCAGAACCCGCCGCAACCGCCGAGGGCCGCCCGGGCGCAACCGGGGTCGACGCTCGACGCCGGCGCGCCGGTGCTGGCCGCGACGCTCAACGCGCGCGCCGCCATCGCGGCTGGCGACCCGATCGCCGCCTTCAACGACGTCAACCTCGGCTATGGCTACGCGGTGCGGCTCGCCGGGGCCGACTCGGCGCTCTACCCGCCCCCGGTCGCGCCGCCCGGTTATCAGGACCACAGCGCCGGTCAGGGCGGATATGGCGGCGGCGGGGGTGGCGGAGGACGCGGCGCAGGCGGCGGCCATCACCACCGCGGCGGACCTGGCGCGCCATCATCCAATGCGGCCCCAGCCGCGGCGCCGGCGCCGGCGCAGGAAGCGGCCGCCGCACCCGCGACGCCTGCGCCAACCGCCGCGCAAGGCGGTCACGGCGGACACCATGGGCGAGCTGATGGCGGTCACGCTGGTCAGCTCGGTCAGCCCAGCCAGGTCGCCGCCGCCGGAGCCGGCGCTGCGCCGTTCACGTCATTCGATGCGCAGGTGCGGCTGATCTCGGCGCAGGCGAAGCTGCAGGCCCGCGACGCGGCTGGCGCCGACGCCGACCTGCAAGTCATCGAGGCCGCCGTCCATCCGCAGCTGACGCCGGTCGAGCTGCCACTGATCCGCGCCGGCCAGAGCCTGACGCTGGCCTCGGCGGCGGTCTCGGGCGGCCGGCTCTCCGAGCTGCGCACGCAACTGGTCGCCGCCCAGGCTGCGCTGGACGCCTACCAGGGCGCGCCGCACGCCAGGGAGGCCAAGGCGCTGGCGCACGAGATCGGCCGGGCCATACAGCGGCCGGACGGCCCTGCAGCGCTGCCGCCAGCCCAGATCGCGCTTTGGGCCGGCCTGGTGGGGGCGTGGATCTCAGCTGGGATTTGAGCCGGCAGCGGGCCGAGCGGCCCCGGCGGGGTCGAGCGCCGCGATCGCCTCCTGCACGCTGTGGAAGATGTGGTGCGGCCCCAGCACGTCCATCACGCCGAAGCGCTCCAGCGCCGCTTGCGCGCGGACCGATTCGAGGCGCGCCATGGCGAACTCCACCCCTTCGCTGCGCGCCTTGCGGATCGCGTCGATCAGCACTTCGGCGGCGGTGAAGTCGACCTCGACGATGCTGCTGGCCTCCAGCACCAGCAGCTTCGGCCGCCGGCCCTTGGCGGCGATGGCCATCTCCACGTCGCGGCGGAAGGTGAACGCGTTGAGGAACGACAGCGGCGCCTGGAAGCCGACCACCAGCACGTCGCCGGTCGCCTCGCCGAGCCGGTCCGGCGTCGTCGGCCACCAGACCGTGGTGCCGGACACGTGCTCGAACGGGATGAGCCGCGCGCGGGTGATGGTGAAGACGCCGTGCACCAGCGACAGGAAGATGCCGATCGCCACCCCGGTCTGGATCGGCAGCAGCACGATCATCACCGCCGTCACCGACGCCAGCCCGAACTCGGCCGGCGCCCGGCGCGCCAGGTGGACGAAGTCGCGCAGCTTGAAGATGCGCTGGGCGACGAAGAACAACACGCCGGCCAGCGCCGCGGTCGGCGCGTCTGCGAGCAGGCTGCCGCCGAAGGCCGCCAGCAGCAGCACCGCGGCGGCGGCGGCCAGGCCGCCGACCTGGCTGCGGCCGCCGGCTTCCGACACCGCGGCGGTGCGCGGCGGACTGGCGTTGACCGGGAAGGCTCCGAACACGCCGGCCAGGACGCTGGCGGCGCCGACGCCGACGTAGTCGCGGTCGACGTCGGGATCGGCGTCGCCGGCGTTGAACGAGCGCGTCACCGCGGCGGTCTGCACCATCACCACCAGGCCGACGACGCCGGTCAGGCCGACGAGCGGCACGAGGCTCTCCGGATGCAGCCGCGGCCAGACCGGCTTGGGCAGGCCGGTGGGCAGCGCGCCCAGCACAGGCAGGCCGTGGCGCGCCAGCCCGAACGCCACGGCGGCGATCGTGGCGCCGGCGAGCGCGATCAGCGCGCCCGGCACGCGCGGGCTGATCCGCTCCGCCCCCATGGTGATGGCGAGCACGCCGAACGCGATGGCCGCCGCAGTCCCGTTGGTGTGGGCGACCGCGCCGGCGAGTTGGCCCAGGCGGTGGTACACGTTGCCCGACTCCTCGGGCAGGCCCAGCGCCGCCGGCGCCTGCGACAGCACGATGTGCAATGCGATGCCGGCCATGAAGCCGGTGAGCACCGGCTTGGAAAGCAGGTCCGCCACCCAGCCCATGCGCACCATGCCGGCGACCGCCACCATGACGCCGACCAGCAGCGCCAGCACCGCCGCCAACTCGGCGTAGTGCGGCGTGCCCGCTGCCGCGAGGCCCCCCAGGCTGCCGGCGAAGATCGGCGCGATGGTCGAATCGGCGCCGGCCGACAGCACCCGGTTGGCGCCGAAGATCGCGAAACCCACCGTGGCGGCGACGAAGGCGAAGAGCCCCACCTGCGGCGGCAGGCCCGCCAGCCGCGCCGTCGCCATCTGCTCGGGGACCGCGATCGCCGCGAGCGTCAGCCCGGCGGCCAGATCGACGCCAATTCCGGCGAACCTGATGTTTTGCAAGGGCCGAAGAACCGGCCAGCGAAAATCGTCCGTAGCCTGAGACATTTCGAGGCGAGACTAGACCCAAGCGCCGGCGTCTCAAACACGGGGTGCTGCGGAGCGCAGAGCCTGCATCCATCGCCAGGGGTTCACGGCCCCAAAGCGCTGCTTGTCCCTGTTCACTTATCTCATACAAGGATATAACGAACTCCTTCCCAGACGGCGGCGAAGACGATCGGAACGACTCGGATGGCCTTCTCCGATCCTGGCGGGCGCCTGCCGGTGCTGGTCTCGGGCGCGGGCGTCGCCGGCCTGGCGTTGGCCTACTGGCTGCGGCGCGCCGGGCGACGGCCGGTGCTGGTGGAGAGCGCGCCGGCGCCGCGCACCGGCGGCTACATGATCGACTTCTGGGGTCCCGGCTTCGAGGTCGCCGAGCGCATGGGGCTGGCGGCCCGCCTGAGGGAGGTCGGCTGCCGGATCGCCGAGCTGCGGCTGGTCGATCGGCGCGGGCGGCCAAGGGTGCGCTTGCGGCTGTCGGCGTTCGAGCAGGCGCTGGGAGAGCGCTACGTGAGCCTGCTGCGCAGCGACCTGGCGGCCGAGCTGCTGGCGCGCGTATCGGATGGAGTCGAGATCCGCTTCGACGACGAAATCGTCGGTCTCGCCCAGGCTGGGCACGGCGTCGACGTGACGTTCCGGCGCGGCGGGCCGCAGCGCTTCGAGCTGGTAATCGGCGCCGACGGGGCGCACTCCAAGGTCCGCCGCCTCGCCTTCGGCGGCGCCGACGCCACAGTGCCGCTCGGCCGCCACGTGGCCGCCTTCACGGCGCGCGAGTATCCGCACCCCGCCGAACTTGCCTACGTCAGCCGCACGATCGCAGGGCGCCAGGCCGTGCGCTGCGCGCTGAGGGACGGCCGCACCGCCTTCTTCCTGATCCTCACCGACGAGGTCCTGGGCAAGCGGCAGCTCGATTCGATCGACGACCAGCGCGGCCTGCTCACCGAGGCGTTCTGCGGGATCGGCTGGGAGGCGAAGGACATCGTGCGGGCGCTGAACCGCGCCGACGACCTCTACTTCGACGCGGTGGCGCAGGTGCGGCTGCCGGCCTGGTCGACGGGACGCGTGGCGCTGACCGGCGACGCGGCCTGGGCGCCGTCGCTGCTGGCCGGCGAAGGCTCATCGTTCGCCATGGCCGGCGCCTACCTGCTGGCCGGCGAGCTCGCGGCGCACCCGTACGATCACCGCCGCGCCTTCGCCGCCTACGAGCGGCGGCTGCGCGGCTACATCGTGAAGAAGCAGAACGCGGCGCTGCGACTGGGCGGCTGGTTCGCGCCAAAGACGGAGGTGGGCGTCTTCGTGCGCAACCAGCTGACACGGCTGGCCACCCTGCCCGGGTTCTCGCAGCTGCTGGTCGGCCCGATGGTGGCCGACGACCTCGAGCTGCCGACTTTCGACTGGCGCTGCTAGGCTGGCGCGTCGAGCTGCGGTTCGATGCTTATCTCGCTCTTCACCGAGTTGGTGAGGAAGCAACCCCGGTGGGCGCGCTGGTGCAGCTTGTCGAGCATCTCGGGCGACACCGCAGCGGCGAACGTCACCTTGGGCCTCAGCACCACGCTGGTCACCGCCGTCTTGCCAGACGCGTCCTTCTCCAGGATGGCGGTGGGCTCGTCGAGGTAGGCGTCGACGACGACCCCCTGGTTGGAGGCGACGGCCAGGAAGGTCAGCATGTGGCAGGCGGCCATCGCCGCGGCGAACATGGCCTCAGGGTCGGCGCCGTCGCCTTCGCCAAAGAAGTCGGCGATCGCATCGCCCGCCACGGCGTGCTCGCCGTCCTTGAAGCGCACAATGTGCGATCGGTTGAACTCGCGGTAGCCGAAGCCCGGCGTCTTGCGCGTCCATTCGACCGTGGCGCGGTGCTCCGACATCGCGTCAGATCAGTCCAGCGAGCGGCGAGGACGCGTCGGCGTACATGCGCTTGCCCATGCGGCCGGCGAGGTACGCCTCGCGACCGGCGATCACCGCATGCTTCATCGCGGTCGCCATGCGCACCGGATCCTTGGCCTCGGCGATGGCGGTGTTCATCAGCACCGCATCGCAGCCGAGTTCCATGGCGAGCGTCGCATCGGAAGCCGTGCCGACGCCGGCGTCCACCAGCACCGGCACGCTCGACTGCTCGACGATCAGCCGGATGTTGACGCGGTTCTGCAGGCCGAGGCCCGAGCCGATCGGCGCGCCGGCCGGCATGATCGCCGCGGCGCCGAGGTCCTCGGCCTTCTTGCACATCACCGGATCGTCGGTGGCGTAGACCATCACCGAGAAGCCGTCGGCGATCAGCATCTTCAGCGCCCGCAGCGTCTCTTCCATGTCCGGATAGAGGTGGACGGTGCGGGACAGCACTTCGAGCTTGACCAGGTCCCAGCCGCCAGCCTCGCGGGCGAGCCGCAGCGTGCGCACCGCCTCCTCGCCGGTAAAGCAGCCGGCGGTGTTCGGCACATAGGTGAAGCGGTCGGGCCGCACGAAGTCGGTCAGCATCGGCTGGCT
Source organism: Caulobacteraceae bacterium (assembly GCA_035553015.1). Lineage (GTDB taxonomy): Bacteria > Pseudomonadota > Alphaproteobacteria > Caulobacterales > Caulobacteraceae > Acaudatibacter. Next base: position 12,901 of record DATNEH010000284.1, on the reverse strand, counting down.
GGGGTCGGAGAGGTTCACGCGGCGAAGCGCTACCGTGACCATCTCCGCGCCTGCGGCCTCGGCCGCCGCGGCGTTCAGCGCGTAGTCCTTGTACTTGCCGGTGCCGACGATCAGCCGCGAGCGGAAGGTCCGCCCTGCCACGGTCCACGTCTCCTCGCCGGCGACCTGAGAGCCGTCCATCTCGTCAATCTCCTTCAGCCGCCGCCCACGAACGCCACGATCTCGATCCGATCGCCCTCGCAGAGCATTGTGGAGGCGAACAGCGAGCGCGGCACGATCTCCAGATTGCGCTCCACCGCCAGCTTGCGCTTGTCGAGGCCGAGCAGGGTCACGAGCGCGGCGACGGTGGTCGCCGCCGGCGCGTCCCTCGCCTCGCCATTGACCGTCAGCCGCATCGCGCACGCCGCTCCACACACACGTGGCCCGCCATGACGTCGGTGGAAAAGCGGACTTCGAGTGGGCCGTTGGCCCGCGTCCGGCTCTCTCCCTTCGCCGGCATGACCCGGATCAGGTTCAGCGGGTCACCGCGCAAAACAGCGGTTTCTCAGTCCGTTGACCGGACTCCCCGGAGAAGGTCGCAATCTACGCCCGGGCGCCTTGGCGTCAAGCGTGGCGGGATCAGGCGCCCTGCCCGGCCACGCGCCAGCCGCGAATGGGCGTGCGCAGCGTCTCCATCCAGCCGCCGGCGCGCTGCGAGATCCAGTTCCAGCCGGCCCAGAACGCGACCCCCCCGGCCACCGCGACCGGCCAGGCGATCAGCGCCGGAACGTGCAGATGGGTCGCCGCCGCCCAGAACTTGAACTGCAGCAGGTAGATGAAGAACGAGGCGCCGGCGGTCATGTAGATCGGCGTCGACAGCGCGCGCGGCACGCTGATCTTCGGGGCGAAGCAGAGGAACGCGGCGATCCCGGCGATCGGCAGCGAGTCGGCGGCGCCGTAGATCGGCACGCTGAGCGCGGCGTAGGCCAGCGCGGCGCCAAGGATCGCCCAGCGCCGGCGGCCGGCGGTCAGGCCGCCGAGCGCGGCCAGCGCGAAGGTGGCCAGGTGCGTGGTCGGCGCGTGGTTGAAGTAGGACATCGGGTCGACCGGGTGCGCCCAGAAGCCGGGCTGGAACAGCGCCGGCGCCAGGAAGCGGCCGGCCAGGCCGAGGCCAATCGCCGCGATCGCCGCAGCGGTGGCCGGACGGCGGGCGCGCAGCACGTACTTCGCGAGCAGCAGCAGGCCTGCGTAGGCGATCAGGATGTGGACGACCGCGTGGATATACCAGAGCAGGTACTCGTGGCCGCCATAGGCGTCCGGGCCGGAGTTCGGCGTGCCCGTGTAGTCGAGGAGGTCGGTGGTCAGCAGCACGCTGGAGAGCCGCGCGTGGGCGTGCAGCGCCAGCTTGACGAAGAACTGCGGCAGCTCGATCAGGTAGAGCGGGATCAGTATGCTCTTCAGCAGCCGCCCGATCGGCGCGAGCTTGCTGTCATGGTCCATCTCGCGCAGTTGCAGTGCGCCGAAGATCGAGCCCGACACCCAGAGCAGCGCGCTGGTCCCGGCGCCGCCCGAGAAGAACAGGCCGAAGTGGCTGCCGACCACCACGCAGATGGCGGCGGCGCGCATCAGGATGGCGCTCTCGATGGTGACGAAGGCGCTGCGCCTGGCGTCGGCCGGCTGCGCAGCCGCCGCCAGCTGGGCGATGGTCATCGTGGTCCAGTTGTCCGGGACCTCGCCCAGCGTCTCCTCGAGCGAGAGGTAAGCCGAGACGTAGCTGAGGCTGTCGCCGCCCAGGCTGGCGAAGCTGCTGGCCGGCGTGACGGTCTGGCGGCCGAAGAATGCCTGCCAGCTGGCCATCAGCTCGCCCTCGAGCTTGCCGACCGGCGCCGTCGCCGCGACCGCAGTTGGCATGGGAGCAGCAGCGGCTGCGCGCCGGCCGGCGATCAACGCCTGCCGGTCGATCTTGCCGTTCGGCAGCAGTGGCAACTTCGCAAGGACCTCGATCTCTGCCGGGACCATGTGGGCCGCCAGCCGCGCGGCGAGGTAGGCGCGCACGGCGTCGGCGTCGAGGCTGAGCCACGACGGCTCGAGGAAGGCGCAGAGCCGCGCATCGTCCCCCTCGCCGACGTTCAGAGTGATCGCCTGCGCGACCCCCGGCGCGGCCAGGGCGCACGCGGTGATCTCTGCCAGTTCAATGCGATAGCCACGGATCTTCACCTGGTCGTCGCGGCGACCCTGGATGGCGGTCTGGCCGTCGGCGCGGCGATGGCCGACGTCGCCGGTGGCGTAGTAGCCTTCGGCGGCGACCCGGCCGAAGGGCAGCGCGCCATTCTGCACTGGGCCCAGCGTCAGGAATTGCGAGCGGACCACGATCTCCCCCGCCGCCCCGGCGTCCACCGGGCTGGCGTCATCGTCGCGGATCTCCAGCGTGAAGCCGTCGATGCCCTCGCCGATCGGCGCGCGCTCCTCGGCGAAGTCCTTCGGCACGCGGAACCAGCTGGCGGCCTGCGGCGTCTCGGTGGCGCCGTAGAAGTTGACGCTCTCGGCGTTCGGGGCGAGCGCCGCCAGCGCCTCGACGTGGCTGCGCCGCAGCACGTCGCCGCCCCAGAAAACGTAGCGCAGATCGGCCAGCGGCTTGTTCGTGCGGCCGGCGGTCAGCAGCGTGCCGAGCGGCGGGGTGATGTGGGTCGCGGTCGGGCGCGCCTTGGCGAACCAGGCCGCCAGCGCGCCGGGCTCGGTGAGCACTCGCTGCGCGGGGATGTGCAGCGAGGCGCCGAGGCTCAGCGGCGTGAAGATGTCGCGCAGCACCGGGTCGTGCGACAGGCCCGAGAGCATCGTGAAGCGGTCGGCGGCGGTGAGCTCGAAGGTGCGCGTCTGCCAGTCCACGAAGTTCACGAGCGGCCGGTGCGAGACCGCCACGCACTTCGGCGCCCCGGTGCTGCCGGATGTGAAGAGCAGGTAGGCCGGCGCGTCGGGTGACACCTTCGGGAACGTCGCCTCCGGCGCGGCGCGCCTTGCGTCGAGGTCGATCGTGATGGCGGGGCCGCAGTCGGCCAGCCCCCCCGCGCCACCCGCCAGCAGCTGCAGCTTCGGGCGGCAGACGGCGGCGAGCGCGGCGAGACGTTCGCGCGGGTAGGCGAGATCGAGGATCACGAACGGCGCGCCGGCCTGGGCGCAGGCCAACGCGGCGACCACCGCCCTCGGCCCGCGCTCGGCGAGGATGGCGACCACCCTGCCCGGCCCGCCGCCGGCGGCGCGGACCTCGGCGGCGAAACGGCGGCTGAGGCGCGCCAGTTGGCCGTAGCTGAGCTTGCCCGCCGCGCTGGCGATGGCGAGCGCGTCCGGCCGGACCTCAGCGGCGGCCAGGAACCTGGCGTGAATCAGAACCGATTGCCCCATTGGCGGGCTGGGGTGCAAACCAGGGGCCAGGGCCGGGAGGGTCAGGATGAGACGAAGCTTGCGCATCGCTTTGGGCTTGCGCGCCGCGCTGGCGCTGGTCGCCACGTTGGCGGCTCTCACGGCCGCATTCGGCGCGGCCGCCGCTGTGCGCAGCATCGTGACGCTGTCGTCGCGGCCGGACCGGGTCAGCGGCGGCGACGTGCTGGTCGAAGTCCGCCAGGACAACGACGCGGCGACGCCCGTCACCCTGAACGGCGACGACGTGACCGCCGCCTTCCAGCCCGGCCCCGGCCACACCCGCGTCGGCCTGGTCGAGGGACTGAAGCTCGGCCCGAACGTCATCGCCGCGGGCGGCGTCAAGCTCGAGGTTCGCGACTACCCGATCGCCGGGCCGATCACGTCAGGCCCGCACGAGACGCCGTTCATCTGCACGACCGCCCAGTTCAAGCTCTACGCGGCGCTGGGCGGCCAGGCCGTGGCGAGCGACGAGACGCTCGGCCCTTCCGAGGGGCCCGACTGCTGGGCGAAGACCAAGGTCACCTACCTTTACCTGCCGAGCGGCGGGGCGGCGCTGGTTCCGCTGCCCGATCCGGCCCACCTGCCCGCCGACGTCGCGAGGACCACCACCACCGCCGGCCAGACCCTGCCCTTCGTGGTCCGCGTGGAGACCGCCGTCATCGACCGCGGCATCTACCAGAGCACCGTGCTGTTCGATCCCACCCACGATGCGCCGCCCAGTTGGCGCACGCCGCCGCGCGGCTGGAACCGGCGGCTGATCGCAATCCAGGGCGCCGGCTGTCCGGGCGGCTGGTACTTCCAGGGCGTGGTCGGCGGCAGCTCGGCGCGCCCCCTCGGCGCCATGGACGCCAGCCTCTACAGCATCAAGCGCCTCGGCGAGGGCTACGCGCTTTATGGCAATACCCTCCAGAACGCCTCGCAGAACTGCAACTCGGTGCTCGAGGGCGAGGCGGCGATGATGGGCAAGGAGCACTTCATCAAGGCGTTCGGCCTGCCGGTCTTCACCGTCAGCATCGGCTGCTCCGGCGGCTCGTATGGCAGCGCCCAACTCGCCGACGCCCTGCCCGGCCTCTACGACGGGGTGCTGATCGCCTGCACCTTCCCCGACCCGTTGGCCATCGCCTCCTCCGGCCTCGACGCCCACCTCTTGGCCCACTACTTCGACGTGACCGCGCTGGGCGCCTTCACCGAAGCGCAGCAGGTGGCGATCAGCGGCTACAAGGGGCGAAAGGCGTTCATCGACGCCGCCAACCAGGCCGAGCGCACCGATCCGGTCCCCGGTCGCGCCGACGAGCCCGGCTACAAGTCGGCGGTCTGGAACGACGCGGTCCCAGCCGCGCTGCGTTACGACCCGAAGTCCAACCCCGGCGGCGCACGGCCGACGATCTACGACCACGCGCGCAACATCTATGGCGTCGACCCGGCCAACGGCTTTGCCCGGCGCACGTTCGACAATGTCGGGGTCCAGTATGGGCTGGGCGCCCTCGAAGCCGGGGTGATCACACCCAGGCAGTTCCTCGATCTCAACGAAGGCGTCGGCGGCTACGACGCGGACGCCAACTACGTCGCCGCCCGATCTGTCGGCGACGCAGGCGCGATCCGGCGCGCCTATCAGAGCGGGCTGGAGCTCTCCGGCGGAGGCGGCCTCGCCGCGATCCCGGTGTTCGACATCTCCGGCATCTACAACGACGACGGCGGCTACCACTACCAGTGGTTCCACTTCGCGCTGCGCGAGCGGATGCGCGAGGCCAACGGCGACACCAAGAACCACGTCATGTGGCGGGGCAGCCCCGTGCCCTTCGACAAGGCCTGGGCCGCCTTCTCCGCCTGGATGGAGGCGATCGCCGCCGACGGCTCGGCCGCGCCGGCCCGCGCCAAGGCCATCCGCGACCGCCCGGTCGCCGCGGTCGACGGCTGCTGGACCTCGCCCACCGACTTCATCGACGAGCCGCAGGGTTTCTCGCGCCAGCCGGCCGCGCCCTGCAATGCCCGCTTCCCTTCCTACGGCTTCCCGCGCCTGGTTGCCGGCGGCCCGCTCGCCGCCGACATCCTCAAGTGCGAGCTGAAGCCGCTCGACAAGGCCGACTATCCGGCGCGCTTCACGCCGGCGGAGTGGGCGCGGCTGACGCGCATCTTCCCGTCAGGCGTCTGCGACTGGCGCAAGCCCGGCGCCCAGCAGACGGGCGTCGTTCCCTGGGCCTCGTTCGGCCCGGCGCCGGAGAACCTGGTGTTCGATGTGACGCGGCCCCATTGACGCTGCGACGTTCCGCGCTCGTCTCAAACTTGTGCCCAAACTTGTGACCGGGGGCGGGCGCCGCTACAAGCGCCCGACTTCTTGGGCGGCGGGGCCGGATGTCGAAACCGATCTATGTGCTGAGCGGCCCGAACCTCAACCTGCTCGGCGTGCGCGAGCCGGACATCTACGGGCGCACCACGCTGGACGAGATCAAGACACGCTGCGAATCGCGCGCCGCCGCCAAGGGCCGCGAGATCGTGTTCCGCCAGTCCAACCACGAGGGCGAGCTGATCGACTGGGTGCAGGAGGCGCGCACCGACGCGGCCGCGCTCGTCATCAACGCGGCCGGCTACGGCCACACCTCGGTCGCGCTGCACGACGCGCTGAAGATGCTCGCCATCCCGGTGATCGACTGCCACCTGTCGAACCCGGCGGCGAGGGAGGCGTTCCGGCACGCATCCTACGTCGCGATTGCGGCGACCGGCGTGGTGTCCGGCTTCGGCGCGATGAGCTATGAACTGGCGGTCGAGGCCGCCTGCGGCCTCGCGGCCGTCTGACCTGACTTGAAGACGCCGGCGCAACAACCGAGGTATCGAAGCCGAATGCCCGACCCGAAGGCTCCCGCCGATCCTATCGACGCGCGCCTGGTGCGCCGTCTGGCCGCCATCCTCAACGACACCGGTCTCACCGAGATCGAGGTCGAGCGCGGAGATCTGCGGATAAAGGTCGCGCGCAACCTCGGCGGCCCGGCCATCGCCCCCGCCATCTACGCGGCCCCGGCCGCCGCCGCGCCGGCCGCAGCCGCGGCAGCGCCCGCCTCGTCCGGCGCACCCGCCGCGGCGCAACGCGAGGGCGACCTCGTCAACTCGCCGATGGTCGGCACGGTCTACCTGCAGGCCGAGCCCGGCGCGCCGCCGTTCGTGCGGGTCGGCGACAACGTCAGCGAGGGCCAGACGCTGCTGATCGTCGAGGCGATGAAGACGATGAACCCGATCCCGGCCCCCAGGGCCGGCCGCATCCTCGAGATCGTGGTGGCCGACGGTCAGCCCGTGGAGTTCGGCGAACCTCTGGTCGCCATCGGCTAGGTCATGTTCGACAAGATTCTCATCGCCAACCGGGGCGAGATCGCGCTTCGGGTCCACCGCGCCTGCAAGGAGATGGGCATCTCCACCGTGGCCGTGCACTCCGAGGCCGACGCCAGCGCCATGCACGTGCGGCTGGCCGACGAGAGCGTCTGCATCGGCCCCGCGCCGATCGCCAAGAGCTACCTGAACATCCCCTCGATCATCGCCGCCTGCGAGATCACCGGCGCGCAGGCCGTGCATCCCGGCTACGGCTTCCTCTCCGAGAACGCCCGCTTCGCCGAGATCGTCGAGGCGCACGGCTACACCTTCATCGGGCCCAAGCCCGAGCACATCCGCATGATGGGCGACAAGATCGCCGCCAAGGTCGCCGTGAAGACCGCCGGCATCCCGGTGGTGCCGGGCTCCGAAGGCGCGCTCAGCTCGGAGGCCGACGCCATCGCGGCGGCCGCCGAGATCGGTTTCCCGGTGCTGATCAAGGCGGCCGCCGGCGGCGGCGGGCGCGGCATGAAGGTCGCCCGCACGCCCGAGGAGCTGCCGGTGGCGCTGGCCACCGCGCGCGCCGAGGCGAAAGCCGCGTTCGGCGACGACGCGGTCTATCTGGAGCGCTACCTCGCCCGACCGCGCCACATCGAGGTGCAGGTGATCGCCGATGCCTTCGGCGCGGTCTGCCACCTCGGCGAGCGCGACTGCTCGCTGCAACGCCGCCACCAGAAGGTGATGGAGGAGGCCCCCTCCCCGGCCATCGATTCGGCGACGCGCGCGAAGATCGGCAAGACGGTCGCCGACGCCATCGGCAAGCTCGGTTACCTGGGCGTCGGCACCATCGAGTTCCTCTACGAGGACGGCGAGTTCTTCTTCATCGAGATGAACACCCGCCTGCAGGTCGAGCATCCGGTCACCGAGGCGATCACCGACATCGACCTGGTGCGCGAGCAGATCCGCATCGCCGCCGGCATGCCGCTGTCGTTCACCCAGGAGCAGGTGCAGTTCGAGGGCCACGCCATCGAATGCCGGATCAACGCCGAGAACCCGCGCACCTTCGCCGGCTCCCCTGGCCTGATCACCGACTTCCACGCGCCGGGCGGCCTGGGCGTGCGGCTCGATTCGGCGATCTACGCCGGCTACTCGATCCCGCCCTACTACGACAGCCTGGTCGGCAAGCTGATCGTGCACGGACGCGACCGCACCGAGTGCATCGCCCGTCTGAAACGCTGCCTCGGCGAGATCGTGGTCGGCGGCATCGAGACCACCATCCCGCTCTTCCAGGACCTGATGAACGAGCCGGACATCCTCGAAGGCCGCTACCACATCCACTGGCTCGAGGAGTGGCTCGCCGCCTCACGGTGAGGCGGCGAGCGCCGCGTTTGCAGCTTTCCTGAACGACCTTCGACACACGGCGAGGCGCACAGCCGCAGATCTCGCCGCAAAGACACCGCTAACAACGGCGCCCTGATTGTGGCGCCGCCGAGGGCGGCCTTCAGTTTTCCTGCGTCCAACGATGTCAAAGAGCCGGCGGCGCGCGAGCGCCACGCCGGCCGATCATCCGCGCCGGTGAATCGTCGTCAAGCGGCGGCGCGCCGGCGCGCCTACCACGGAGGTCGTTGACCTTGCGCCGCTGGATGGTTTCCTTTGGCAACGGCGCTGCTGCCGGCGCCGTCAGCCGGGGGATGCGTCCGATGCCTACCGCTCTTACGCCTGAGCTCACCGTCCTCGCCTGGTCGGTCGTGCTGTTCTTCGCGCACATGATCATCCAGGCCGCCACGGCGCTGCGCGACACCGGGATCGTCTACAACGCCGGTCCCCGCGACGAGCACAGGCCGGTCGGCGTGCTCGCCGGCCGCGCCCAGCGCGCGTTCAACAATTTCAAGGAGACCTACCCGCTCTTCATCGCGCTGACGCTGGCGCTCGCCGCTACCGACCGCAGCGGCGGGCTTGGAGCCACCGGCGCCTGGCTCTGGTTCGGCGCGCGGATCGTCTACATACCGCTCTACCTTTTCGGCGTGCCGTGGCTGCGCACCCTCGCATATGGCGTCAGCGTGGTCGGCCTGGTGATGATGCTGGGGCGGCTGCTGTAGGACCGCGTCCGCGGCGATCCATCCGCGCGCTCTAAGGCGGCAGCGCGCTCTCGACCAACCGCGCCGACGAGTGGCGGGAAACACCTGATACGCCGTAGCCGCGCGCCGGTGCATCTGCCTCGGACCGTCCCGCAGGCGTGCGGGACTCGCAGCTCGACAAAGGTCCCGTCGTCATGCCCCTTACCGAATACAAGCCCGGCCAGGCGTTCCCGGGCGTGATCGGCCGCACCTTCGACGTCTCCAAGCCCGCGTGGCCGCAGCCGTTGCGCGCCAGGCAAGGCGCTCCCAACGTGCTCTTCATCGTGCTGGACGACACCGGCTTCGGACACCTCGGCTGCTTCGGCGGCCAGATCCGCACGCCCAACCTCGACGCCCTCGCCGCCGATGGCCTGCGCTACAACAACATGCACACCACCGCGCTGTGCTCGCCGTCGCGCGCCTGCATCATCACCGGCCGCAATCACCACTCCAACGCGATGGCCTGCATCACCGAGGGGGCGACCGGCTATCCGGGCGGCAACGGCTACATGCCCTTCGAGAACGGCATGATTTCGGAGATCCTGCTGGAGCAGGGCTACAACACCTACGCGCTCGGCAAGTGGCATCTGACGCCGTCGGAAGCGCAGTCAGCGGCAGGCCCCTACGACCGCTGGCCCGTCGGCCGCGGATTCGAGCGCTTCTACGGTTTCCTCGGCGGCGAGACCAACCAGTGGTATCCGGAGCTCGTCTACGACAACCATCAGGTCGAGCCGCCGAAGACCCCGGCGGAGGGCTACCATCTGACGCCGGACCTCGTGGAGAAGGCCAAGGCGATGATCGCCGACGGCAAGCAGGTCGCGCCGCAGAAGCCGTTCTTCATGTACTTCTGCCCGGGCGCGGCCCACGCGCCGCACCACGTGCCGAAGGCGTGGGCCGACAAGTACAAAGGCGCCTTCGACGACGGCTGGGACGCCTACCGCGAGAAGGTGTTCGCGCGGCAGAAGGAACTGGGAATCCTGCCTGCCGACGCCGCGCTCTCGCGTCACGATCCCGACGTGCAGGACTGGGGCAAGCTGCCCGCCGACGAGCGGCGGCTGTTCGCGCGGATGATGGAGGTGTTCGCCGGCTTCCTCGAGCACACCGACCACTATATCGGCGAGCTCATCGCCTTCCTGAAGGAGCTGGGCGAATACGAGAACACCCTGATCATGGTGATCTCGGACAACGGCGCCAGCGCCGAAGGCGGACCGGTCGGCTCGGTGAACGAGACCAAGTTCTTCAACAACGTCCCCGACGACCTGCAGGCCAACCTGGCGGCGATCGACGACCTCGGCGGGCCCAAGTGCTACAACCACTACCCCTGGGGCTGGACCCACGCCGGCAACACGCCGTTCCGCCGCTGGAAGCGCGAGACCTACCGCGGCGGCGCGTCGGATCCGTTCATCCTCAGCTGGCCGAAGGGCATCAGGGCCCGGGGCGAGGTCCGCACCCAGTTCGCCCACGCGATCGACATGGTCCCGACTGTGCTGGACGCGCTCGGCGTCGAGCCGCCGGCGCAGCTCAAAGGCGTCACCCAATCACCGATCCAGGGCTTCAGCCTGAAGTCGTCGTTCAACGACGGGGCGGCCCCGGCGCTGCACATCACCCAGTACTTCGAGATGTTCGGCCACCGCTCGCTCTATCATGACGGCTGGCGTGCGGTCTGTCCGTGGCCGGGGACCTCGTTCACCGAGTCCGGCCGTACGTTCGGCGCCCCGATCGACTATGACGAGCTGATCAAGCTCGATGCGCACGGCTGGGAGCTCTACAACGTCAAGGACGACCCCGCCGAGACCAACAACCTCGCCGATCAGCAGCGGGACCGGCTGATCGCCATGATCGGCATGTGGTACGTCGAGGCCGGCAAGTACGACGTGCTGCCGATCGACAGCCGGGGCACCGCGCGGATGGTCGACGAGCGCCCGCAGATCGCCGAAGCGCGCAAGCGGTACGTCTACTATCCTGGCGCCCAGGTCGTGCCGCCGTTCGCCGCCCCGCGCCTGCTGAACGTGCCGCACTCGGTCTCCGTTCACGCCAGCGTGCCGCACGGCGACGCCGAGGGTGTGCTGTTCGCCATGGGCGGCGTCGACGCCGGCTTTGCGCTCTACGTCCAGAACGGCAAGCTGACCTACGGCTACAACTACGTGGCCGCGCAGTACTTCAAGGTGCAGGCCGACGGGGCCGTCCCCGAAGGCGATCACGTGTTCAGCTTCGAGTTCACCCCGACCGGCCAGCCCGATATCCCGCACGGCAAGGGCGTGCCGGCCGGCATCAAGCTGTTCGTGGACGGCGAGCGGGTCGGCGCCGGCGAGCTGCCGGTGACCGTCCCGTTGTTGCTGGGCCTCGGCGGCGGAGTGTCGCTCGGCAGCTACACGGGATCTCCGGTGATGCCCGGCGACGAGCCGCCGTTCGCGTTCACCGGCACGGTGAAGCGGGCGCTGGTCGACATCACCGGCGAAGCGATCGAGGACGAGGAGGCCAGGATCAAGGCCTATCTCGCCGCCGCCATGTCGCGGCAGTAGCCCCGCTTCAACCCCCGCTAGTTCCGCGTCGGGATCAGCACCTGCATGCGCTCGTAGCCCTTCACGAAGGTCGAGTAGGTGCGCTTGGGCTCTTCGAGCAGCTGGATGGTCGGGAAGCGCTTCAGGATCTCTTCCCAGATGACCCGCAGCTGCAGCTCGGCGAGGCGGTTGCCGACGCAGCGGTGGATGCCGAAGCCGAACGACAGGTGCTGACGCACCCGCGGCCGGTCGATGACGTAGGCGTTCGGATTCTCGATCACCGTCTCGTCGCGGTTGCCGGAGACGTACCACATGGCGACGAGGTCGCCGGCGCGGATCTTCTTGCCCGAGAGCTCGAAGTCGGCCTTGGCGGTGCGCCGCATGTGCGCGAGCGGCGTCTGCCAGCGGATCGTCTCGGAGACCATCGAAGGGATCAGCGTCGGGTCGGCGCGCAGCCTGGCGTACTGGTCGGGGAACTTGTTCAGCGCAAAGACGCTGCCCGAGATCGTGTTGCGGGTGGTGTCGTTGCCGCCGATGGTCAGCAGGATCACGTTCCCGAGGTACTCGAACTGGTTCATGTCGCGCGTGGCGGCGCCATGCGCCAGCATCGAGATCAGGTCGCCGCCCGGCTCGGCGCTCTTCCGCTCGTTCCACAGGTTCAGGAAGTAGCTGCCGTACTCGAACATCTCGGCGCGCTTCTGCTCCCAGCTGTCGACGATGCCGTGGCCAGGCTGCGCCATGACCACGTCCGACCAGCGGGTCAGCCGGCGGCGGTCGACCTGCGGCATGTCGAAGAGCGTCGCCAGCGTCATCGCGGTCAGCTCCATCGACACCTTGTCGACCCAGTCGAACGGCTCGCCGATCGGCAGCGCATCGAGGATCTGGCCGGCGCGCTCGCGGATCTGCGGCTCCATCTGCAAGAGGTTGTGCGGCGAGACGGCCGGGCTGACGGTCTTGCGCTGCTCGTCGTGCCTTGGCGGGTCCATCGCGATGAACATGCGCGGGCCGCCGCCGCCCTGCCCTTCCTGGCCGGGCGGCGGGCCGAACAGGCCGCCGGGACCGCCGCCTTCGGCCCCCGCCTCGATCATCTTCTGCACGCGCGCCTCGCTCGGCGGCAGCGTGATGCCGCCTTCCGACGAGAAGACGTCGTGGTTGGTGTCGACGGTCATGATGTCGTTGTAGCGGGTGACGCCCCAGTGGGCGGCGTTGTCGCCGTCCGGGGTCCAGTGCACCGGGTCCTCGGCGCGCAACCGCTCGAAGTAGGGCCACATGGCGTCGGCCTGGAACAGCGCCGGCATCGCCGGGTTGAGGCTCTCCAGCGGCTGCGAATAGGCGTCGGCGCGCGCCGCATCGGCCGCTTCCTTGATGTCGATCGAGCCGTCGCTCATGGGTTGTTTCGTCCGGGGTCGCGTGATGTTCTGAAGCCGCGATATTCGGCCGTCCGTCGCGTCAGCGCAAGGACATCTTATCAGCGATAAGATTGGAGGGGCGTCAGATCCAGCCGCGCCATTTGAACCAGGCGAGCGGCAGGATGGTGGAGGCGATGATCACGCCGATGCCGAACTGATAACCCCAGGCCCAGTGGTATTC
>DATNEH010000283.1:0-3308 GCA_035553015.1 Caulobacteraceae bacterium | reverse complement strand
GCCGACTTCGCCGCGCAGGCCGACGCCATCGTGGCGAACTTCGCCGACGTCGCGTCCGAGGCGTTCGAAGGCGTGCCGGTCGGCTGGTTCAACCGGCCGCACCTGTCCGGCAAGGGTCCGCACTGGCGCAGCGACGACCGGCACGGGCTGGAGGTGCGCACGCTGGAGGGCCTCGCCGGCGACGTCCTGGGGACTGGCGTCGAGGACCCGCTCTCGAACCGCGCCTGGCTGGGCCTCGCCGACCAGTGGCTGCTGGAGATCACGGGCGGGGCGGTGTTCCGCGACGACGACGGGCGGCTGACGGCCCTGCGCGAACGGCTCGCCTGGCCGCCGCGCGACGTCTGGCTCTACAAGCTCGCCTGCCAATGGCGGCGGATCGCCGAGGAGCAGGCGTTCGTCGGGCGAACCGGCTTCGTCGGCGACGAGCTTGGTTCGCGGGTGATCGCCGCGCGGCTGGTGCGCGACGTGATGCGGATGGGCTTCCTGATCGAGCGCCGCTACGCGCCCTATCCGAAGTGGCTCGGATCGGGCTTCGCGCGGCTGCCGTGCGCCGGCGAGCTGGCGCCGATCCTGGCGCGCGTGCTCGCCGCCGATGCGTGGAAGCGGCGCGAGGCGGCGCTGGCCGAAGCCTATGCGGCGATTGGCCGCCTGCAGCAGGCGCGCGGCGTCCCGGGCGCGATCGCCCCGCGAATCGGGCCTTTCCACGAGCGGCCGTTCACGGTGGTCAACGGCGAGGAGATCATGGCGGCGCTGCGGGCCGAAATCGAGGATCCGGAGCTGCGCGCGCTGCCGGTGCTCGGGTCGCTCGATCAGGTGACTGATTCGACGGCGGTGATCGAAGCGATTGCGGGGCGGGCGCGCGCCGCAATCGCCGCCTTATTCGACGACGGCGAAGCGGGCGCGCTCGAAGAAGCGTAGCACCTGTTCGAGCTCGTGGCCGCGGCGCAGAATCACGCCGGCTTGGCCGATCACCGCCCAGGCGCCCTGCCTGCGCGCCAACGCCGGCCGCTTCTCGATCCGGTAGAGCGGCGCCTGCGAGGCGCGCTCGAACACCGAGAACACCGCGGCGTCCGAGAGGCCGTCGATGGCATAGTCCCGCCAGTGACCGGCGGCGACCATGCGTCCATAAAGTCTGAGCAATCGGTCTAGCTCGGGGCGTTCGAAAAACGTGACGCCCCGGTTGGGCTGCGGCGGCTGGGCTTCCAACGACATGCGCTTCGCAATCTGGGTGATATATCGATTGCATGCGAGGGGTTGGCGCGCAACAGGCGCGCGAAAGATGACTCGGCGTTAACACCTCGCCCTGAAATGACCTTATTTCGGCCCAGCACGCGCCCGCTTGGGTGACGATCTTGCGGTCGTCGGCTGATCGGGAGCCTTACTGGTCCCGGATCCTGAACAGCCCCCCCAGCCCCCCTGGATCGTGGGGCGCCGGTTGGCCGACACTTGCCCTCCAAGTCGCCCCCGCGGTCACCCCTCCGACCGCGGGGGCGACGACTATTCGGGCATGCATTCCCCCATTCCAGCGAAGAGCCGCGACTGCGAGCAGAGGTCGATGAGACGGAAGCCGCTCGGCATGGCGGCGCCGCAGGCATTGTCTCTTCGTGTGACCCTCTGCAGCGCCTGCGGCGCGGACTCTCCGATTGTCGCGGACGGCCCCACAGCAGCGCCTGCACCCGGTCTTCGCCGGGATGCGCGGGCGTGGGGCTACCCCTGCGGCCCCAACACGCCGAGGATCTTGCCGCCGTTGTCGCCCTGCACGAGGACGACGGTCTTGAGGCCGTCCTGCGGGGCCGGCGGCAGTTTCAGCAGCACCGGTCGGCCGCGCCACGCGCCCAGGCGCACCAGCTGGGCGACGACGTTGCGCTCGGCCACCTTGTGGCCGCGGTTGTCGCCGTCCTTGACGTCGGTGGCGGCCTCGCGCGGATCGTAACGGATCAGCCAGACCCCGGCGCCGCCGTGCGGCCGCCGCCCGCCGCCCACCGCCACGAAGTCGGTTCCATGCCAGCGCATCTGCGGCGGGTCGCTGGGGGCGCTGCGCGCCGCGCGCACCAGAGCGTCGATCGCGTCGGGCTTCACCGCCGCGGTCTGCGAGCGGCCGTCGACCACGACCTGCGGCGTGAACACCTCGGCGACCCCGAATCGCCGGGCGTAGGCGCGCTGGCGGTCGGCGAACTCGGGCCGGGCGAAGGTGTCCTTCCAGCCCAGGTAATCCCAGTAGTCGACCGACAGGGTCAGCGGCAGCACGCCCTTCTGGTCGGCCAGCGCGGCGACGTAGCTGTTGGCTTTGTCGCAGGTGGCGCAACCTTGGGCGGTGAACAGCTCGACGACGACCGGCGGCCGCGCCCACGCAACAGCCGCCTGGGCGGCGAAGCTCAAGATCGCCAGCGACAGGAGGCCCCGCTTCATCGAGGCGCTATTAGTCGGAGTTTTTCCGCGCCTGGGTTCACTAAGCCGTGAGCGCCCGGCGGCCTTCCGTACACGTTCGATCACGGAAGGACAGCCGGGGCTCGCTTGGGCTCAGCGGGTCTTGGCGAGGTTGCGCAGCACGAAGTTGAGCACGCCGCCGTGGTGGAAGTATTCCAGCTCGGTCGGCGTATCGATCCGGCAGCGCACCGGGAAGCGGGCGATCTTGCCGTCCGACGGACGGTACGCCTCCACCATCAGTTGCTTGCGCGGGGCGACGTCCTCGAGGTCGCGGATCGAGACGATCTCCTCGCCGGTCAGCCCCATCCGCTGCCAGCCCTCATGGATGAACTGCAGCGGCAAGACGCCCATGCCGACGAGGTTGGAGCGGTGGATGCGCTCGAAGGTCTCGGCGATCACCGCGCGCACGCCCAGGAGCTTGGTGCCCTTGGCCGCCCAGTCGCGCGACGAGCCGGTGCCGTACTCCTTGCCGGCGAAGATCACCGCCGGGTGGCCCTCGGCCTTGTAGCGCATGGCCGCGTCGTAGATCGGCATCACCTCGCCGGACGGGAAGTGCTTGGTCACCCCGCCCTCGATGTCCGGCGTCACCTTGTTGCGGATGCGGATGTTGGCGAAGGTGCCGCGCATCATCACTTCGTGGTTGCCGCGGCGCGCGCCGTACGAGTTGAAGTCGGCCTGGCTGACCTGGTGCTCGGAGAGGTACTCGCCGGCCGGGCTGGTCTTGCGGATGTTGCCGGCCGGGCTGATGTGGTAGGTGGTGATCGAGTCGCCGAAGATGCCGAGGATGCGCGCTTCGATGATGTCGGTCACCGGCTCCGGCGTCATCGTCAGCCCTTCGAAGTAGGGCGGGTTCTGCACGTAGGTCGAGCCGATGTCCCAGG
>DATNEH010000282.1:0-4481 GCA_035553015.1 Caulobacteraceae bacterium | reverse complement strand
CGCCGACACCCACATGCGGGTCGGCGTCTATCCGGGCCCGGTGCTGGTCGACCTGCCGCGCCGTGTCGGCATGGCGTTCGCCCGCGAGATGTCGATGACCGGCAACTTCGTCGACGCCGCGACGGCGCTGCGCGTGGGACTTGCGAACCACGTCAGACCGCACGACGAGCTGCTGCCGTTCGCGCTGGCGCTGGCCGAGGCGATCGCCGACGCCGACCCGAAGATGGTCGCCGCGATGCGCCGCGACTGGGATGCGAACCTGGGCACGCCGGTCGCCGAGGCCCGCCGCATCCACCGCGATCACGCCATCGCCGGCGGCTTCGGCCGCAATACGGGGACCGACATCGCCGGCCGCCGCGAGACGGTGCTGACGCGCTCCAGGGTGCAGCGCGGGACGGCCTGACCGCACGTCACGCGGCCAGTGGGCGCATTGCGGCCGCAAAGTGCGTGTTCCGGTTGCCGACGGCCAAGCCTTCGGCCGGCATCGAAGCGAGCCGCCATGCGCATCCTCGCCATCGCCGTCGCAGTCCTGGCGTCGGCCGCGCTCGTTCCCGGTCTCGCCGACGCGAAGACTCCGCACCCCGCGAAGCCTCACGCCAGGCCCGCGGCTGGCGCCGCCGCGAGCCCCATCACCGGCGAGCAGGCGAAGGCGGTGGCGGAGCTGGCCAAGGCCGGTCTCGCCATCCAGGCCGACCTCAACGACGCGATCGCATCGGTGTCGGGCGACGACATGCCCCACCGGCGCGGGAACGACTCGGTGCTCTTCATCGAGTGTTTCCAGGTGCTCGAGGGCGCGACGGCCGAGCTCACCGGGAATCTGAAGGAACTGCTGGTGGCGACCGCGACGGCTACCCTCGCCAAGAACGCCGACGACATGAACACATCGCTCGGCTTCACGCGGCTGGCGCTCCAGGACGTCGGCTCGTCGGTGGTGCTGGTCGAGAAGGTCTCCAGCCAGCGGCCAGCGCCGGTCTGCCGGTCGAGCCACGCCTACCGCGACCAGGTCGACCGGCTGCAGCGGTTCACCCACGACGTGACCGGCGTCACCGACGACCTCTCGGTCGCCGCCGGCACGCAATAGGCGCGCGTGTCAGACCGCGCCGTCGGCCCGCAGCTCGGCCACGTGGGCGGGCGACAGACCCAGCAGCTCAGCCAGGACGGCCTCGGTGTCCGCGCCCAGCGCCGGGCTGGGGACGGCCGGCGTCTGCGGGGTGCCGTGGTAGCGCAGCGGGCTGCCGGGCACGCTGATGCGGCCGAGTTGCGGATGATCGATCTCCTCGATCATGCCGCGCCCCTGCATGTGGCGGTTGGCGAGCACCTCATGCAGGTCCCGCACGGGCGCTGACGGAATCTTGTGCCGCTCCGTGGCCGCGAAAATCTCGGCGCGGGTGTGCTTGGCCGCCCAGCCCTCGACCGCCGCATCGGTCTCGGCCATGTGGCGCACCCGGGCGGCGTTGGTGGAAAAGCGCGGATCGCCCGCCAGGTCTTCGCGGCCCATCGCGCGCAGCAAGGCGCCCCAGTGGTCGTCGTTGTTGCAGATGATGGCGAACCAACCATCCTTACACGGATAGACATTGTAGGGCGACACCGAGAGGCCGCCGTGCCGATTGCCGGTGCGCCCCAGCGGCCGCTCCGGGTTGTTGAAGACCATCCCGAGGTTGGAGGCGAGCGTCGGGAACATGGTCTCGATCATCGCCACCTCCACCAGCCGCCCGCGGCCGGTGCGCTGGCGCTCGAAGAGCGCGGTGACGATGGCGCCGTAAAGGTGCGTGCCGGAGATGAAGTCGGCGATCGCCGGGCCGGCCTTGACCGGCGGCCCGTCCGGGAAGCCGGTGACGCTGATCGCGCCGGAGGCGGCCTGGATGGTGATGTCCATGGCGAGGTTGTCGCGCTCGGGTCCCGAAAGTCCGTACCCGGTCGCCGAGGCGTAGATCAGCCGGGGGTTTTCCGCCATCAGCGCCTCGGCGCCGACGCCCAGCCGATCCATGACGCCCGGCGCGAAGTTCTCCAGCAGCACGTCGGCCTTGCGGGCCATCGCCTTCAGCAGCTCGACGCCGCGCGGGCTCTTCAGGTTCAGCGTGATGGCGCGCTTGTTGGAGTTCAGCATCGCCAGCGGCAGCGAGGCCATGCCGCCCACCGCCTCGCGCGCCCGCAGCGGCTCGCCCCGCGGCGGCTCGATCTTGATGACGTTGGCCCCCGCCTTGGCCATCAGGAAGCCGGCGTACGGGCCCTGGTAGACCTGGCCGAAGTCGAGCACGAGGACGCCGGTAAGCGGGGGTGGGCGGTCCTCGCTCATCGTCCCTCCCCTTCATGGGGAGGGTGGTCGAGCGCAGCGAGACCGGGTGGGGATGTCTCACGCGTCAACGCAAGCCCGTCGGTTAGCGAACGAATGGCGTCAGACTCCCCCACCCGATCGCTTCGCGATCTGCCCTCCCCATGAAGGGGAGGGATGGCGCAGCGACGCTCCATCAGTACAGCGCCTGGTCGAACAGATCCCGCGCCATCACGATGCGCTGCACTTCGCTGGGGCCTTCGCCGATGCGCCGGATGCGCAGCTCGCGGTACCAGCGCTCCAGCGGGAAGTCCTTGGTGACGCCGTAGCCGCCGTGGATCTGGATGGCGCGGTCGACCACCCTGCCCGCGCCTTCGCTGGCCAGCAGCTTGGCCATCGCGGCCTCGGTGCGGAACGGCTCGCCCCGCGCCGCCTTGCACGCGGCCGCCAGGATCGACCAGCGCGCGGTGCGGATGTCGATCTCGTTGTCGACCACCATCCACTGGATCGCCTGGCGGGTGGAGAGCGCCGCGCCGAAGGTCTGGCGTTGCTTGGCGTACTCGATCGACATTTCCTGCGCGCGAATGGCGACACCGAGGCAGCCGGCCGCGTAGGGGATGCGCTGGCGGGTCAGCCGGTCGTTGGCGATCGCAAAGCCGCGGTTCACTTCGCCCAGCACGTTGGCGTGCGGCACGCGGGCGTCCTCGAACTGCAGCTCGGTGCCGTAGTGGCCGCTGCGCAGCGTGTGCACCACGCGGCGGACGTGGAAGCCGGGCGTGTCGGCGTCGACGATGAAGCAAGTGATGCCGCCGCGGCCCTGGCTGGCGTCGGTGCGGGCGAAGACGATGCCGAAGTCGGCGCCGTCCGCGCCCGAGATGAAGATCTTCGAGCCGTTGATCACCCAGTCGTCGCCCCCATCCTTGCCTGGGACTCGCTCGGCCTTGGTGCGGATCGCGCGGGCCGGGTCGGAGCCGCCGGAAGGCTCGGTGAGGCCGAAGAAGCCGTGCTTCTCGCCGCGCAGCATCGGGTAGAGGTAGCGCTCTTTCTGATCCTCGTTGGCCTCGTAGAGCTGCGCCAGGCCCGCGCCGCCGAACGCGCCGAAGCAGGGCGAATAGAGCCCGGCGCGGTGCTGGGCGGTCTCGATGGCGATCAGCGTCTGGGTGACGATGTCGATGTCCGGCCCGCCGAACTCCGGCGGGATGCCGAGTCCGTAGAGTCCCATCGCCTTCGTGATACCGGTGAGCCGGTCGCGGTCCTCGGCGTCGATGCGGGATGCGTCGGGATCGAGCCTGGCTTCCAGCGGCCAGATCTCCTCGCGCACGAACCTGCGCACCTGGTCGACGATCTGCACCTGCTCGGGCGTCGGCTCGAAGTCCATCAGCGCCTCCGTTCCCGAGCGCCGCTCATCCCGGGCTCAGCCTTCCCAGCCGCCGCTGCGCATCCGTCGCGTTCCCCGGCGGCAGCGCGCCGTGGTCGGCCACGTGGACCATCAGCAGCTCGTCGTAGCGGCTCATGTACTGGGCGTTGACCTCGGTGCGGAACCTGGCCGCCTCGCCGGCCGCCAGCGCCGCGGCCAGCTCGCTGCGCAGCCCGAACAGGGTGCGCCCGCCCGCATAGCCGATGCGCAGCACCCGGCCTTCCGCGTCGGCCAGCTGGTAGACGCCGAGCTCGCCGGCCAGCGCGGCCACGTTCTCGGCCGTGAGGTCGCGCCACGGTTTCTCGAGCCGGACGCCCATCAGCGGCCCTCGAAGTTCGGCGCGCGGCGTTCCAGCATCGCGGCGATGCCCTCGCGCGCGTCGGCGCTGGCCGAGGCGGCGGCGACCAGCGCGTCGACATCGGCGTGCGGGATCGCGTCGCGGAAGCTCATCGCGCGGACCATCAGCGCCTTCATCGCCCTCAGCGACAGCGGCGCGTTGGCGGCAAGGCGCAGGATCACACGCTGGGCGGCGGCGGCCAGGTCCTGGGCCGGCACGCAGCGGTGGATGAGCCCCAGCTCGGCCATTCGCTTCGCCGGCAGCGGCTCGCCCAGCAACAGCATCTCGCGCGCGCCGACGGGACCGGCGACCTCCAGCAGCTTCTTGGCCAGGAACCAGCTGGGCGCGAGGCCGATCCTGGCCAGCGACATGCCGAACCGCGCCGCCTCGCTCGCCACCACGAAGTCGCAGTGCAACGCGAGCTCGTTGCCGCCGGCGATCGCATCGCCCTGCAC
>DATNEH010000281.1:0-14565 GCA_035553015.1 Caulobacteraceae bacterium | reverse complement strand
CAACGCGAAGGCGCCGACGCCGCAGTAGAGGTCGGCCACCGTCTTCGCGCCGGCCAGCGCCTCGCCGACGAAGCCGGCCATCGCCGCTTCCGCCTCGGCGACCGCCTGCAGGAAGGCGCCGGGCGGCAGCGCGACGCTGGCGCGGCCGATGCGCACCATCGGCATGCGGGCCTGGTAGAGGATCTCGCCGCTTAAGCTCACGCGGGCGAGGTCGGCGGCGCCGGCCGCCTCGGCGACCCGCGCGCGGCCGTCGCCCGAAAGGCCGCCGCCGCGCTGCTCGACGCCCGTGATGTCGACGTCGAGCCCGCTCTCCGTGAGCGTCACGTGCAGGGTCGGCGCGGACTTCGCACGCTCGAACAGCGGCGCGGCGAGCGCGCGCAGCGCCGGGAAGGCGGCGACCAGCCGCGGATCGGCCACCGGGCAGACCTCGATCGGCGTCAGCCGCCAGGAGCGCCGCGCCTTGAAGCCGATCTCCGCCGCGCCGTGTCCGGGCCGCGCGTGCAGCGCCAGGCGCCGGCGCGAGCCGGGGCGCGCGGTGAAGGGGGGCAAGATCTCGGTCTCGATCCGCTCGCGCGCCAGGGCGAGCCGGATCTGCTCGGCCTTCCAGGCGAGGTACGGCGCGTGCGCCCAGTGCTGCAGCGCGCAGCCGCCGCATGCGCCGAAATGCGGACAGGGCGGCTCGACCCGCTCGGGGCTGGCGGCCAGCACCTCGACGTCGTCGGCGCGCTCGCCGGCCACCCGCGCGCGCACCCGCTCGCCCGCCAGCGTGAGCGCCGCGAACACCGGGCCGGCCGCGACGCCGTCGCCCTGCGCGCCGACCCGCTCGATGTCGAGCTCGCGCCACTCGCCGGGCGCGCGAGCCGCGCCGCTGGTGTTTCGTACCGCCATCCGGCAGCGGCTTTCCGGAACCGAGGCCCCGGGTCAAGCCTTGCAACCGGCGACGCCGCCTGCCGGGCGCCCCTGGCGCCGCGCTCGGGGTTTCACCTGACACGCAGGCCGCCTCGTACTCGCCATGGTCGTGGCGCATGGGACGCAACTGTCGGGTCGGGGCCTCGGGAGGTCACCGTATGAAGCACTATTTCAACGTCTTGGCGGCAGCCGCGATGGTCGTCGGCAGCGTCGCAGCGACGCCGGTCTTCGCCCGACCGCCGCCGGGCGTCTACTGGAGCGGCGACATCTGCCGCAACGCGCAGGCGCACGAAGCCCGCCGGGGCACCCGGACCGGCGCGATCGTCGGCGGGACGATCGGCGCGGCGGCTAGCCGCAGCGTGGGCGGCGCGCTGATCGGCGGCACGGTCGGCGCGGTCGCCGGCAGCGCGATCGGCCGCAGCCGCATCCGGTGCGTCGCCCCGCCGCCGCGCCACAGTCGCCGCCACAACTGCCAATGGGTGCAGGACTGGGTGAACGGCCGCTGGCAGACGTTCGAGGTCTGTCGCGACCATAACGGCTTCTGGCGCGCCAGCGGACGCTGAGGCCGGCCCGGAGCAGGATGGTTTCGGGCGGAGCCGCCTGAAACCATCCTGCTCTGGACTCAAGAGTGCAGATCGCGATTCAGCGTTCGAACCGAACGCATCGCGATCTAACGCGCGGGTCGCCTCTAGTGCAGGCCGCGCAGGTAGAGGGTGCGCCGGATGGTCTCGTCGAGATAGCACTGGTCGATCTCCACGCCCTGCAGCGTGCCGCCCGCCTCGTCGTCGCCGGCGTGATCGCATTGGCTTTTGGTACGCTTCAGCCAGGCGCGCTCGTCGTCGCGCAACTGGACCTTCGCCGGCTCCGCGCGGCGGGTCATGAGCGCCTGGTAGACCTGGTTCAGCTGCTTGTCCCAGGCGTCGTGCTCGTCGCCCATGCACTGGCGCATCGGCAGCGTCGAGCCGGCCGCCTCGTTCATGCAGTCGTTGTAGGTCTGCGAGTAGTACCGCTCGACACTCGGCGGATCGGCATGGGCGGCGGTCGCGGCCACCAGAATGCCAGCCGCAATCAAGGATTTGACCAACATCCACCCCCCGTTTGTCCAGCGAGCCAGCGCCTTCAGCGGCCATCCATGGCGCGCCAGATCCTCGGGCGAGCGCGGCGCCGATCGGGCCGCCTGCGCTCAGCACGGCCACCGTCGGGCGATTCGCTCAGCGGCCGAACACCGGCTTGGCGATCAACAACCAGAGGATCGCCAGCACTGCGCCGAAGCCGGGGAAACCATAGATGAACCAGAGGCGGAGCAGCTTGTGGTATTCGGGCGGCAGCGGCGCGTCGTCCGCCGCCGCGCGCTCGGCCAGGTCGCGCATCCGTCGCTGCATCCAGACCACCGGCAGCCAGAAGCCGCCCGCCACCGCGAAGAGAGCGAGCGAGGCGGCGATCCAGCTGTCGGTCAGCCGCACCCCAGTGGTGCGCATCAGGAAATAACCGGTCAGCGGCTGCAGCGCGACCGCCGTGGCGGTGAACAGGACGTCGGCGAGCACGACTACGCGCGCCGTTCGCGCGACGAAAGCCGCGTCACGAGAGCGATGCGCCATCAGCATGAAGAAGGCGATGCCCGCCCCCGTGCCGAGAAGCACGATCGCGCCCAGCACGTGCAGGTACTTCATCGCGAGGTAGAGCGTCGGCCCGATCAGCATGCGCGGTCGTGTGCTCCGAGTCGGTGACGCCGCTGCGGCTCAGCTGGCCAGAAAGCTCCAGATCGGGCCGCGCCAGTGCTGGCCATCGCCCTCGTGGCGGACGAGGTCGGACACGTTCGGCGCAGAAGCGATCGCGCGCGGCCAGAAGCTCTGCGCCGCGGCGTTGCGCGCCACCACCGCCACCTCCCAGCGTCCGGGATTGGCGGCCAGGATCAGCCGCACCGCCTGGCTGGCGACGCCGTGGCGGCGGTGTTTCCGCGCCACGAAGAACTCCGCCATGTTGCGCTCGACGTGGCCGCCGTTGCGGTGGGAGTGCTGGTTCAGCAGTGCGAAACCCACCGGCCGGCCGTCGCGCCGGATGACCAGCGGAGTGCGGCCCGCCTCGCGCCAGTAGTCCGGCAGGTATCGGTAGGGATGGAAGAGCCCGTTCGGCTCGAACTCGAAGTCGTCCGACCCGTCCGGCTCCATCTCCGAGAAGTCGTAGAGGTAGAACTGCATCAGCCCCTCGAGCAGCGGCTGCTCGAACGCTGGCGCGAGATCGACGGTGACGGCGGCGCTCATGCGAGCGGCGTAGGCTGGCCGCGCGGCCACGGCAAGCAGCGGCCGCACCAGCTCAGTGGGTCAGCGCGCCGGCGCCGGCTCAGAAGGCCCGGCGCAGCTCGTCGGCGAGGTCGGTCTTCTCCCACGAGAAGCCGCCGTCGGCTTCCGGGGCGCGGCCGAAGTGGCCGTACGCCGCGGTGCGCGCGTAGATCGGGCGGTTGAGGCCGAGGTGCTCGCGGATCGCGCGCGGCGTCGCGCCGCCGATCAGCTCGGGCAGCAGCTTCTCCAGCTTCGCCGGATCGACGTCGTCCGACCCGTGCAGGTCGACGTAGAACGACAGCGGCTTGGAGACGCCGATCGCATAGCCGATCTGGATCGTGCACTTGGGCGCGATGCCGGCGGCCACGACGTTCTTGGCCAGGTGGCGGCAGGCGTAGGCGGCCGAGCGGTCGACCTTGGTCGGGTCCTTGCCGGAGAAGGCGCCGCCGCCGTGCGGTGACGCGCCGCCGTAGGTGTCGACGATGATCTTGCGCCCGGTCAGCCCGCAGTCGCCGTCCGGCCCGCCGATGACGAAGTTGCCGGTCGGGTTGACGTGCCACTCGGTCTCGTCGGTGACCAGGCCTTCGGGGAACACCTTCAGGATGTAGGGCTTGACGATGTCGTGCACGTCGGCCGGCGTCAGCCCCTCGCGGTGCTGGGTCGAGAGCACGATCGAGGTGACGCGCACCGGCCGCCCGTTCTCGTAATGCAGCGTGACCTGGCTCTTGGCGTCGGGCTCCAGGCCGGGCTCGGCGCCCGAGTGGCGGGCCGCGGCGAGGCTCTTCAGGATGTTGTGCGAGTACTGCAGCGTCGCCGGCATCAGCTCTGGCGTCTCGTCGGTCGCGTACCCGAACATGATGCCCTGGTCGCCGGCGCCCTCGTCCTTGTTGCCGGCGGCGTCGACACCCATCGCGATGTCGGCCGACTGGGCGTGCAGGTAGCAGGCGAAGTCGGCGTTCTTCCAGTGGAAGCCTTCCTGCTCGTAGCCGATGTCCTTCACCGCCGCGCGGACCTTGTCCTCCAGGCTCTCGACCACGCCCTCGGGGCCCCTCACCTCGCCCGCCAGGATGATGCGGTTGGTGGTGACCATCGTCTCGCAGGCGACGCGCGCGTAGGCGTCGGCGGCCAGGAAGGCGTCCACCACCTCGTCGGAGATGCGGTCTGCGACCTTGTCCGGGTGGCCTTCCGAGACGCTTTCGCTCGTGAACAGGTAGCTGGTGCGGCGGGTCATGGTGCGTTGATCCTAAGCGGGAACTTCAGGAGCGAGGGCTTCAGGCGAGGCCATGGGCGGCGGCAAGCTCAGCGAGCGAGACCTGCGGCCGTGGGCCATAGTGGGAGATGACCTCGGCGGCGGCGAGGCCGCCGAGCTTGGCGCAGACCTCGAGCGGGCGGCCGCGGGCCAGCGCCAGCATGAACCCGGCGGCATACTGGTCGCCGGCGCCGGTGCTATCGATCACCTTCTCGACCGGGAAGGCCTCGACGGCGACGCTCTGGTCGGCGGTGACCACCACCGAGCCCTTCTCGCTGCGGGTGACGGCGGCCATTTTCGCGATGCCGCGGATGGCGCGCGTCGCCGCGTCGAAGTCTGTGGTCTGGAACAACGAGGTGATCTCCGCCTCGTTGGCGAAGACCAGGTCGACCTCGGTCTCGATGAACTGCAGCAGCGCCGTGCGGTGGCGCTCGACCACGAACGAGTCCGAGAGGGTGATCGCCAGCGTCCGGCCCGACGCGCGGGCGAGGCCCGCCGCCTTGGCGAACGCGCGCCGCGCCTCGGGCGGGTCGAACAGGTAGCCCTCCAGATAGACGATCGCCGCCCCTTCGATCACGGCCGCATCGACGTCGGCCGCGGTGAGCTGGTTCGACGCGCCCAGGAACGTGCACATGGTGCGCTCGCCGTCGGGCGTGACGTTGATCAGGCAGCGGCCGGTGGCGGCGCCCGAGTTCAGTTGCGGGGTCTGGAAGTGGACGCCGAGCGAGCGGGTGTCGTGAATGAACACCTCGCCGAGCTGGTCCTTGGCCACCTTGCCCACATAGGCCGCGCGGCCGCCCAGGCTGGCGACGCCGGCCACCGTATTACCGGCCGAGCCGCCGGAGGTCTCGATGCCGGCCGCCATGCGCCCGTAGAGATCGTGCGCGCGCGGCTCGTCGATCAGCATCATCGAGCCCTTCACGAGCCCGTTGTCGCCGAGGAAGCCGTCGTCGGCCGGCGCGATCACGTCGACGATGGCGTTGCCGATGGCGGCGACGTCGTAGGAAGCGGACATGCGTTTTGCTTTATATGTTCGGGTGGGCTGTCGTCCAGCTTGGCGAAGCGGCGCGACGCTTGTGCGTCCTGCCGAGACGAAAGAAGCCGGAAGACCAAGCCGGCGACCTCGAGTTGGTCAGCTTCACGCCCGCCCTCGCCCAGGCCTTGTCGAACGCGGCGCGCGCCTGGGCCGCCTCGGCGGTCTTGCCCTGCGCGTCCAGCACGCAGGTCGGCCAGATCCAGCGCATCGAGGGCCCGCGGAAGCCTCCGAGGACGCAACGCAGCGGCGCTCGCGCCACAACGAGTGCGGCGGGCCGGTTGCTGCTGCCAGACGGCGCCCGCCGCGCTATCGTCGCGCAAACGGGCGAAGGAGCGCCGCGATGACCGCCGCCGACCTGCCGCTGAAGGGCGTGCGCGTGCTGGACCTGACGCTGGCGCGGGCCGGGCCGACCTGCGTGCGCCACCTGGCCGACTGGGGCGCCGACGTGATCGCCGTCTCGCCGCCTGACGGCGGCCGCGACCTGATGGCCCGCGACGGCTTCGACTACCAGAACCTGCACCGCAACAAGCGCTTCATCGGCCTCGACCTGAAGACCGAGGCCGGCCACGCCGCCTTCCTGAAGCTGGCCGAGCGCGCCGACGTGCTGGTCGAGAACATGCGCGCGCCGGTCAAGCACCGGCTGAAGATCGCCTACGAGGACCTGAAAGCCATCAACCCGCGCCTGGTCTACGGCTCGATCAGCGGCTTCGGCCAGGACGGGCCCTATGCGATGCGCGCCGGCGTCGACCAGATCGCGCAGGGGCTGGGCGGCCTGATGTCGATCACCGGCGAGCCGGGGCGCGGGCCGATGCGGGTCGGCGTCGCGGTCAACGACGTGATGGCCGGCACCCTTCTGGCGCTCGGGATCATGATGGCGCTCTACCAGCGCCAGGCCACCGGCGAGGGCCGCTACGTGCACACCTCGCTCCTGGAAGCGCAGATCTTCACGCTCGATTTCCAGGCGGCGCGCTGGCTGATGGCCGGCGAGGTGCCCGGCCAGATGGGCAACGACCATCCGACCATGGCGCCGATGGGCGTCTTCCCCACCGCCGACGGCCACGTGAACATCGCCGCCTCCTCGCCGGCCCAGTTCGAGCGCTTCTGCGAGGCGGCCGGCCGGCCCGAGTGGCCGCATGACCCGCGCTGGTCGAGCTCCCGGCGGCGCGGCGAGAACCGCGCGGCGCTCAACGCCGCCATCGCCGAGGAGACCAGCAAACACCCCAGCGACTGGTGGGTGGAGACGCTGGAAGCCGCCGGCATCCCGTGCGGGCCGATCCTGACCATCGACCAGGTGTTTGCCGATCCGCAGGTCAAGCATCTGCAGATGGCCACGCCGGCCGAGCATCCGCGGTTGGGCGCCACCCACATGGTCGACTCACCGCTGAACCTGGAGGGCCTGGCGACCTCGATCCGCTCGGTCGCCCCGCTCGCCGCCGGCGACACAGACGCGGTGCTTGCCGAGGCCGGCTACGGGCCGGACGAGATCGCCGCCTTGCGCCGGGCGGGCGCGATCTGAAGCGCGCTTTGGGCGCGACGCCTCGCCGCCTCGGGTGATTTTGCGCTTGGCTTCAGCGCCGCAGGCTCGCTATGAGGCGCGCGACCATGAAGCCATCGAAACTTGGAAGCTTCGCCGACCGCCAGGCGGCCTCGGTTGAAGCCAAGAAGGCCCTTGTGGCCAAATTTAAGGCCAAGCCAACCGTCACCGACCCGAATTTCGAGGAGCGGCGGTTGCAGCGTGAGCTCGACCTCGAGGAGGTGCGCGCCAAGCGCACTGCCGAACGGGCGGCCAAGCGCGAGGAATCGGCGCGCAAGGAGGCCGAACAGCAGGCGCTGGAGGCGGAGATCGCCGAGGCGATGGAGTTGGAGCTGCGCGCCAAGCAGAAAGCCGCCCGCGACGCCCGCTACGCGGCCCGCAAGCAACGCCGCAAGTAGATATTCAGTTCGATCTCAATCGACGGACCAGCGGCGGGCCCTATGGGTGCGGCTCGACCTTCAATGCGGCGCACGGCCCTCCGTCGGCGGCTGGCCCGTAGTCGTCGCAGACCACGTGTGCTGCCTGCAGCGTGACCGCGTAGCTGGTCTTCGCCGGCGCGAGACCGGTGATCACGAACTTCCAGAACGAGACGTTGCGGACCAGCCGCCCGTCGGGGGCCCGCACGTCCTGCAGCAGCGCCTCGTGCAAGGTGCGGTGCGCGGCGATCGCCGCCGCCAGGTCCTGCGGCGGGGCGCCGACGAGCGTGATCCGCGCCGTCGCCCGTCCATCCGCGGTTGGCTGGCCGGGAGTCCAGCTCGCCACATCGAACCAGCCCAGGTGATTGGGATCGTTCGAGGCGCCGAGCACGCCGTCGATCCGAAGATAGCTGTGAGCCGGCCTGGCCGCTTCCGCTGCGCCGCCGATCGACGACAGCAGGAGCGCGGCGGCGAGCCCGGCGCGCCGTGCGGCGCGGGCGGCGATGGCGCCGCCCTCACTCACCGCGGAACACCGGGGGGCGCTTTTCCATGAAGGCCGTGCGGCCTTCCTTGAAGTCGGCGGAGTCGAAGCAGGCGGCGACCGCCGCTTCCACTTCGGCCAGGCGCCGTTTGTCGGGATCGCGCAGCGCTTCTCTGGCCGCCATCTTGGCCGCGCGCACGGTCAGCGGCGCGTTGGCGCCGATCATCGCCGCATACTCGCGCACCAGCGGCTCCAGCTCGGCGGGCGTGGTGACTCGGTTGACGAGGCCGACGCGCAGCGCCTCCTCGGCGTTGAACTGGCGGGCGGTGAACAGAATCTCCTTGGCGATCGACGGCCCCACCAGGTCGATCAGCGCCTTGATGCCGCCGAAGCCGTAGCCGAGGCCGAGCCGCGCCGCGGGAATAGCGAAACGCGATCCTTCCTCGCATATCCGCATGTCGCAGTTGAGCGCCACCGCCAGGCCGCCGCCGATGCAGTAGCCGCGGATCATGGCAATCGACGGCTTCGAGAGCCCCGCCATCGCGACATTGGCCGCCGCCGACGCCGACGAGTAGCGCTGCTCGGCCGAGGCGTCGTTCCGCTCGGCCTCGAACTGCGAGATGTCGGCGCCCGAGACGAACGCCCGCTCGCCCGCGCCGGTGAACACCACCACCCGCACCTGCGGGTCGGCCTCGAAGGCGGCGAGCACGTCGGGGATCGCCCGCCACATATCCAGCGAGACCGCGTTGCGGCGCTCGGGGTTGTTGAAGATCATCCAGCCGATCTGGCCTTCCCTGCGGCCGATCAGCTTCTCGACACCGAGGTCCATGTGGCGCTCATCCTCCCGCGGTCACGTTGACAAGCCCGCGCCCGTCCCGTCAACCGGACGCATGAACGGCAACCTCTACGCCCTGCTCGCCGCGCGCTTTCCGGCCGACCGCACGCGGCCCGTGTTCGAGACGCTGGACGGCGGCCGGGTGAGCTACGGCGAGCTCGAGGCGGGCGTCGGGCGTCTGGCCGCGCTGCTGAAGGCCAAGGGCGTCGGGGTGGGCGACCGGGTGGCCGTGCAGAGCGCCAAGAGCATCGCGTCGGTGATGCTCTATCTGGCGGTGCTGAAGATCGGCGCGGTCTTCCTGCCGCTCAACACCGCCTACACGAAGGCCGAGGTCGACTACTTCGTCGGCGACGCCGAGCCGTCGCTCATCGTCACCGATGCCGTCGCGCTGGCCGCCGAGGCTGCTTCACTATCGCCGTTGGAGGCCATCCAAGAAGCCGCAGAGAGCGATCTCGCCGCCATCGTCTACACCAGCGGCACCACCGGCCGCTCGAAGGGCGCGATGCTGAGCCACGGGGCGCTGGCGGCCAATGGCCTCGCGTTGACCGAGGCCTGGGGTTTCACGGCCGACGACGTGCTGCTGCACGCGCTGCCGATCTACCACGTGCACGGGCTCTTCATTTCGCTGCACTGCGTGTTCCTGGCCGGCGCGCGGGCGCTCTGGCTGCCGAAGTTCGACGAGACCGAGATGCTTGCCGGCATGGCCCGCTCGACCGTGATGATGGGCGTGCCGACCTTCTACACGCGGCTCCTGGCCGACGCGAGGTTCACGCGGCAAGCCGCTGAGAAGATGCGGCTTTTCATCTCTGGCTCGGCGCCGCTGCTGCCCTCCACCTTCGCCG
Organism: Caulobacteraceae bacterium; assembly: GCA_035553015.1. GTDB lineage: Bacteria > Pseudomonadota > Alphaproteobacteria > Caulobacterales > Caulobacteraceae > Acaudatibacter. The sequence goes on along the minus strand of DATNEH010000281.1, from coordinate 4,984 downwards.
AGTTCGAGCAGCGCATCGGCCAGCGGTTGCTCGAGCGCTATGGGATGAGCGAGGCGGCGATCATCACCACCAATCCGCTGCACGGCGAGCGGCTCGCCGGCAGCGTCGGCTATCCGCTGTCGGGCGTCGCCCTGCGCGTGGCCGACGACGGCCTCGTGCAGATCAAGGGGCCGAGCGTCACCACCGGCTACTGGCGCAACCCGGAAAAGACCGCCGAGGCGTTCACCGCCGACGGCTACTTCATCACCGGCGATGTCGGCCGCCAGGACCCGGACGGGCGGCTCTGGCTCTCGGGCCGCTCCAGCGACCTGATCATCTCGGGTGGTCTCAACGTCTACCCGAAGGAGATCGAGCTGGTGCTCGACGAGATGGCCGGCGTCGTCGAGAGCGCGGTGATCGGCCTGCCGCACCGCGACTTCGGCGAGGCGGTGACGGCGGTCGTCGTCGGCGAGGGCGACGAGGCGGCGATGATCGCCGCCGCGCGCGCCCAGCTGGCGGCCTTCAAGTGCCCCAAGCGGGTGATCTTCGTCGCCGACCTGCCGCGCAACGCGATGGGCAAGGTGCTGAAGGCCGAGCTGCGCCGCCGCCACGCCGACACGTTCGGCTGACGGGGGGCCCGCTCGGCCAGCAAGAACGTGCGTCTCGCACGCCGACGCCGCTCGTTTGTGAGACTCAGCAGCCGCCGGGTGCTGTATGATGCCGTTGCTAGGACGAGCTTTTCCACCGCGGGTGCGGGTGGGCGCAGGCAGGGAGGCTCGGGGTGTCGCTCGACGAAGCGCCGGCTGATTTCCGACTGCTGGAGTTCTCCACCGAGGCGCTGCGGCCACGCGAGCGGTTCGATCTGTGGCGCGACATCCTCACGCGCAAGCTGCTGCGCGCGGCGGTCGACGCACTCAGCGAGCGGCCGTTCCGTGCCGACGCCTCCCTGCGCGCCGGACATGGCGTGCGGTTCGGCGTTGGGCGGCTGGAGGCGACCGTCAGCCATCGCACGCGCGACATCGTTGCCGACGACAACGACGACTTGACCCTGATGGTCAACCTCGAGGGCCCGTTCGTCGCCCGGCTCGGCAGCGACGACATCGCGCTGGAGGAAGGCGAGGGACTGCTCGTCGATTGCCGGCAGGCGGGCGCCTTCATCCGGCCGGCGGCCGGGCGGCTGATGTGCGTGCGGATACCCCGCACGGCGCTCGCCGAGTACACGCCGGACCTCGAGGCGGCGCTGGTCCGCAAGGTGTTGCCGAAGACCGCCTCGCTACGCCTGCTGGTCAGCTACGTTTCGGTGCTGAACCAGACGCCCGAGCTCGTGCTGCCGCCGGAGGCCAGTTTCGCGGTGGTGCGACACGTCTGCGATCTTGCGGCCCTCGCCATCGGGGCCGGGCGCGACGGCGCCCACCTTGCGCAGAACCGCGGCCTCGCCGCCGCGCGGCTGCAGGCGATCAAGGCGCACATCAACGCCAACATCGGCCCCAACCCGCTGTCTATCGAAATGGTGGCCGCCGCGCAGGGCGTCAGCGCGCGCTACGTGCGCAAGCTGTTCGAGGCGGAAGGGCTCAGCTTCACCAACTACGTCATCGAGCGGCGGCTGGTGCGGGCCTACGCGCTGTTGACCGAGCCGCTGCGCGCGCCGGCCCCGATCTCGAGCATCGCCTACGACGTCGGGTTCGGCGATCTCTCCTACTTCAACCGCGCCTTCCGCCGCCGCTATGGCGCCACGCCGTCCGACGTCCGTACCGAGGCGCAGCGGCAGCGCTGAGCGGGCGGTCGGTTGCCCTTCCGCCGTCGGCCGCTACAAGGAGCCCATGCTCGATCGTTTCGAGGCGAAGCTGGACGGCGCGTTCGACGCCGTCGACCGGGCGCGGTTGACCGCTCGCCTCGGCGCGGTGCTGCCGGGCGACCGGCTGATCGTCAGCCCCGAATCGATGCGGCCCTACGAGAGCGACGGGCTCGCCGCCTACCGCAGCCTGCCGGCAGCCGTGGCGCTGCCCGCCGACGCCGGCGAGGCCGCCGCCGTGCTGAAGATCTGCCGCGAGCTGGGCGTTCCCGTCGTGGCGCGCGGCGCCGGCACCGGCCTCTCGGGCGGCGCCCTGCCCTTCCCCGGCAGCGTGCTGCTGGCGCTCGGCAAGCTGAACCGCATCCTGGCGATCGACCCGGCCGCGCGGACCGCCCGCGTGCAGCCGGGCGTGCGCAACCTCGCCATCTCCGAGGCGGCGCGGCCCTACGGCCTCTTCTATGCGCCCGACCCGTCCTCGCAGCTCGCCTGCTCGATCGGCGGCAACGTCGCCGAGAACGCCGGCGGCGTGCACTGCCTGAAGTACGGGCTGACCGTGCACAACATCCTGAAGCTGGAGGCGCTGACCATCGACGGCGAGCCGCTGACCATCGGCTCGGACGCACTCGACGCGCCCGGCTTCGACCTGATGGCGCTGATGACCGGCTCGGAGGGCCTGCTGGCGGTGGTCACCGAGATCACCGTGCGCCTGCTGCCCGTGCCAGCCGATGTGCAGACCATGCTGGCCGCCTTCCCCGACGCCGGCTGCGCGGCGCAGGCGGTGGCCGACATCATCGCCGCAGGGATCATCCCGGCTGGGCTGGAGATGATGGACACGCTGGCGCTGCAGGCGGCGGAGAAGTTCGCCCACGCCGGTTATCCGGAGGACGCCGGCGCCATCCTGATCTGCGAGACCGACGGCCACGCCGGCGATGCGGAAGCCGAGCTCGCCCACGTCGCCCAGCTCTGCGAGGCCGCCGGCGCGAACCTGATCCGCGTCGCCAGGGACGAGGCCGAGCGCACCCGGCTCTGGGCCGGCCGCAAGGGCGCGTTCCCGGCGATGGGGCGGATCGCGCCCGACTACTACTGCATCGACGGCACCATCCCGCGCCGCCGGCTGCCCGAGGTGCTGGCGCGCATCGGCCGGCTCTCTCAGACGCACGGCCTGCCGGTCGCCAACGTCTTCCACGCCGGCGACGGCAACCTGCACCCGCTGATCCTCTACGATGCGGCGGCCGACGGCGAGCTGGACCGCGCCGAGGCGCTGGGCGGCGCGATCCTGGAGCTCTGCGTCGAGGTGGGCGGCACCATCACCGGCGAGCACGGCGTCGGTCGCGAGAAGATCAACCAGATGTGCGTGCAGTTCACGCAGGACGAGCTCGCCACCTTCGCCGCGATCAAGGCCGCGTTCGACGCGGCCGGCCTGCTCAACCCCGGCAAGGCGGTGCCGACGCTGGCCCGCTGCGCCGAGTTCGGCGCGATGCACGTCCACGCCGGCCAGACCGCCCACCCCGACCTGCCGAGGTTCTGATGGGGAGAATGGTCAGCTCCCTTCTCCCCTCGCGGGAGAAGGTGACCGCGAAGCGGCCGGCTCCCGCAGGGGGAGAAGGATCGTGAGCGTGGTCGCCGATGCTCAGGCTAACGATCTCACGCAGGTCCTCGCCAATCAGGTGCGGCGCGCCGCCGCCGGTCGCACGCCGCTCAGGATCGTCGGCGGTGACACCAAGGCGTTCTACGGGCGGCGGGTCGGCGGCGAGCCGCTCAGCCTTGCGGGGCATCACGGGATCGTCAGCTACGACCCAAGCGAGCTGGTGATCACCGCACGCGCCGGCACGCCGCTCGCAGAGATCGAGGCCAGGCTCGCCGAGCACGGGCAGCGGTTGGCGTTCGAGCCGCCGAGGTTCGGCGCGGCGAGCACCATCGGCGGCGTGGTCGCGGCCGGGCTATCCGGCCAGCGGCGCCCCTTCGCCGGCGCGGTGCGCGACTGCGTGCTAGGCGCCGTGATCCTCGACGGCGAGGGCCGACGCCTCGCGTTCGGCGGCCAGGTGTTCAAGAACGTCGCCGGCTTCGACCTCTTCCGCCTGCAGGCGGGCGCGCTTGGATGCCTCGGCGTGATCCTCGAAGTGTCGCTGCGCGTGACGCCAAAGCCCCGGCAGGAGGCCGGGCTGGCGCTCGAGCTCCACTCGGCAGACGCGCGCACGCTCGTCACCCAGCTGATGCGGCGGCCGACGCCGCTTTCCGGCGCCTTCCACGATGGCGAGCGCCTGCATCTGCGGCTCTCCGGCGGCGAGGCCGGCGTGGAGGCGATGGCGCGCGAGCTCGGCGGTGAAGCTGAGGCGATCGAGGTCTGGGACGAGGCGCGGGTGTGGTCGGCCACCGACGGGCCGCCGCTCTGGCGAGTGTCCCTGCCGCAGACCGCGCCGCTTCCCGATGTCGGCCGCCTGATCGGCTGGGACTGGGCCGGATCGCAGGCCTGGTTCCGATCGGAGGCGGAGCCGCAGACCATGTGGCGCGCCGCCGCCAACGTCGGCGGACACGCGACGCTGTTCCGCGGCGCGCAGCACGGCGCGGAGGTGTTCCAGCCGCTCGCGCCGGCGATGCTGGCCCTGCATCAGCGCGTCAAGGCTGCGCTCGACCCCGCCGGCGTGCTGAATCCCGGCCGCATGTACGGAGCGCTTTGATGCGGGCGGAGCTCAAGGGGCCGCTGGCCGCCACCATCGCCGGCGCGCGGGCCGAGGCGGTGATCCGGTCGTGCGTCCACTGCGGCATGTGCAACGCGGTCTGTCCGACCTTCCAGCTGACCGGCGACGAGCTCGATGGGCCACGCGGGCGGATCTACCTGATGAAGGGGGCGCTGGAAGGCGAGCCGGTGACGGCGGAGACCCGGCTGCACCTCGACCGCTGCCTGGAATGCCGCGCCTGCGAGACCGCCTGCCCCTCCGGCGTCGAATACCACCGCCTGCTCGACGTCGGCCGCCCGTTCGTGGAGGCGCAGGTGGGGCGGGCGTGGCCGGATCGCACGATGCGGGCGCTGCTGCGCTGGATGTCGAGCGATGCTGGACGGTTCGGCGCGGCGCTGGCGCTGGGACGGGCGTTCGCGTGGGCGCTGCCGGCGCCGCTGCGGCGCAAACTGCCGCCGGCCCCCCTCGGTCCTGCGGATGGCGCCGCCGTGGCGGTGGAGAGAAGCGAGGGGCGCATGGTGCTGCTCGCTTCTCT
>DATNEH010000280.1:0-11384 GCA_035553015.1 Caulobacteraceae bacterium | reverse complement strand
GCGGATGAAGCCGTTCCTGCAGGCCGGCGCGCGCGTCACGCTGCGCTACCGCGCCCGCACCGCCGACCAGCTGGGCTCGGCGGCGCTGGAGCCGGCCGGGGAAGGGCCATCGGCGCTGTTCGACGATCGCCTGGCGCTGGCGGGACTGGCGTCGGCTGCGGCGGTCACTGCCGGCGCGCTGCCGGAGCGCGAGCCGCACCCGGGCGCGTTCCTGGGGCTGGAGGCGCTGATCGCGTCGCTGGGGGCCGCCGACATCTGGCCGGCGGTCTACGTGCGCTTCGAGGCGGGGCTGCTCGCCGACCTCGGCTTCGGGCTCGACCTGTCCAAGTGCGCCGTCACCGGCTCGGCCGACGATCTCGTCTGGGTCAGCCCGCGCACCGGCCGCGCGGTGAGTGCGTCGGCGGGCGCGCCCTACAAGGACCGGCTGCTGGCGCTGCCGCCGTTCCTGCTCTCCGCGCAAGGCGGCCTCAGCGCCGGGGATATCGCGGCTGGCCTCGCGATCACCGGCCACTTCCTCGACCGCTTCGTCTTTGCCCCGCTGAACCGCCCGCTGCCGCCGGCGCGGCTCTGGCTTGCCGATCGCCTCGCGGAGGCGGGCCGGCTTTAAGGCGGGTCCCTCCAGTTTCTTCAAAAGCCGATAGAATTTCTAGGAATAGAAGATCTAGGGCGGCGTGGGATCGTGCGTCGGGCGCTGAAAAGGGCGTCCGCACTGGTTCGCCATGCACCTCATCGCCTCGATCAATCCGCTCTACACGCTCTCCGGCCTCGTGGTGGGCGTGCTTGTCGGGCTGACCGGCGTCGGCGGCGGCTCGCTGATGACGCCGCTGCTGGTGCTGCTGTTCGGCATCCACCCCAGCACCGCGGTGGGCACCGACCTGCTCTACGCGGCCGCGACCAAGACAGTGGGCACGGCCGTGCATGGCTGGAAAGGCACCGTGCAGTGGAGCATCGTCGGGCGGCTGGCGACCGGCAGCGTGCCGGCTACGATCACCACGCTGTGGATCCTGTCGCTGCAGGCAAAGCAGGGTGCGGCCATCGGCAACGTCATCACCACGGCGCTGGGCTGGGCTTTGCTGGTGACCGCCGTCGCGATCCTGTTCCGCAAGGCGATCGTCGGCTTCTTCCAGCGGCGGGCCAACCAACTGTCGCGCGGCCAGGCGGCGGGCCTGACGATCCTCTTGGGCGCGATCCTGGGCGTGCTGGTGGCGCTGACCTCGGTCGGCGCCGGCGCGCTCGGCATGACGGTGCTGCTTATCCTCTATCCGAAGATGGAGGTCGCCAAGCTGGTCGGCTCGGACATCGCCCATGCGGTGCCGCTGACCCTGCTGGCTGGCATCGGCCACTGGATGATGGGCTCGGTGAACTGGATCCTGCTGGTCTCGCTGCTCACCGGCTCGATCCCGGGCATCATCGTCGGCAGCCTGCTGGCCGCCCGCACGCCGGACGGCGTGCTCAGGCCCATCCTGGCCGGCACGCTGGCGCTGGTCGGCGGCAAGCTGCTGACCTGAGCGACGCGGCGTCCCGCCGGCTGGACAGCGCCTGAGAGTCAGGCGATTGCGGGCCAATGGACGACGCTCCGCTTCCGCCCTCAGACGGCGGGCGCATTCTCGACGAACCCTTAAGCGAAGCACTGTCGCGGCGTTACCTCGCCTACGCGCTTTCGACGATCACCCAGCGCGCGCTGCCAGACGTGCGCGATGGGCTCAAGCCCGTGCAGCGGCGTCTGCTCTACGCGATGCGGCTGCTGCGGCTCGACCCCGAGACGTCGGCGAAGAAGTCGGCGCGCGTGGTCGGCGACGTGATCGGCAAGTACCATCCGCACGGCGACGTGGCGGCCTACGAAGCGCTGGTGCGCCTCGCGCAGGACTTCTCCCAGCGCTATCCGCTGATCGACGGGCAGGGCAACTTCGGCAACATCGACGGCGATAACGCCGCCGCCATGCGCTACACCGAGTGCCGCCTGACCGAGGCCGCGCAGCTGCTGCTCGACGGCATCGACGAGGACGCGATCGACTTCAAGGCCACCTACGACGGCGAGGAGGAAGAGCCGGTCGTCCTGCCGGCCGGCTTCCCGAACCTCCTGGCCAACGGCGCGACCGGCATCGCGGTCGGCATGGCCACCTCGATCCCGCCGCACAATGCCGTGGAGCTGATCGACGCCTGCCTGCTGCTGCTCGACAGGCCCGCGGTCACCACCGCCGAGCTTATGGAGAAGGTTCCAGGCCCGGACTTCCCAACCGGAGGGGTCATCGTCGAGCCGCGGGCGTCGCTGCTGGAGGCCTACGCGACCGGGCGCGGCGGGGTGCGCACCCGCGCCCGCTGGACCAAGGAGGACACCGGGCGGGGGACCTGGCGGATCATCGTCACCGAGATCCCCTACCAGGTGAAGAAGGCCGACCTCGTCGAGCAGATCGCCGGCCTGATCGAGGCCAAGCGCGTGCCGCTGCTGGCCGACGTCAACGACGAGTCGGCCGAGGACATCCGCCTCGTTCTGGAGCCGCGCGCCCGCACGGTCGAGCCCGAGCTGCTGATGGAGAGCCTGTTCAAGCTCTCCGACCTGGAGAGCCGCTTCTCGATCAACATGAACGTGCTCGACGCCAAGGCGACGCCGCGCGTGATGGGCCTGAAGGACGCGCTGCAGGCGTTCGTCGAGCATCGCCGCGAGGTCATCGTCCGCCGCGCCCGGCACCGGCTCGGCAAGATCGAGCAGCGCCTGCACATCCTGGCCGGCCTGCTGATCGTCTTCCTCAATCTCGACGAGGTGATCCGCATCGTCCGCTTCGAGGACGAGCCGAAGGCCAAGCTGATGGCCGCCTTCGAGATCGACGACGTGCAGGCCGACGCGATCCTCAACACGCGTCTGCGGCAGTTGGCCAAGCTGGAGGAGATGGAGCTGCGGCGCGAGCACGCCGACCTGGCCGAGGAGCGCGACGGCATCCAGGGCATGCTGGCCGACGACAAGATGCAATGGAAGCTGGTCGGGCAGGGACTGCGCGACGTGCGCAAGCTGCTGGACAAGCCGCGCGCCACCGACGTGCGCCGTCCCAGCGGCGTCATGGGCCGCTCGACCTTCGCCGAGGCGCCGACGATCGACGCCGACGCCGCGGTCGAAGCCCTGGTGGCGCGCGAGCCGATCACCGTCATCCTTTCCGAGAAGGGCTGGATCCGCGCTGCGCGCGGCCGTATCGACGATCCCAGCGAGCTGAAGTTCAAGGAGGGCGATGGCCTCGCCTTCCTGGTTCCGGCGGAGACCACAGACAAGCTGCTGCTGTTCGCCTCGGACGGGCGCTTCTTCACGCTGGCCGGCGACAAGCTGCCGTCGGCGCGAGGGCAGGGCGAGCCGCTGCGCCTGATGCTCGACCTCGACGACCGGGTGAGCATCCTGGCGGTGTTCCCCTACCGGGCGGCCGCCAAGCGGGTGCTGGCCTCGAAGGCGGGCTACGGCTTCATCATGCCGGAGGACGACGCGGTCGCCATGCGCCGCGCCGGCAAGCAGGTGCTGAACGTCGACGCCAAGGGCGCCTGCTTCTGCCTGCCGATCGACGGCGACCACCTGGCGGTGGTTGGCGACAACGGCAAGGCGCTGATCTTCCCACTCGCCGAGCTGCCGGAAATGCCGCGCGGCAAGGGCGTCAAGCTGCAGAGTTATCGCGAGGGCGGCTTGCGCGACGGGCTGATCTTCAACGCCGCTGATGGGGCCGCCTGGACCACCGCCGACGGGCGCAGCCGTGCCTGGCCCGACTGGCGCGAGTGGCTGGGCCGAAGATCCGCCGCCGGCCGCCTGGTCCCGAAGGGCTTCCCAGCGTCGAAGAAGTTCCGGCCGAGATCCTAGGCGGTCTGCTTGAAAGGCGCGGTGCGCCAAGTGTTCGGGCGCCGTTCGGCTGTCTGAATATCAATGTAATCCAGCCGATTTTACTTGCCGTGATTTGTAGCGGCCGGCCGCTGGGCGATATCTTCATGCATGTCCCTGGCATTCGATCCCGGCGGTCCAGCGCTTTGGCGCACATTCGCGCCGCCGCGCCGCCCGCTCATCTCGCGCCGTGCGGCGGGCGCGCTCTGCCTCGCCGCGGCGGTCCACGCCGTGATCGGCTTTGGCGTCTGGGAGGCCAAGTTCCGGCCGCACTACGAGCCCGACACCCACGCGATCGAAGCTGACCTCGTCCAGCCGCGACCGCCGCCGCCGCCGCCTCCGCCGCCGCCACCCAAGCATGAGGTCCATCGCACGCCGCGCCCGGTCCCGCCCCGTCCGGCGCCGTCGCGTCCGACGCTGAGGCCAAGGTCAGCGCCCGTGCTGGCCAACATCGAGCCGCCGCCGCTGCCGATCGCGCCGGCCCCCACGCCCGCGCTGCCGGCGCCAACGCCAACGCCGGTGTTGCAGGCGCCTGAGCCAAAGCCCACGCCGAGGCCGCCCGAGCAGCATGTGATCACCAATCCCGACTGGCTGCGCCAGCCGAACGGCGACGACCTGGCGCGCTACTATCCCGAGCAGGCGCAGCGGCACGGCATCGCAGGTCAGGCGACGATCGACTGCGGCGTGAGCGAGGCCGGCGCGCTCGTGGGCTGCAGCGTCACGGCTGAGTCGCCGAAGGCCAGCGGCTTTGGCGGCGCGGCCTTGAAGATGGCGGGCGCGTTCCGCATGCGCCCGATGACCCGCGACGGCGTGCCGGTCGCCGGCGGGCGGATCCGCATCCCGATTCGCTTCGTGATGCCCGACGACGCGTAAGGCGCGGCGCAAGGCGGCGAGGCTGGACTTCGTCGCCTAAAGCGCGAGTATCCGCCCATGCTGCTGGCGCGCGCCTTGGCGGGATTTGCGTTCCTGTTCGCGGTCATGGCCGCCGTGCTGTTCGGCGCGGCGGGCACGCTCGACTATCCGCGCGGCTGGACGGTGCTGGCGGTGTTCTTCGGTTGCGCCGGGGTGATCACTGTCTGGCTGTGGTTCCGTGACAAGGCGCTGCTGGAGCGGCGGGTGAAGGCGGGACCCGGCTCCGAGCCCGATCCCATGCAGAACGTCGTCCAGGCGCTCGCCGGGCTGGTCTTCCTGTGGATCATCGCCGTGCCGGGCTTCGACCGGCGGTTCGGCTGGTCGCACGTGCCGCTGGCTGTCTCGCTGGCCGGCGACGTCATGGTCGCGGTTGGCTTCCTCGTCGTCTTCCTGACGTTCCGGGAGAACAGCTTCACCGCCGGCACCATCGAGGTCGCCGAGGGCCAGCACGTGATCGACACCGGCCCCTACGCCGTGGTGCGTCACCCGATGTACGCCGGCGCCCTCGTCCTGCTCGTCGGCCTGCCGCTGGGACTGGGCTCGTGGTGGGGCCTGGGCCCGGCGGCGGCGATGGTTCCGGTGCTGGTCTGGCGGCTGACCCGCGAGGAGACCTTCCTGGCCGCGAACCTCGCCGGCTACGGCGACTATCGCGCCCGCGTGCGCTACCGGCTCGCGCCGATCCTCTGGTAGCCGACCACGTAGTCATACGGAATGGCGCGGCAGGGCGACGCGGCGCAAGCATATCCATTGAACGCCAGGGAAGACTTCTGATATTGATAATCGTTCGCGACTGGAGGTTTCGTCGTTGCGTCGATTGAGTGAGTTCGATCTGCAGAGCGGTGGCGAGCCGGCGGTCGAGGCCGGCGCGGCGCCGCTGTCGTCGGGCCGCAAGGGCTTTTCCGGCGTCATCGTAGCTGTGCAGGCAATGCGGCAGGCCGGCGGGACGGCCGGTGGCCTGGACGGCGCAGAGATCGAGCGGCGGCTCATCGAGATGGGCTTCGTCGAGGACGCGCCGGTCGAGATCGTCCACGAGGGCCTCATCGGCCGCGACCCGATCGCCATCAGGCTCGCCGACCGCACCGTCGCACTGCGCCGCCGCGAGGCGAGGGCGGTGCTGGTCCGCCCCAAGGGCGCCTTGCTGGCCGCCGAATAGCCATGGGCGAGGCCAATCTCGCGCCGACGTCTGCCGCGGGCGTGGGGGCTCGCGCGCCTGAAACGCCGACCGCCGAGGCGCGGCCGCTGCGTGTCGCGCTGGCCGGCGTCCCCAATTGCGGCAAGACCGCGCTGTTCAACGCGCTGACCGGCGCCCGCCAGAAGGTCGCCAACTACGCCGGGGTCACCGTCGAACGGAAGGAAGGCGTGGCGACGACGCCGAACGGCCGCAAGCTCGCCACCCTCGACCTGCCGGGCACCTATTCGCTGCGCGCCCGCAGCCCGGACGAGGCGATCACCCGCGACGCGGTGCTGGGCCGCCTGGCCGGCGAGGCCGCGCCGGACGTCATCGTCTGCGTCGCCGACGCCACCTCCCTGCGTGTCGCGTTGCGCCTGGCGCTCGAGCTGAAGGCTGCCGGGCGGCCGATGGTGCTGGCGCTCAACATGATCGACATCGCCACGCGCCAGGGCCTGGAAATCGATGTCGAGGGCCTCTCCCACGACCTGGGCGTTCCCATCGTGGCCACCGTCGCCACCCGCAGGCGCGGCATCGACGTGCTGCTGACGGCCGTCGAGGCGGCCGCCGCGACGTCGCCAGCCGAGCCGACCTGGCGCGAGCCCTCGGGCGCCGAGCTGCGCGCGCTGCACCGCGAGGCCGAGCGGCTGATCAAGTCTCACGTCAAGCCGCCGAAGCGCCCCGACACCTGGACCGGTCGGCTGGATTCGGTGCTGCTGCATCCGGTCGGCGGCCTGGTGGTGCTGTTCGCGCTGCTGTTCGTGATGTTCCAGGCGGTGTTCCTGGCCGCCAACCCGCTCAACGACGTGATCACCGCAGGCTTCAACTGGCTGGCGGCGGGCATCGGCGCGCTGCTGCCGGACGGGCTCGTCAAGAGCTTCGTCTGCGACGCGCTGATCTCGGGCGTCGGCAGCGTGCTCGTCTTCCTGCCGCAGATCCTGGTGCTGTTCCTCTTCATCATCCTCTTGGAAGACGTCGGCTACATGGCCAGGGCCGCCTTCCTGATGGACAAGATCATGGGCGGCGCCGGCCTGCACGGGCGCGCCTTCATTCCCCTCCTGTCGTCGCACGCCTGCGCGATCCCGGGGATCATGGCGACGCGGGTGATCGACCAGAAGCGCGACCGGCTGACCACCATCCTGGTCGCCCCGCTCACCACCTGCTCGGCGCGCATTCCGGTCTACACGCTGATCATCTCGGCCTTCGTGCCTGACCACAAACTGTTCGGCTGGATCAGCGAGCAGGGCCTGGTGATGCTGGGGCTCTACGCCGCCGGCATCGTCAGCGCGCTCACCGTGGCGTTCGTGATCCGCAAGGTGTTCTGGCGCGGCGCGTCCGAGCCGTTCCTGATGGAGCTGCCGGCCTACAAGCTGCCCGATCCGCTGAACGTCGCGCGGCTCGTCTGGCAGCGCGGCGAGATCTTCCTGCGCCGCGCCGGCACGATCATCCTCTCGATGATGGTCATCGTCTGGGCGCTGGCGAAGATCCCGCTGCCGCCGGCGGGCGCCAAAGGGCCGGCGATCGAATACAGCTTCGCCGGCATGCTCGGCCACGCGCTGCAGCCGCTGCTGGCGCCGATCGGCTTCAACTGGCAGATGAGCGTGGCGCTGATCCCGGGCATGGCGGCCCGCGAGGTGGCGGTCGGCGCGCTCGGCACGGTCTACGCCGTGGGCGGCGGCGACGACTCGACCGGTGTCCTCGGCCACGCGCTGGCGACCCACTGGTCGCTGGCCTCGGCGCTGGCGTTCCTCGCCTGGTACGTGTTCGCGCCGCAGTGCGCCTCGACGCTCGGCGTGGTGAAACGCGAGACCAACTCCTGGAAGTGGCCGGCGATCATGTTCGGCTACATGGTGACGCTGGCCTACATCGCCGCCTTCATCACCTACCGCACCGCCGTGGGGCTGGGGGCAGGGTAGGGGTCAGAAGATCACCTTCTCCTCGCCCCACCAGAGCGGGGAGTTGGGGAGGTCGATGAATTTGCGTTCGTCATCGAGCAGCAGCTGGCCGGCCTTGGCGGCGGCCGCGTCGTTGCGCAGGCTCATCTCCTCGAAGCTGTCCCACCAGAGCTGGGCGACGCCGTCGTAGCCCTCGGGGCCGGCGCGCACCGTGCGCAGGGGCGCCGAAGTCTCCGCCGGCAGGCTGTGCAACTGCACATAGCGGCGGATGCGCAGCGCGTCCTTGACGCTGGCCACCAGCGGCGCGTGCGTTTCGAACCAGTATTTCTGGAACTCCGCGCGGCTGAGACTCGGCAGGCGGCGCAGGCAGAACGTCAGCTTGATCATGGCGCAGCTCCTTCAGCGGCGAGTTCGACGAGCTCGCGTTCGGCCGAGCGCGCCTCGCAGTCGGCGACGATCCGGGCGCCCAGCGCGCCGGCCGCCGTGCGGAAGCCGGGCTCGGCGATCACCCGCCCGACCGCGGCGGCGATCTCCTCGACCGAGGCGTCGGCGTTGAGGCGCAGGCCCGCGCCGCGCTCGGTGATGCGCGCGGCGTTGTCGGGCTGGTCGCGACCGAACGGCATCGCCACCACCGGTGCGCCGGCCATCAACGGCCTCAGCGCCGAGGCGTGGCCGGCGTGGGTGACGACCGCCGAGGCCAGCGGCAGGATCGGCGCGTGCGGGGCCCGGCCGGTGACCACCACGTTGTCAGGCGCCGGGAAATCGGCCGGCGACAGCACGGGCCCGAGCGTCACCACGCCCCGCACCGGCAGCGCGCCCAGCGCTTCGATGGTGCGCCGCAGCGCGGTCTCCTGGCCCTGGTACATGGTCGAGAACGAGACCAGCACCAGCGGGCGCGCGTCGTCGGCCGGCCAGGGCGAGTTCCACTGCTCGGTCCAGGGCGGATCCTCGAAGTAGGGCCCGACGTGGCGATAGGGCTCCGGCAGGTTGAGGTCGAAGTCGAAGGCGCGGCTGGTGGCGAGCAGGATACGGTCGGCGGCGTTCAGCTGGTCGAACAGGTCCGCGAGCGGCGCCAGGCCCAGCTCGGCGCGCATCGCGTTGTAGGCGGGGAGAGCCTCCTGGTAGGCGCAGCGCGTGGCCTTCTGGACGCGCCGGTAGAAGTCGCGCATGTCGTCCGTCTGCGCCGGCGCGATCCCTGCGCCGAACGGCGGGTGGCCGTCGAGAGTCGGCAACGACCAGACGTTGGACGCGAAGATCGCCAGCTTGACGCCGCGCGCCTCGGCCGCCGCCATGACGCCGAACATCAGCTCGTGGACGACGATTACGTCCGGTTCGAACGCGTCGATCGCCGCCACGGTGTCGGCGGCGAAGCGGCCTGCCGGGCCGAGGATCATCCCGTCGAGCAGCCCCTGGATGACTTCCTGCGGGTTGGTCGCCAGCCAGTCCTTCAGCGGGTCGCTTTCGGGCAGCCGGTCGCTGCGCGACGGCGCCGTCGGCCAGGGCCGGAACGGCACGCCGAGCGCGCTCGCGTCCGATGCATTGCAGGCGTCGCTGATCGCCAGCGCCGAATGGCCCTGTTCCATCAGTCCCCTGGCGACCAGCAACATCGGCTGGACGTGGCCCCCACCTTCCCAGGTGGCGAAGAGAAATCGCGCCATGATCGCCCGATAGCCGCCAAGCTTGGCCAACGCAACGCGGGTCGGCCTGCCCTTGACTAATAGGCGCATGCGGCCAAAGGGAGCAAAACACGGTTCAACCGGTTCTGGCCTGACGGGCCACACCGTTGGCTGGGTGAAGGAGGTGCGACCTGTGCTAGCCAGGGGCGTCATCGACTGGGCTTCGACGCGCGCAGACCGTCTGACGCGGTCGGTGCTGGACACCAGTCCGCGCCTTGGTCCGCGGCTCGTCGACACCACGATGCTGTATGCGCCCAAGAGCGGCGGGGTGAAGCGCTACCTCACCGCCAAGCGCGCCTGGTTCGCCCGCGCGCGGCCGCACATCCGCCACACGCTGGTCGTGCCCGGGCCGCGCCACGCCTACGACGGGAACGGACGGCTTTCGATCTACGCCGCGCCGCTGCCGTTCGGCGACGGCTACCGCTGGCCGGTGGGCAAGACCGCCTGGATGAAGCGGCTGATGCGCGAGCGGCCGACGCTGATCGAGGCGGGCGATCCCTACACGCCGGGCCTGGCCGCGCTGAAGGCCGGCGAGGCGCTGGGCGTGCCGGTGATCGGCTTCTGCCACACGGATCTGGGCGCGCTGGCGGCGCTGCACATCGGCGAGTGGGCGGAAAAGCCGGTGCGCCGGCATTGGGGCGAGATCTACCGGCGCTTCGACCGGGCCGTGGCCCCCAGCCACTTCATCGCCGGGCGCCTGGCCGACGCCGGGGTCGACGATCCGGTTGCCCTGCCGCTCGGCGTCGACGTCGAGACCTTCCGGCCGGACGGGGCCGACCCGGCGGCGCTGCGGCGGCGGCTCGGGCTTTCAGCGGGACACCGGCTGCTGGTGTTCGCCGGCCGCCCGGCGCGCGAGAAGCGCGTCGACGTGCTGGTCGAGGCGGTGGAGCGGCTCGGCGATCCCTACCGGCTGCTGCTGGTCGGCGCGCGCGCGGCGGTGACGCCGCCGTCCGATCGGGTGATCGAGCTGCCCTACGAGAAGGACCCGGCGCGGCTGGCGACGCTGCTGGCCAGCTGCGACGCGTTCGTGCACGCCAACGATTCGGAGCCGTTCGGCCTTGTCGTGCTGGAGGCGATGGCCTGCGGCCTGCCGGTGGTCGGCGTGGCGGCCGGCGGGGTGGGGGAGAGCGTCGACCGCGAGGTCGGTGAGCTTGCGCTACGCTCGACCGGGCCGAAGTTCGCCGCGGCGATCGAGGCGCTGTTCGAGCGCGATCTCGGTGCATTGAGCTGCGCTGCCCGCCAGCGCGCCTGCGAACGGCACGGCTGGGACGCGGTGTTCCAGCAGCTTGCCCAGATCTACGCCGACGCGTCCGGCGAGCCCGCGTTTGCGCGGCCCGCGCCGGCCTACGCGCGGGCCAGCTGAAGCGGCTATTGCGCGCCCACCGGGCCGCCGAGGATCGGCAGGGTCTCGCCGGTGATGAAGCTGGAGGTCTGCGGGCTCGCGAGGAACACGTAGGCCGGGGCGATCTCCTCCGGCTGGGCGGGCCGCTTCATCAGCGTCTTGGCGCCGAAGCGGGCGACCTCTTCGCCCTTGCGGTCCGCCGGGTTGAGCGGGGTCCAGACCGGCCCGGGCGCCACCGCGTTCACCCGGATGCCCTTCTCCACCAGCAGCGCGGCGAGCGAGCGCGTGAAGGCGTGGATGCCGCCTTTGGTGGTCGCATAGTCGAGCAGTTCGCGGTTGCCGAAGATACCGGTCTCCGAGCCGGTGTTGATGATCGCGCTGCCCGGCTTCAGGTGCGGCAGCGCCGCCTTCGCCATGTAGAAGTAGCCGTAGAGGTTGGTCTTCAGGGTCCGGTCGAAGTGCTCGAGGCTGAGCAGATCGACATCGGTCGAGTGTTCCTGGAAGGCGGCGTTGTTGACCAGGATGTCGAGGCCGCCGAGCG
>DATNEH010000279.1:0-17531 GCA_035553015.1 Caulobacteraceae bacterium | reverse complement strand
GCGGATCAGATAGACGCGGCTCATCGGCGCTCCTGTGGTCATGCAGGTTTGGCGGTCGTGCAGGTTTGAGAGACCGCATCGCAATGCGCCCTTCGGCGCGCGCCATCAACCCTCCCGCAGGCCGCTGTCCGCCCTCCGGCGACGCTGGTTTCGCTGCAATTGTGAACAGCGGCGCGCGGCGCCGGAACGCCGCCTTGGCCGGTTTCGGCGGCTTTTGGGTCGTTTCAGTGCTGACAAATGTCCGACAACCCGCCTGTTCGGACGCGCATCGCGCTTCAAAGCCCCTGAAAGGCCCACGGCAGGCCCGTGCCGCCGCCGCACACGTTTTGAGCATTTGGCGCCTATTTTCTGGGCGTCCGCTGCGGTTGAGGTCGATTGGCGCGAAAACCCGGCAAACTCGCTCTTGCTCCTTGACCGCCGCCCATGCAGGGACCCGGCAGAAGCGCCGCGCGCCCGGACGAGGGCGGCAGCCGGTCGCCAGTGGCAGTGGCCCAGGTCGGGGTGGATGAAGAAGATCGAGGCGGTGATCAAGCCGTTCAAGCTGGACGAGGTGAAGGAGGCCCTGCAGGAGCTGGGCATCCAGGGCATGACGGTGCTCGAGGCCAAGGGCTACGGGCGCCAGAAGGGCCACACCGAGCTCTACCGCGGCGCCGAGTACGTGGTCGACTTCCTGCCCAAGCTGAAGATCGAGGTGGTGGTCAGCGACGGCCAGCTCGAGCCCGCCCTGGAGGCGATCCAGGCCGCCGCGCGCACCGGGCGCATCGGCGACGGCAAGATCTTCGTCTCGGAGATCACCGAGGTGGTGCGCATCCGCACCGGAGAAACGGGAGCCGCGGCCGTCTAAGCCGCGCCCATCACATCATCACGTCCAAGCTCAAGGGGATAGGAGCCAGAGAATGACACCTGAACAGATCCTGCAGGAGATCAAGGAGAAGGAGGTCAAGTACGTCGACTTCCGCTTCACTGATCCGCGCGGCAAGCTGCAGCACGTCACCTTCGACCTCAGCCTGATCGACGAGGAATGCCTCGCCGACGGCCAGATGTTCGACGGGTCGTCGATCGCCGGCTGGAAGGCGATCAACGAGAGCGACATGAAGCTGCGGCCGGACCTCTCCACCGCCTACATCGACCCATTCTACCAGCAGACCACGATGTTCCTGTTCTGCGACGTGCTGAACCCGGACACCAACCAGCCCTACAACCGCGATCCGCGCTCGATCGCCCAGAAGGCCGAGGCGTACGTGAAGTCGTCGGGCGTCGGCGACACTGTCTACTTCGGCCCCGAGGCCGAGTTCTTCGTGTTCGACGACGTGAAGTGGAACACTTCGCCTGAGAAGATGGGCTACCAGTTCGCCTCCACCGAGCTGCCGATCAGCGGCGACCTCGACTACCCGGAAGGCAACATGGGTCACCGCCCGGGCCCGAAGGGCGGCTACTTCCCGGTCAACCCGATCGACAGCGCCCAGGACCTGCGCTCCGAGATGCTGGCGGTGATGGGCGAACTGGGCCTCGAGCCCGAAAAGCACCACCACGAGGTGGCGCCCGCCCAGCACGAGCTCGGCCTGAAGTTCTCGCACATGAACCTGATGGCCGACCGCCTGCAGCTCTACAAATACGTGATCCACAACGTCGCCGCCGCCTACGGCAAGACGGCCACCTTCATGGCCAAGCCCTACTTCGGCGACAACGGCTCGGGCATGCACTGCCACCAGTCGATCTGGAAGGACGGCAAGCCGCTGTTCGCCGGCGACAAGTACGCCGGCCTCTCGGACCTCTGCCTCTGGTACATCGGCGGGGTGATCAAGCACGCGAAGGCCGTCAACGCCTTCTCCAACTCGACCACCAACTCCTACAAGCGCCTGGTGCCGGGCTACGAGGCGCCGGTGAAGCTGGCCTACTCGGCCCGCAACCGTTCGGCCTCGATCCGGGTGCCGTTCGTCTCCTCGCCGAAGGGCAAGCGCATCGAAGTCCGCTTCCCGGACCCGATGGGCAACCCCTACCTGACCTTCACCGCCCTCTTGATGGCCGACCTCGACGGCATCGCCAACAAGATCGATCCGGGCGCGGCGCTCGACAAGAACCTCTACGACCTGCCGCCGCGCGAGCAAAAGCGGGTCCCCGAGGTCTGCGGCTCGCTCCGCGAAGCCCTCGCCAGCCTCGACAAGGACCGCGCCTTCCTGAAGGCCGGCGGCGTCATGGATGACGACTTCATCGACAGCTACATCGAGCTGAAGATGGAAGAGGTGCACCGCTTCGAGATCACCCCGCACCCGGTCGAATTCGACATGTACTACAAGTGCTAGGCCGCCTCTCCTGAGGTGACTCGAAAGGCCGGGGCGCACAGCCCCGGCCTTTTTCACACCGGGGCGGGCCCACGCCGGCAGGCGGCCAGGACTGCGATCGTAGCGCCCATCAGATGCGGAACCCGCGCAACACATGCGCCGAAGTGGCGGCGCCGCTTGGAACCGAACGGTCGGCCAACTGTTGGCGGGCTGGTGCGGGGGTGAAAGCGTGAGGCGTCCGATGAGCGACGAGCCGGCGGGTGCGCGCGTCGCCGAATACCTCAAGCTCGCCGAGCAGATGCGGCTGGCCGCCGACCGGGCGTTCGACCCGACGATCGCGGCCGCCTACCTGGCGCTCGCCTCCAAGTGGGTCCGCCTTGCCGAGCAGACCCAGCGCTCCGTGCGTTACATCGACCGCACCCACGTCGGCGCGGAAAAGGATCCGCGCGACCGGGAGCACTAGGCGCCGGGGCCGCGGCGCAGCGACAGCGCCAGGAAGATCGCGCAGAGCACGATGACGACGAGCGCGCCGTAGTGGGCGGGCGGATGATGGCCGCCGAGGGGCGGCGCCAGCACCCAGCCCTGCAGCGCCACCAGCACTTCTTCCAGCAGCACCAGCGCCAGGAACAGCGGCGTCAGCGTCCGGTAGCGCAGAGACACCGCCAGCATGGCGAGCCCCAGCGCCAGCTGCGTCGCGCCCTCCCAGCGGAAGACGCCGATCACCACGTCGCGGCGGTCGCCCATGTCGAGGCCGGCGATCACCCCGGCGCCGCCGTCCGGCAGGAAGCTGTGGATCAGGCCGGGGCCGAGCGTGAGCAGCGCCAGCAGCGTCAGGAACCAGGCCGACAGCTTCGAGCCGCCGTAGGCGTCATTGGTGGACGGCGGCAGCAGGCCGCTCACGCCGGCCCACTCATGCTGGGGAGGCGCCGTTCACGAGGCCGAGCCCTTGCGTCTTGTAGCCGAGCAGCACCAGCATCTCCTCGGTGGCGAACTGCCGGATCTCCGGGCGCAACGACAGGAACCAGTTCTCCTGGGTGCGGTAGATCGGCCGCGTGTACCAGGCGAAGACGCCGGCGCGGCGCTGGTCGGCCGTCGTGTTGACCCCGGTCTTGTGCCAGAGGCGGCTCTCGAAGACGACGGCGGCGCCCGCCGGCGCCTCCATGGCGACCGTGGCGGCGGCGGAGTCCTCCGGCCGCGGCGCGCGGTTCAGGCGATGGCTGCCGGGCACGAAGCGGGTCGCGCCGTTCGCCTCGGTGAAGTCGTCGAGGCACCACGCGACGTTGAGGCCCTGCGGCTCGGCCGACCACGGCTCGGGCACGAAGATCTGGTCGGCGTGCAACACCATCTCGCCGCCGCCCGGCCCGGTGATGTTGGCCGATATGTTGCCCAGCAGCGCGGGCCAGCCCAGCACCGCCTTCACGTTCTCGACGGCGAGCCGGTGGAAGGCCAGGTCCTCGAACACCGGATCGCGCGACAGCACGTTCCAGACCCGCTGGTTGGTCTCGTCGTGGGCGTAGTCGAGCGCGAACTTCTGCTCGCGGCCGCGCGCCCGGTCGGCCTCGGCGGCGCGGTAGAGCGCCTCGCGCGTGCGCTTCAGCGTGTCACCCTTCAGCACGTCCGGCACGATGGCGAGCCCGTAGTCGCGGATGTCCCGCAGCCCCTGCTCGAGGTCGCGGGTGGGTGCGGGCAGCGCCGCGGCCTCTGCGTGGCTTTCGGCGAGGCTCATGGCGCTGTCCCCTGCCCCGCCGGCCGCGGGATCGCCAGCGGCGCGGCGAGGTTGATGTTGGCGGTCGGGCCGAGGCCCAGCCAGGCATGCATCTGTGGGCTGAGCGAGGCGATCGTCGCCGGCGACAGCGTGGCGTTCCAGTTGGTCTGCGGCCGGATGAAGTCGCGCGAGTAGTAGCCGAACAGCAGCGCGCGCTCCTCGTCTCGGGTCACGTTGGCCCCTGAGGTGTGCCAGAGCCGCCCGTCCATCGCGATGATCGAGCCGGCCGGGGCCTCGAACGGACGCATGCCGGCGCGCGGATCGGCCGGCACGTCCTTGGCCCAGCCGATCTGGTGGCTCATCGGCAGGTAGAGCGTCGCGCCGTTGTCGGCGTGGACGTCGGTCAGGCACCAGATGATGTTGATCGACCAGGGTTGCAGCCACGGCTCGGGGACCACGATCGACTGGTCCGAGTGCGGATGCATCGATTGCGACCCCGGCAGGGCGATGTTGGCGGTGAAGTTGGAGATCAGGAAGCCGGGGCCCAGCAGCGAGGTCACCAGCTCGATCCCGAGCGGGTGCTGGATCAGCTCCACGAACACCGGATCGAGCTCGAGCAGGCCGAAGACGCGCACGTTGTGCTCGTTCGGGTCGATGCCGATGTTGCGGGTCGGCGCACCGCGCCGCTCGCTCTCCTCAGCCGCCCGCCACAGCCGCCGCCGCACGTCCGCGCAGGCCGCCGCGCCCAGCACGCCCGGAATGATCGCGAA
This sequence comes from Caulobacteraceae bacterium, assembly GCA_035553015.1. GTDB lineage: Bacteria > Pseudomonadota > Alphaproteobacteria > Caulobacterales > Caulobacteraceae > Acaudatibacter. The sequence continues at coordinate 12,774 of DATNEH010000279.1, read as the reverse complement.
CCCCTCGCGCCGCAGCTGCGCCTTGGCGGCGGCGGTATCGACCTCGGCGACGGTGTCAGCCAGCGTCATGCGCCGAGAGAAGGCCAGTTGGCGCGGGCTGACAAGGCTATCGCGACGGCGCCCCTAGGCCGTCGGCCGTTCTTCGAACCCCGCCGGAATGTCCGTTGCGCTCGCGCTCGCAGGCTCGACCGCCGTGACTCGGGCGGACGGCGGCCCGCGCCGGCAGAGGTCTGCCAGTTCGGCCACTGCTTCGCTCGAACCCGCGGCCAGCAGTTCCACCGCGCCGTCCGATCGGTTGCGCACCCAGCCGTCGAGCCCCAGGCGGCGGGCCTCGCGCTGCGCCCACCAGCGATAGCCGACGCCCTGCACGCGCCCGCGGATCGTGAGGCGAACGGCGATGCGGTCCATGCGAGGGCGTTTAGCACGCCGGCGCTTGCCCGCGCCCGAAACGGGCGGCCATATGGCACGATGGAACAGGCCGGGGAGCATCGGATCGCGGCGCCCAGGGACAGGGTCTGGGCGGCGCTCAACGATCCGGCGGTGCTGAAGCGCTGCATCGAGGGCTGCGAAGCGCTCGAGCGCACCGGCCCGGAGACGCTGACGGCCAGGGTGCGCGCCAGGGTCGGCCCGGTGAGCGCGGTCTTCTCCGGCGACATCGCCCTGAAGGACCTCGATCCGCCGAACGGCTACACGCTGGAGGTCAGCGCCAAGGGCGGCGCGGCCGGCTTCGCCAAGGGCCAGGCCCGCGTCAAGCTCGCCGAGGACGGCGCGGCGACGGTGCTCGCCTACACGGCCGAAGGCTCGGTCGGCGGCAAGCTCGCGCAGGTCGGCCAGCGGCTGATCGATGCGGCCGCCCGCAAGACCGCCGACGACTTCTTCAACGCCTTCGCCCGCGAGCTCGAAGAACCGGCCACGCCAGACGCGGCGGCGGCTGGCGAACCCGGCGGCGCCGCGACCCCCGTGCCCGTGCCGACCGGCGACGTGCCCGCCGCACAGGCGGCGACGCGGGGCGGCGCGCTGGTCTGGGGCGGCCTTGCCGCGGTGCTCGTCATAGCCGCGCTGGTGGCGTGGTGGCTGACGGCGCGATAGGGTCGCCGCAACAACGAAATAGGAGGACGCCGGTGAAGCTGTCGATGGTGGTGAACGGCGTCCCGCGAGAGATCGACGCTGCGCCGAGCGCGCTCTTGGTCGACATCCTGCGCAGCGACCTGCGGCTCACTGGCACGCACGTCGGCTGCGACACCAGCCAGTGCGGCGCCTGCACCGTGCGCATGAACGGGCGCGCGGTGAAGTCGTGCACGGTGCTGGCCGGCCAGGCCGAAGGCGCCGAGGTCACCACCATCGAGGGGCTCGGCGCGCCGGGCGCCCTGCACCCGCTGCAGGCGGCGTTCCAGGAGACCCATGGCCTGCAGTGCGGCTTCTGCACGCCGGGCATGATCATGGCCGCGCTCGACCTGGTGGAGAGCGGCGAGCGGCTGGATGAAACCAAGGTGCGCGAGGGCCTCGCCGGCAACCTCTGCCGCTGCACCGGCTACCACAACATCGTCCGCGCGGTGCTGCTCGCCGCCGGCGCGAACGCATAAGAGAGGACGCCGCGATGAACGGCATGATCGGTCAGCCCGTCCGCCGCCGCGAGGACATCCGCTTCATCACCGGCCGCGGCCGCTACACCGACGACCTCGCCGCCGCGGGCCAGGCCTACGCGGTGTTCGCCCGCTCGCCCTACGCTCGCGCCAGGCTCGCCAAAGTCGACACGGCCGCCGCGAAGGCGAGCCCGGGCGTCGTCGCGGTGTTCACCGGCGCCGACCTGGCGGCCGGGGGCATCGCCGCCCTGCCCTGCGGCTGGCTGGTCAAGTCCACCGACGGGACCGACATGAAGGTCGCGCCGCGCCCGCCGCTCGCGATCAGCGTGGTCAACTTCGTCGGCGAGCCCTACGCGGTGGTGATCGCCGACAGCCTCGAGGCGGCCCGGGCCGGCGCGGAGGCGATCGAGGCCGACTTCCAGGACCTGCCGCCGGCGGCCAATCTCGCCACCGCCATGGACGGCCCGCAGATCCATGAGGGCATCGAGCAGAACCGCTCGTTCCACTGGGCGCTGGGCAACCAGGCGAAGACCGAGGCGGCCTTCGCGGCCGCAGCCCACGTCACCCGCCTGGAGTTCGCCAACAACCGGCTGATCCCCAACGCCATCGAGCCGCGCGCCTGCCTGGCGAACTACGACGCGGCCTCCGACGAGATCACGCTGACCACCACCTCGCAGAACCCGCATCTGGAGCGGCTGGTGCTGAGCGCCTTCGTCGGCCTGGCGCCCGAGCACAAGCTGCGGGTGATCTCGCCGGACGTCGGCGGCGGCTTCGGCTCGAAGATCTTCATCTACCCGGAGGAGACCGCCGCCGCCTGGGCCGCGCGCGAGCTGCGCCGGGCGGTGAAGTGGACGGCCGACCGTTCCGAGGCCTTCCTCTCCGACGCGCACGGCCGCGACCACCTGACCACCGCCGAGCTGGCGATGGACGCGCAGGGGACGTTCCTGGGCCTGCGGGTGCACACCCGCGCCAACCTCGGCGCCTACCTCTCGACCTTCGCCTCCTCCGTGCCGACCTATCTCTACGGCACGCTGCTGGCCGGCCAGTACCGGACGCCGGCGATCTGGGTCGAGGTCGACGGCGTCTACACCAACACCGCGCCGGTCGACGCCTACCGCGGCGCGGGCCGGCCGGAAGCCACCTATGTCGTGGAGCGGCTGGTCGAGACCGCCGCGCGTGAGCTGAAGCTCGATCCGGCCGAGATCCGCCGGCGCAACTTCATCCACGAGTTCCCGTACGAGACGCCGGTCGCGCTGGTCTACGACATCGGCGACTACGAGCAGAGCCTCGCCCGGGCGCTGACGCTGGCCGACGTCGCGGGCTTCCCGCAGCGGCGCGCCGAGGCGGAGAAGCGCGGCATGAAGCGCGGGCTGGGCTACTCCTGCTACATCGAGGCCTGCGGGCTCGCCCCCTCGCAGCTCGCCATCTCGCTGGGGGCCGGCGTCGGCCTCTACGAGAGCGGCGAGGTCCGCGTGAACCCCACCGGCTCGGTCACGGTCTTTACCGGCTCGCACAGCCACGGCCAGGGCCATGAGACCACGTTCGCGCAGGTGGTGGCGACCAAGTTCGGCATCCCGATCGAGCAAGTCGAGGTGGTGCACGGCGACACCGGCCGCATGGAGTTCGGCCTCGGCACCTACGGCTCGCGCTCGCTGGCGGTGGGCGGCTCGGCCCTCGTCAAATCCGCCGAGAAGGTCATCGAGAAGGGCAAGAAGATCTCCGGCCACATGCTGGAGACCACGCCCGACGACATCGACTTCGAGGACGGGGTCTACCGCGCGCGCGGCACCAACCGGCAGATGACCTTCGGCGAGGTGGCGCTGGCCGCCTACGTGCCGGCCAACTTCCCCGAGGGCCTGGAGCCCGGCCTCTCGGAGAAGACCTTCTACGATCCGAAGAACTTCACCTACCCGGCCGGCAGCCACATCGCCGAGGTGGAGATCGACCCGGAGACCGGCGTGGTGAAAGTCGTTGCCTTCACTGCGGTCGACGACTTCGGCGAGATCATCAACCCGATGATCGTCGAGGGCCAGGTGCACGGCGGCGTCGCGCAGGGCATCGGCCAGGCGCTGCTGGAGCACGGCGTCTACGACGACACCGGCCAGCTGATCACCGGCTCGTTCATGGACTATGCGATGCCGCGGGCCGGCGACCTGCCGAGCTTTTCGGTGGAGACCACGGTCACCCCCTGCACCCACAATCCGCTGGGCGCCAAGGGCTGCGGCGAGGCTGGCGCGATCGGCGCGCCGGCCGCCATCATCAACGCGGTGACCGACGCGCTCGGCGTCAAGGACATCGCCATGCCGGCCAGCCCCGAGCGGGTCTGGCGCGCGCTGCAGGGCGCCTAGAGGGAGAGTTGGAAGATGCGCGACTTCGCCTACCACCGCCCCAGCAACCTCGCCGACGCGCTCTCGCTTCGCCAAAGCGCGGAAGACGGCGCCTACCTCGCCGGGGGCATGACGCTGATCCCGACGCTGAAGCAGCGGCTCGCGCAGCCCAGCGATTTGGTCGATCTCGGCGCGCTCGGCGACCTCGCCGGCGTGCGCACCGAGGGCGGCGCGCTCGTCATCGGCGCGATGACCCGCCACGCGGCGGTCGCCGCCTCGCCGGACGTGCAGCGCGCGATCCCGGCGCTGGCCGCGCTGGCCGGCGGCATCGGCGATCCGCAAGTGCGCAATCGCGGCACGATCGGCGGCTCGGTGGCCAACAGCGACCCGGCCGCCGACTACCCGGCCGCCGTCATCGCACTGGGCGCCACGATCCGCACCGACCACCGCGAGATCGCCGCGGCGGATTACTTCAAGGACCTCTTCGAGACGGCGCTGCAGAGTGGAGAGCTCATCCGCGAGATCGCCTTCCCGGTCCCGCGCCGCGCCGCCTACCGCAAGTTCCCACACCCGGCCTCGCGCTACGCGGTGGCGGGCGTCTTCGTGGCCGATTTCGGCGCCGGCGACATCCGGGTCGGCGTCACCGGCGCGGGGCCTTGCGCGTTTCGCGCGACGGCCCTCGAGCAGGCGCTCGCCGCCCGCCTCGACCCGGCGGCGCTGGACGGCGTGACGATCGACTCCAGCCGCTTCAACAGCGACCTCGCCGCCTCCGCCGAGTTCCGCGCCCAATTGGTCCGCACGATGGCCAAACGCGCGGTGGCGGACCTCATCGCCGCCTGAATCTCACGGCCCTCGTCGCCGGAACAGGCCGAGCACGAAGAGCAGCAGCACCGCGCCGATCACGGCGATCGCCACCTCCACCAGCCAGCCTTCCAGGCCCGACGCGTGGATGTGCAGGCGGGCCAGCACGTGGAAGTGGGTGGCGAGCCAGCCGCCGATCAGGCCGCCGATGATGCCGATGATCATCGCCACCAGCCAGCCGTGCCGCCGGCCCATCAGATGGTCGGCGACAACGCCGGCGACGAGGCCGGTGATCAGGAACACGAGGAAGTGGATCATGCCGTTCGCCTCCCAGCGCTGCCTCAGTCGGGAACGCATCAGACGCCCGAATTGCTCCGCTCGTCGAGCCCAGTCTTGAGCTGACCAAACTCGGGCTTGCCAGGCTGGTCTCGCCAGACTGGGGCTGGACTTGGGGCGCGGCGGCGCCGCAGCATGGGCGGACGCGCCGGCGGATGCGCTTGACCTTCGGGGGGTGGACCTTGGACGACGCCGTCATCGCGCCGCATCGCGCGCGCAGCCTCGCCGAGATGCGCGAGATCCAGAGCCGCATGGCCGGGCCGGAGGACTGGGGCGGCGGCGTCAAGGCCTACCGGCCGCGTCCCACCGACGTCGTCATCACGCCGTTCGGCAAGTGCGGCACCACCTGGCTGCAACAGACATTCCACACGCTGCGCACTGGCGGCGACATGGATTTCGACGACATCTCCCGCGTCGTGCCGTGGATCGAGACGGCGAAGATCGTCGGGCTCGACATCGAGGCGCCGCAGCGGGCCGAGCCGCGTGGCTTCAAGAGCCATCTCGCCTACGACGCGATCCCCAAGGGCGCCAAATACGTGGTGGCGCTGCGCGACCCGAAGGACGCGCTGGTCTCGATGTACCGGTTCATGGAGGGCTGGTTCCTGGAGCCAGGCGCCGTTTCGATCGAGGACTTCGTCCCGCACTGGATGCAGAACGAGGGCTACTTCAAGCACCTCTTGAGCTGGTGGAACGTGCGGAGCGAGCCGAACGTGCTGGTCTTTACCTACGAGGCGATGACCGCCGATCCGGCCGGCCACATCCGCCGCCTCGCCGCCTTCTGCGACCTGCCTCTCAGCGACGACCTGCTGTCGCTGACGCTGGAACGCTCGTCGATCGCCTACATGCTGGCCCACAAGGACAAGTTCGACGACGCCATGATGCGCGAGGTCTCCGAGACCCGCTGCGGCCTGCCGCCGGGCAGCGACTCCGCCAAGGTGCGCAAGGGCGGCGTCGGCGGCCACAAGGCCGAGCTGCCGGCGTCGGTGGCCGCCGCGATCGACGCGAAGTGGGCCGACCTGGTGACCCCCGCCACCGGCTTCGCGGACTACGCCGCGCTGGAAGCCGCGGCGCGGGGGGTGGACTGAGCGCTAAGCCTTGCGGCTGTCAGCCGCGATCCCGGCCGCAACCTCCGCTCTTCCCCGCGAAGCCGGGCACCCAGGCTTTCTGCCGGCCTCGGCGCTCTTCGATAAAACACCTGGATCCCCGGCTCCGCGGCGAAGAGCGGAATAAGGGGTGGGTTCCGCTAAGCCAGGACCCGCCCGTAGCGCTCCGCCGCGCGCGCCTTGGCTTTCTGCGCTTCGACTTCGCGATCGCGCGGCGAGGCGTTGGTCTCCAGGCTCACCAGCAGCCGGGTCGCTGCGGCGGCGACCTCGTCGATCGCCGCATCGAACGCCGCCTTGTTGGCCTTCGAGGGCGCGGTGAAGCCGGAGAGCTTGCGCACGAACTGCAGCGAGGCGGCGCGGATCTCGTCCTCGGTGGCCGGCGGGTCGAAGTTGAACAGCGTCTTGATGTTGCGGCACATGGCTGGCCTCGCAGCGTCGTCAGTCTCTCGAAGCATCGGCGCCCGGCGGCGCGAGCGCAAGCCCCCGGTCGCGGGCTTAGGGCCGCGCGCCTTCCTTCGCGTAGTCGGCGACCAGGCGCGGCCAGTCCGCTTCGGCCGGCATGGCTTCGTAGCTGTGCTTCGCGCCGGTCGCGGCCCAGGCGAAGCCCTCGCCGCGGTAGAGCTCCACGTACGGCTGCGCCCAGCCGTGATCGTCCAGCATCGTGGTCCGGACATTGACGAAGTAGGCCGGCTCGACCGGCCGCGTGAAGACCCAGCTCTTGCAGTGCGGGCAATGGTAGTGGATCGGCGGATCGCCCACGCCGCCCAGCACCGGCTCGCCTTTCGTGACCTCGAAAGCGTCCCGCGGGACGCCGAGCGACAGCGTGAAGGCGCTCGCCGTCATCCGCTGGCAGCCGCTGCAATGGCACGCGCTGGACAGGAACGGCGGCGCCGTCACGCGGAAACGCACGCCCCCACACCGGCACCCGCCCTCCCACGGCAGCTTCCACTCATCGCTCATGCCGGCGCTCCTTCGTCGGCGGACGAGCATAAGCCAAGGAAGCCCAATCGCGTCAGCAGCGACTGCGCTCCCTGCGGAGAGCGATGGGCGGCGGAGCCGTCGCTTCTAACCGCAGAGGTCGCGGAGGAGACGCAGAGGACGCAGAGGGGTGCGGGCTCTCTGCGACCTCCGCGCCTTCCCTGCGTGCTCTGCGGTTAAAGACGGCGCCTGCGGCGCGTTCGCCTGTCGACGCCTAAGCGCTCACCTTCGCCGCCGCGGCCTGCTGCGCCTTGCCGCCCGGCGCCGAGACCATGAGCGCGATCAGCGCTTCGGTGACCTTCGGCTCCAGGCCTTCGGTGTGGCCCTTGCCGAGCCGCACCACGTCGGCGATCACCCGGCCGTCGCGCGCACCCGGGTAGACCCACATCTGCGCCGTGCCCGGTCCCGGCTTCAGGCCCCAGGCCGGCGTCGACTTGGAGCCGCCGTCCGGCAGGTCCCAGCGGGTGTCGTGGATCTGGCCGGCGACGGTGTCGACGATGTCGGGGCGCCGCTCGCGCGGGCCTGCGCCATACTTCGCGGCCCAGGGCGAGGTCTCCGGCAGGCCGGCGATCTCGTGCTCGCCGGTCGTGTAGATGAAGCTCATCTCGACCGGGGGCGGCTCCGGCGGCGCCGGGCGGATCATCGGCTGCTCGCCGGGCTGGCGTGGCGGGCCGGCGTTCGGCGCGCGCTCGGCCGGGCCGATCCGCCCGCCCGAGAGGCTGAGCCAGCCGTCGACGCGATCCTGGAAGAACGGGTCCTCGCGCAGCAGCCGGCTCGAAGTCATGCCGCCCTGCGAGTGGCCGGCGAGCCAGAAAGCGCGGATGTTCGTCAGGCCATACTTGTCGAACACGTAGTTCACGACGTTGTGGAGGTGGTCGTCGTCGGCCTCGCCGACCCAGCGCCGCGCAGGCTCCTTGGTGGCGGCCGAGGGCGTGGCGATCACCAGCCGGTGCTGGTTGCGGTAGTCGACGGCCGGGAAATAGGCGCGCTGCCAGGCGCCGACCGAGCCGCCGCCGTGCAGGTTGAGGATGAAGGTGACCGGCTCGCCCGGCTTCAGGTCGTCCGGATCGTCCAGATAGAATTTGCGGCCGGTCTTCTCGTCGACCGCGGTGACGTGACCCATGAAATCGCTCCCTTTTGAAATCCGGGCGGGCTCGGCCCCGCCTCTGCTTTGGCGTCACCCTAGGCGGGTTGACCTAAGGGCGCCAGCGCGTTGGGGCTGCCAACAAGTCGGGGCGCCGGCAGACTGAGAGAGCAGGGCCCATGGCGGGCGCGCGCGATCTTGGTTAGGCTCTGATTTGGAGCGGGACGATTTCGGCCTCGAAAGGGAAGCGCGCCATGCGCCGTCGTGAACTGCTCGCCCTGATCGCCGCTGCGGCCGCCGCGCCGCCACTCGTCGTCCCTGGCCTCGCCCTCGCCGACGACCAGCGCGTCGCGCTCAGCAAGGCGTTCCCGATGCTGGAGGCCTACCTCGGCGTGCCGCCGGGCGAGCGCAGCCGCTTCTATCTCGCCTACCGCGCCACCCGCGACAAGCGCCCGGTCTCCGACGTCAAGGCGAGCATCGTCGGGGCGGGCGGCGCCGCCATCCCGCTCGCGTTCGACCGCGCCGGCTTCCTCACCACCCGCCTTCCCTCGCTCGCCGAGTTGAAGGGCCCCGGCCAGTTCGTGATCGCCGGCCAGCCGTTCAAGCTGGCGGCCGAGGCGCGCTGCGCGATCGCGCCCTCGACCCGCATCGATGCGGCCGAGCTGGCCGCCGCGCTGGTCCAGGCCAACGCCGCCATCGCCAAGGCCGCCGGCCCGGCCGCCATGCTGATCCCCAAGATGACCGCGGCCTACTTCCCGGACGCCGGCGGCGGCCGCGACGTGCTGGCCGACGGGCGCGAGAGCCCGCTGCCGGTGGTGAACGTGCCGACCATCGGCCCGATCGCCTACTTCGAGCCGGCCAAGACCGTCGGGGCGAAGGCGGTGGTGTTCGCCAAGGCGCCCTCGCGCGTGCTGATCGGCGGCCATCCGAAAGGCGCGTGACCCCGCCGCTCGCCCCTTCGCCGATCGCCCGACATCCCATGAGCACCAGCTTGCACAGACGCGCCCTGACCCGAAGCTTGGCCGCCGCGATCGGGGCCCTCGCCGCCCCGGCGCTCGCTGTCGGCCCGCCCGCGAACGCCGGCGTCACCCGCATAGGGCTCGCCGACGCCTTCCTGCTGCTCGACCAGTATCTCGCGTTGAAGCCGGCGCAGCGCGACCGCTTCCAGCTGGCCTACCGCGCGGTCCGCAAGGGCAAGCCGGCGCCCGACGTCAAGGCGCAGATCATCCACCGCGACCATTCGACGACGCCGCTGGCCGTCGACGCCGATGGCTGGGTGACCCAGTTGCCCACCCTCGACCAGCTGAAGCGGCGCGAGACCTTCGAGGTCGACGGGCCGGACTTCGACATGGCGATGGAGCTGCGCGCCACCCTGGCGCCGGCCGACCGATTGGCCGTGCCCGAGCTCGCCGCGACGCTGGCGCAGGTCAACGCCGCCATGGTGATCTTCAGCGACGGCGATCCGGGCGCGGTCGGCCACGGCCTCGCCTGCGTCTACTTCCCGGACGCCGGGACCGGCCGGGCGATCCTCGCCGACGCCAGCGAGCGCCCGCTGCCCGTCTTCGATTTCAAGCTGATCGGCCCGACGCCCTACCTGGACATGCGCGCGCAGCCGCGCCCCGTCACCGTCGCGCTGGCCAGGACCCCCTCGCGCATCGTGATGGCCGGCCCGCCGCGGGGCCGGGGTTAGGCCGCGCTGCGCTCGCTGGCCTCAGCGGTGGGGGTACGGGCGGCGAGCGCGGTGGCGATCGCTTCGGCGAGGCGCTCGCGGATCACCGGCTTGGCCACCACGTCGTTCATCCCGACCGACAGGTAGCGCAGCACCTCGCCGGGCGCCGCGGCCGTGGTCACCGCGATGATCGGGACCTCGGCGGGGGGGCCCGGCAGCGCGCGGATCGCCCGCGTCGCGGCCATGCCGTCCATCCGCGGCATCAGGATGTCCATCAGCACCAGGTCGAAGCGGCCCGACCGGGCGGCTTCCACCGCCTCGTAGCCGTTCTCCGCCGGCTCGTGCTGCAGCCCCAGCTGTTCGCAGAGCACGCCGAGCAGCAGCCGGTTCTGCGGCAGGTCGTCGACGATGAGCACCCGGGTTCGTTCCGGCGGCCGCTCGACCGCACGCTGGACGCTCGCAAGCCTTACACGCCTGGCCATATTTTCCCCCGAGGTCTCGTTGGACCACGTATCGTCCGCCTACTATCCGCCGACGAGTTGAATCATCCGTAACCGCCGCCGCGACCGGCCGTCGCATTCTGGCAGGCGCAACAACCCGCCGGCTTGGCGGCGCCGCGCTCGAAGGTTGATTGGCTGGCGCGAGGCAGGCGCTGAAGCAGCCCGCCTGATTCGCTGCTAAACGTGATTCCATGCCCAAGTCCGCGGCCCAGCCCTCGCTTTTCGACGACGCCCTCAATCCCGCGCCGGCCGCGCCGCTCTCGGAGGCGCACGAGCCGCGGCCCGCGGGGTCCAGCTACTCGGCCAAGGACATCGAGGTGCTGGAAGGCCTGGAGCCGGTCCGCAAGCGCCCGGGCATGTACATCGGCGGCACCGACGAGCGCGCCCTGCACCACCTCTTCGCCGAGGTGCTCGACAACGCCGTCGACGAGGCGATCGGCGGCCACGCCAAGCTGATCGAGGTGACCCTCGCCGCCGACGGCTCGGTCACCGTCAAGGACGACGCGCGCGGCATGCCGGTCGATCCGCATCCGAAGTTCCCGCAGCTGTCGGCGCTCGAGGTCATCATGACCATGCTGCACTCGGGCGGGAAATTCTCCGGCAAGGCCTACGAGACCTCCGGCGGCTTGCACGGCGTCGGCGTCTCGGTGGTCAACGCCCTTTCCGAGCGGGTCGAGGTGACCGTGTGGCGCGACGGCTTCGAGTGGCGCCAGACGTTCAGCCGCGGCAAGCCCACCTCGAAGCTGGAGAAGCTGGGCCCTGCCGGCCGCAAGCGCGGCACCCAGGTGACGTTCACGCCCGACCCGGTGATCTTCGGCGAGGACGCCGCCTTCAGGCCGGCGCGGCTGCTGCGCATGACGCGCTCGAAGGCCTACCTCTTCCGCGGCGTCGAGATCCGCTGGAAGTGCGCCAAGGAGCGGATCACCGACGCGACGCCGGAGGAGGCGGTGTTCCACTTCCCGAACGGCCTCGCCGACTACCTGGCCGAGATGGTGGGCGCGCGCTCGACGATCACCGCCGAGCCGTTCGCCGGCCGCATCGATCGCCAAGGGGAAGCCGGCGCCGTCGAATGGGCGGTGACCTGGACGCCGGAGGGCTTCGGCGAGGCCGACAGCTTCATCCGCTCCTACTGCAACACCATCCCGACGCCCGAGGGCGGCACGCACGAGGCCGGCCTGCGTGCGGTGCTGACCCGCGGTCTCAAGGCCTATGCCGAGCTGAAGAACGAGAAACGCGGCGCCCTGATCACCGCCGACGACGTCATGGCCGAGGCCGGCGCGATGATCAGCGTCTTCGTCAGAAACCCGGAGTTCCAGGGTCAGACCAAGGAGCGGCTCTCGTCGGCCGACGCTCAGCGCCTGGTCGAGGGCGCGCTGCGCGATCCGTTCGACCACTGGCTGGCCGGCCAGCCGAAGGCCGCCGACGCCCTGCTCGACTTCGTCGCCGACCGCGCCGAGGAGCGCCTGAAGCGGCGCAAGGAGAAGGAGGTTGCCCGCGCCTCGGCCACCCGCAAGCTGCGCCTGCCGGGCAAGCTCGCCGACTGCTCCGGGAGCGCGGTCGACGGCGCCGAGATCTTCATCGTCGAGGGCGACAGCGCCGGCGGCTCGGCCAAGCAGGCGCGCGACCGCCGCACCCAGGCGATCCTCCCCTTGCGCGGCAAGATCCTCAACGTCGCCTCCGCCAGCCTCGACCAGCTGCGCGCCAACAAGGAGCTGGCCGACCTGACGCTGGCGCTCGGCGTCGAGACCGGCGCCCGCTTCAAGGAGGAGGCGTTGCGCTACGAGCGCGTGATCATCATGACCGACGCCGACGTCGACGGCGCCCACATCGCGTCCCTGCTGATCACCTTCTTCTACCGCACGATGCCCGACCTGATCCGCGCCGGGAAACTCTATCTCGCCCTTCCCCCGCTCTATCGCCTGAGCCATGGCGGCAAGACCGAGTACGCCAGAGACGACGCCCACAAGGACGAGCTGATGGCCGGCGTCTTCAAGGGCAAGAAACCCGAGATCGGCCGCTTCAAGGGCCTGGGTGAAATGATGCCCGCCCAGCTCAAGGAAACCACCATGGACCCCAAGACGCGGTCGATGGCGAGGATCAGCCTGCCCCGCGCCGAGGAAACCGTCGCCAGCCTGGTGGAGACGCTGATGGGCCGCAAACCCGAAGGCCGCTTCCGCTTCATCCAGGAAAACGCCGAGTTCGCGGCGGAGGACCTGGACGTTTAGGTCCCGCACCTTCGGCCCTCCAGCCGCGCTGGCGAACGATAGTTCTCAGCGCCTAAACTCGCTTGATGCCGTCCCCCGCCGCTCCTCAGGACCCCCGTCTGCTCCGCCGCCTGCTGCGCGCCAAGGACCGGATGGATGCGGCCTCGCACGAGGCATGGCCGGTCAGCC
>DATNEH010000278.1:0-43077 GCA_035553015.1 Caulobacteraceae bacterium | reverse complement strand
GAGGGCCTGCCCGCCCTGTTGCGGGCCCGCGGCTTGCGGGTGGACGGCCCCTCGTAGGGCGAGACTGCCGCGCCGGAGCGCCTCGCGCGCGAAAAAGTCCCGGCTCGCCGCATTGACCCTTCGGAGCCCTTCGGCGTATATCGCCGCTCCTTTTTTCAGAGGCGCCGGTCCGCAGGCGCCGTTCGAGGCTACGCAAGGAATATGGCGAACAACCCCGGGGCCAAGAAGGCGATCCGCAAGATCGCACGCAGAACCGAGGTCAATAAGGCGCGCCGCTCGCGCGTTCGCACGTTCGTGCGCAAGTTCGAAGAAGCGCTGGAATCGGGCGATCTGGGCGCCGCCAGGAACGCCTTCACCCAGGCCGAGTCCGAGCTCATGCGGGCGGTCGGCAAAGGCGTGATGCACAAGAACACAGGTTCGCGAAAAGTGTCGCGCCTGGCCGCCCGGCTGAGGAAGGCGCAGGCGGCCTGAACGCCGCCCGCCTGAGCACAAACATCTGATCTAGCTAAAGTATTCGCCGGAGCATGCTCCGCGATCGGCGTTTTGCGCCCGAAGGCCGAATAGGCCGATTTCCGCCTAATTGTAATGCCAAAAAGCCGCACGCATTGCGCTAAGCCTTGGCCTGTTTGGGAGGCTCAAATGTCAAGCGGTTTTTGCGCAATCGAAGCTTAGATTCGCGATTGACGCCCCCCGGAGCCGGCGTAGTCTGGGCTCCTCAAAGCATTACATTGTACTGATGATTGGGCGGCGGGAGCAAGTAAGCGACCGCACGTGTCCGAGAGTGCATCTGTATGCGTGAGCTGCGCAAGGGGGAACGCGCAGTAAGCCTCCGCCCGCGGGACGGGCGGAGGGGTTCGGGATACGGGGCGAGAAGGGTCGATGGCGAACAAGGGATTGGCGGAGATGGCGTCCGTGACGCCTGCGGGCGTGTGGATGAAGGCCAGCCAGGCGCTGCGCGGCGAGCTGGGGGACGACACCTTTGGATCCTGGGTGGCGCACGCCTGCCTTCGCACCGCGCCGGGGGGCGAGCTGTGCCTGGTCACCCCCACCGGCCTCGCGCGCGACTGGATCCGCAGATACGCCTGGCGGCGGATCGGCGAGCTCTGGGCGATCTACGATCCGGAAGGGCGCGTGCTGAACCTGAAGTCGCGCCTGGAGTTCGAGGCCGAGGGCGGCGAAGCGCCGCCGGCGGCGATGATCCTGGAGGCCGATCCAGTGTCCACCGACAGCCCGACGATCGCGCCGATCGCGTCCGCGCGCCCCACCCGCACCCAGTGGCTGCAGGATCGTTTCACCTTCGACACCTTCGTCAAAGGCCCGTCGAACGAGTTCGCGCTGGCGGTCGCCCGCCGGGTGGCCTCGTGGGCCGACGGGCACTTCAACCCGGTCGTCTTCCACGGCGCCTACGGCTTCGGGAAGACCCACCTGCTCAACTCGATCGCCTGGGAAGCGATGCGCAGCGCGCCGGACCGCAAGGTGGTCTACCTGACCGCCGAGCGCTTCCTGTCGCTGTTCGTGCGGGCGCTGATGGAGCGCAAGGCGGCGGACTTCAAGGACCTGTTGCGCTCGGCCGACCTGCTGCTGATCGACGACGTCCACTTCATCGGGGGCAAGCAGTCGAGCGAGGAAGAGCTCTTCCACACGCTGCATGCGCTGATGGAAGACGGGCGGCGCGTAGTGTTCTCGGCCGATCGGCCGCCGGCGGCGCTGTCGGAGATCGACGCGCGGCTACGCTCGCACCTGTCGGCCGGCCTGGTCTGCGGGATCGATCCTGCCGACCGGTCGCTGCGGATCGACATTCTGGAGCGCAAGGCCGCGCTGCTCTGCCACCAGCAGGGCGTCGCCGCCCAGCTGCGGCCGGAGGTGGCGCAGTTCCTGGCCGACCGCTTCACCGACAGCGTGCGCGAGCTGGAAGGCGCGCTGAACACGTTGATCGTCCGCGCCGGCGCCGGGGTTGGCGGGCTGACGCTGGAGGAGACGCAGGCGTTCCTCGGGCCGACGCTGCGCGGCGGCGACAAGCGCGTCACCGTCGACGACATCCAGAAGGCGACGTCCGAATACTACAGCCTGAAGCAGGCCGACCTGATCTCCGAGCGGCGCACCCGTTCGGTGGCGCGGCCGCGGCAGGCGGCGATGTGGCTGGCCAAGCAGCTGACCACCCGCTCGCTGCCCGACATCGGCCGCCGCTTCGGCGGACGTGACCACACCACCGTCCTGCACGCCGTGCGCCGCATCGAGGAACTGCGCGCCGGAGACCCCCAACTCGCCCGCGACCTGGAAACGCTGATCCGCAAACTGCGCGGGGGCTGATCTCTGCTCCCCTCAAGGGGAGCTGGCGAGCCGCAGAGCGAAAGTAGCGCGACCAGGCCCTTCGCTGCAGAGCACGTCGAGATCAAGCGCCCACTTGGCGAAGGCAGTTGCGCCCCCTCCACCACCCGCCTGCGGCGGGCGGTCCCCCTCCCCCGCTGCGCGGGGCAGGAAAGAGCGAGGAGCGCTTCCTTCCTGCCCCGTGTAGCGAAGCGAAACGGGGGAGGGGGACCGCCGCGCGCAGCGCGGGGGTGGAGGGGGCGCAAGGGCTACCGCCGCGGACTCTGAGAGCCCACCCGCTCTTTTCCCGATCCAGCGCGAACTCAAGCCGCTCTAGAAATTCGGCGAGGCCGTGAAGACGCGGTAGTGGAGGTCGATCAGGATCGCGATGACCAACACGCCAAACCCGGTCATGGCCCAGCTGCGGCGCATAGCGTCCCTCACCGTTTGAATGCCGCAGTACAGCCGCAGCGGCGACAGGAATAGGAGCGCGAAAACCGCCACTGGCTAGGTTGCTTTGTACGCCCGTGGCGCCACCCCGTTCGCCGCGTAGAACGCCAGCAGCCGCGCCCACCCATCCTTGGCGTCGGCCTCGACGTAGCTGTCGCGGTAGTCGGCGTGGAAGCCGTGGCCGGCGTCCGGGTAGACGTGAAGGATGCTGCCGGTCTTGCCGGCCGCCTTCAGCGCCGCCTCCATCTGCGGTACGGCCTGGCTGAGCGGGTCCTTGCCGCCGTAGAGGCCGAGCACCGGACACTTCTGGTCGGCCGCATGCTCGACCGGCCAGAGCCGCGGATTGGCCGGATCCGGCGGCGCGTCGCCGACGGGCGCCATCTGGCCGTACCAGGCGACGCCGGCCTTCAGCTCCGGGAAGGTCTGGCAGGCGTTCCACACCACCTTGCCGCCCCAGCAGAAGCCGGTGATGGCGATCTTGCGGCCCTCCACGTAGGGCTGCGCCTGCAGGTATTTGATCGCCACGCCGGTGTCGCCCATCACCTGCTGGTCGGTGGCGGTGGCGACGATCTTCCGGATCTGGTCGAACTGGGTCATCGGCAGCGGGGCCGGATCGCCGGCGCGATCGAAGTAGCCGGGCGCGATGGCCACATAGCCGAGGTGCGCGAAGCGCCGACAGATGTCGAGGATGTAGGCGTGCAGGCCGAACACCTCGTTGACGACGATCACCGCCGGGAAGCGGCCGGACGCCTTGGGCCGGGCGATGTAGCCGCGGATGTGGCTCCCATCCGCAGTGGCCAGTTGCACCGTCTCGGTGACGAGGCCGTCGTCGCCTGTGTGGATCGGCTCGGCTTCGGCCGAGAAGGCGGCGAGCGCATAGCCGGCGAAGATCGCGCCGGCGAGGCCGCGGCGCGAAAGGTGGAAGTCCCCGGGCAGGTTCCCGTCCGGCCGCTTCAGCGTCGCCATCGCCCCGTTCTCCCCACTGGTAGTTGAAGTGATTACGCGCGGAGAATGGCGGCGGTTACCTCACCGTCAAGCCAGAGCTTCAACCGGGCTTCAACCGGGCTTTAACCGGGCCTCAACCGGAAGCGGCGCGCCGCAGGGTGAGATTGAGCCGGCCGCCGCCCGGCAGCAGCCGCGACGAGCCCGGGATGATGCGGTCGACGCCGTGGTAGGCGCGCCGCGCCGGCCCGCCCAGCACGCAGACGTCGCCCGAGGTCAGCCGGATCTGGCCGGTGGGGTCGGCGCGGCGGAGGCCGCCCAGCCGGAAGAGCGCGGTGTCGCCCAGCGAGACCGAGAGCACCGGAAAGCGGAAATCGGCCTCGTCGGCGTCGCGGTGCAGACCCATCCGCGAGGCCGGGTCGTAGAAGTTGACCAGGCAGCAGTCGGGCGGAACGCGCGCATCGCAGAGCTCGGTCCAGAGCGCGATCAGCGCCGCCGGGATCGGCGGCCATGGATCGCCCGTGAGCGGATGGTCCGGCTGGTAGCGGTAGCCGGCCGCGTCGGTCACCCAGCCGAGCGGCCCTAGGTTGGTCATCGAGACGCTCATCGACTTGCCGCCGGGCGTCACCGGCCGGTAGGTCGGCGCGTGCTCGGCCAGCGCCAGCACCTCGTCCGCGAGCGCGCGCTGGGCGTCAACGCCAAGGCGGCCGGGCAGCAGCCGAAAGCCTTCGACGGTCATGTTGCGAACCCCTCGCAACCACTGACGAAACGCGCGTCGGACAGCGGCCGACAAAGGCCCTTGCAGGCCGGCGCATCACCCCCAATATCGGACCCGAGGTCGCGCTTTCCTCCAACTGGAGCAGCGCCTTGCGGGCTATCTCGCCCGCGATAAACAGAGAGACGAATCGAACCGGGAACGACCGCAACCGGCGCTTCAGGATTGAAGGCCCCCGCGAGCGTTCGCCAATCAAGGAGCGAGACGAAAGTCCTCATGAGCAAGATTATCGGCATCGACCTCGGCACGACCAACTCGTGCGTGGCCATCATGGACGGCAAGCAGCCGAAAGTGATCGAAAACGCGGAAGGCGCGCGCACGACGCCCTCGGTCGTCGCCATCCAGGATGACGGCGAGCGGCTGGTGGGCCAGCCCGCGAAACGCCAGGCGGTGACCAACCCGTCGAACACCTTCTTCGCCATCAAGCGCCTGATCGGGCGCAAGTGGGACGACCCGATGGTCGAGAAGGACAAGGGCATGGTGCCCTACGAGATCGTCAAGGGGCCGAACGGCGACGCCTGGGTGCGCGCCCACGGCAAGGACTACTCCCCGCAGCAGATCAGCGCCTTCATCCTGCAGAAGCTGAAGCAGGACGCCGAGGCGCACCTGGGCGAGAAGGTCGAGAAGGCGGTGATCACCGTCCCGGCCTACTTCAACGACGCCCAGCGCCAGGCCACCAAGGACGCCGGCAAGATCGCCGGCCTCGAGGTGCTGCGCATCATCAACGAGCCGACCGCGGCGGCGCTGGCCTATGGCCTGGAGAAGAACGACGGCAAGAAGATCGCCGTCTACGACCTCGGCGGCGGCACCTTCGACATCTCCATCCTGGAGATCGGCGACGGCGTCTTCGAAGTGAAGGCGACCAACGGCGACACCTTCCTCGGCGGCGAGGACTTCGACCTTCGCCTCGTCGACTACCTGGCCGACGAGTTCAAGAAGGAACAGGCCGTCGACCTGCGCAAGGACAAGCTCGCCCTGCAGCGCCTGAAGGAAGAGGCCGAGAAGGCGAAGAAGGAGCTGTCCACCGTCGCGCAGTACGAGGTGAACCTGCCCTTTATCTCGATGAACCAGAATGGCCCGCTGCACCTCAACATCAAGGTGACCCGCGCCAAGCTGGAAGCCCTCGTCGAGGACCTGATCGTCAAGACGATCGGCCCCTGCGACCAGGCGCTGAAGGACGCTCAGCTGAAGAAGACCGACATCGACGAAGTGGTGCTGGTCGGCGGCATGACCCGCATGCCCAAGGTGGTCGACGCGGTGAAGGAGTTCTTCGGCCGTGAGCCCCACAAGGGCGTCAACCCGGACGAGGTCGTGGCGCTGGGCGCCGCGATCCAGGGCGGCGTGCTGCAGGGCGACGTCAAGGACGTGCTGCTGCTGGACGTGACCCCGCTGACGCTGGGCATCGAGACGCTGGGCGGCGTGTTCACCCCGCTGATCGAGCGCAACACGACGATCCCCACCAAGAAGAGCCAGACCTTCTCCACCGCCGACGACAACCAGTCGGCCGTGACGATCCGGGTCTTCCAGGGCGAGCGTCCGATGGCCGCCGACAACAAGGTGCTGGGCCAGTTCGACCTGGTCGGCATCCCGCCGGCGCCCAGAGGCATGCCGCAGATCGAGGTCACCTTCGACATCGACGCCAACGGCATCGTCAACGTCTCCGCCAAGGACAAGGCGACCTCCAAGGAGCAGTCGATCCGCATCCAGGCGACCGGCGGCCTTTCGGACGCCGACATCGACCAGATGGTGAAGGACGCCGAGGCGCACGCCGCCGAGGACAAGAAGCGCAAGGAGATGGTCGAGGCGAAGAACCACGCCGACGCCCTGATCCACACCACCGAGAAGGCCCTCGCCGAGCACGGCGACAAGGTCAGCGCCGCCGAGAAGTCGGCGATCGAGACCGCTGTCGCCGAGCTGAAGAGCGCGCTCGAAGGCGACGACGCCAGCGCCATCCAGGCCAAGACGCAGAACCTGGCCCAGGCTTCGATGAAGCTGGGCGAGGCCATGTACAAGGCCCAGTCTGGCGGCGGCGAGGCCGGTGAAGCGGCTTCCGGCGGCGAGGCGGACGAAGGCGTCGTCGACGCCGAGTTCGAGGAAGTCTCCGACGATCAGAAGTCGGCCTGAGGGCCGGCGGGGTCGATGAGCTGGCGTCCATGAGGAAAGCCAACGCGATGCGTGACGGTTTGCCTCATGGCGCGGGCTCGGGCCGCGGCGAAAATGCCTCACTTGGGGAACGTCGCCGCCGCCCTCCGCGGGCAAAGTCGCCCGCCTCGCGCAACGAGCCTTGCAGCGAGGCGGGCGATGGCCCACTTCAGTGGTCTGTAAGTTTTACTTCAGCGAGAAGCCGGGGCCGCTGACGCTTCCATGCGAGATTATTACGACATCCTGGGGGTCGAGCGCGGCGCCGATGACGCGGGCCTGAAGTCCGCGTTCCGCAAGCTCGCCATGGAGCACCACCCCGACCGCAACAACGGCTGCCAGGACGCGGCCGCGCGGTTCAAGGAAATCAACGAGGCCTACTCGGTCCTCTCCGACAAGCAGAAGCGCGCGGCCTACGACCGCTACGGCCACGCCGGGGTCAACGGCAACGGCCAGGCCGGCTTCACCGACGTGCACGACATCTTCAACGAGGTGTTCGGCGACGTCTTCGGCGAGATGTTCGGGCGCAGCCAGCAGCGCCGGCCGAGCGGCCCGACCCGCGGCGCCGACCTGCGCTACGACCTGGAGATCTCGCTGGAGCAGGCCTACGCCGGCGCCGACGTCGAGGTGACGGTCCCGGCGGCGCTGACCTGCGACGACTGCACGGGCTCCGGCTGCGCGCCGGGCGCCCAGCCCACCGCCTGCGTCACCTGCAGTGGCCTTGGCCGCGTGCGCGCCAGCCAGGGATTCTTCACCATCGAGCGCACCTGCCCGCGCTGCGGCGGCGGCGGGCGCGTGGTGCTCGACCCTTGCAAGTCCTGCAACGGCCAGGGCCAGACCCGCCGCGAGCGCACGCTCGAGGTGCGGATCCCGCCCGGCGTCGACGACGGCGCGCGCATCCGTCTCGCCGGCGAGGGCGATGCGGGCGCGAGGGGCGGCCCGCGCGGCGACCTCTACATCTTCCTGTCGGTGAAGCCGCACGAGCTCTTCGAGCGCGACGGGCTCGACCTGCTCTGCTCGGTCCCGGTGCCGATGGCGATCGCGGCGCTGGGCGGCGCGGTCGAGGCGCCCTGCCTCCTGGGCGGCGAGAACTGCGACGGCGAGTGCAGGATCGAGGTCAAGGTGCCCGAGGGCGCGCAGACCGGGCGCACCGTGCGCCTGAAGGGCCGCGGCATGCCCTCGCTGCGCTCGCGCGAGCGCGGCGACCTCGTGGTCGAGCTGTTCATCGAGACGCCGACCAAGCTCACCCCCCGCCAGAAGGAACTGCTGCGCGAATTCGCCGGCCTCTGCGGCGAGCAGCAGCACCCCCGCCAGGCCGCCTTCTTCCACAAGGCCCGCCGCTTCTGGGACGGCATCACCCGCCCGAACTGAGCCACGTCGTCGCGTCCCTCCGCTTTGGGGTCGTCCCTCCCCTTCATGGGGAGGGTGGCCGAGCGAAGCGAGGCCGGGTGGGGGAGTCGGGGGTTCGCTGGAAGGCCGGGGTTTGCGGCTTCAGACACCCCCACCGCGGTCCTTCGGCCCGACCCTCCCCATGAAGGGGGGGGAGGCGCATGCCGTCACCCAGCCAGGACGGCGATATCGGGCCAGCGGTAGGCGGTCTCGGTCAGGCCCTCGCCCCAGCCGTGCGAGGCGACCTCGGCGAAGGCTTCGCCGCCCAGCCGCTCGTAGAAGCCGCGCGCCGGCTCGTTGCGCGAGAGCACGAACAGCATCAGCGACCTGGCGCCCTCGGCCTGCAGCACCCGCGCCTGCGCCTGCAACAGCGCGCGGCCGACGCCCAGCCCTTGCGCGGCCCGCAGCACGTAGAGGGTGAAGACCTCCGCGTCGGCGGCGCGGCCATCACCGTTCAACACCGCGCCCGACGCGTACCCCACGGCGCCCTCCGCGCCCTCGGCGACCAGCGTCACCTGCCCTTTCTGGGCGCGGGTCAGCTCGAGCCGGAAGCGCCGTGTGTGCGCCGCCACGCTCATCCGCATCAGCGCCGCCTGCGGCAGGATCCCCGGATAGGTCTGGCGCCAGGCGCGCACGTGGACGCTGGCGAGGTCGGCGGCGTCGCCGGGCCCCGCGGGGGAGATCACATAGTCGAGCAGGCTCTCCACAACTGGAGAAGGTCGGGTGCGCATGTGCCCACGTCAAGGCATGCCGACGCTCTCTGACGCTCTCTGGCCCCGCCCCTCGATCCTGCTAGCTTCCGGCATGATGAACGCGCCGATTCCCCCGAGCGAGACGACCATTTCGGCGGACGGCGCCTCGCCGGTGATGGCGCAGTTCTTCGACGCCAAGGCGCGCCAGCCCGATGCGCTGATCTTCTTCCGGATGGGCGACTTCTACGAGCTGTTCTTCGAGGACGCGATCAAGGCCGCCGCGGCGATCGGCATCACCCAGACCCACCGCGGCACGCACGCCGGCCAGCCGATCCCGATGGCGGGCGTGCCCGTGCATGCGGCCGAGGCCTATCTCGCCAAGCTGATCCGCGCCGGCTTCAAGGTCGCCGTCTGCGAGCAGATGGAGGACCCGGCCGAGGCGCGCAAACGCGGCGGCAAGGCGATCGTGCGCCGCGACATCGTCCGGGTTGTGACGCCGGGCACGCTCACCGAGGACGGCCTCCTGGAAGCGCGCGGCGCCAACCGGCTGGTGGCGGTGGCGGTTCGCGCCGGACAGGCGGCCGTCGCGTCGGTCGAGCTTTCCACGGGCGAGGTCGAGTGCTTCGCGCTCGGCCGCGAGGCGCTGGCCTCGACGCTGGCGGCGCTGGCGCCCTCGGAGATCCTGGTCCCGGACCGCCTCTTCGCCGACGAGGGGGTGGGCGCGGCGCTGAAGGCGGCCGGCGGCCTCGTGCAGCCGATGGCGCAGGCGCTGGCCGAACCGTCGGCCTCCGAGGCCCGGCTGAAGCGCCTCTACGGCGTCGAGACGCTGGACGGCTTCGGCGCGCTGACCGGCGCCGAGGTGGGCGCGCTCGGCCTGATCGCCGCGCACCTGGAGGCGACTCAAGGGGGGCGCGCGCCGGCGCTCTCGGCCCCGCGCCGCGCCGGCGAGGCCGACGTGATGGCGATCGATCCGGCCACCCGCGCCAGCCTGGAGATCGAGCGCTCGCAGTCCGGCTCGCGCGAGGGCTCGCTGCTGGCGGCCATCGACCGCACGGTGACCGCCCCCGGCGCGCGGACGCTGGCGGCGCGGCTGGCGCGGCCGCTGATGGCGCCCGAGGCGATCGACGCGCGGCTCGACGCGATCGACTGGCTGCTGACCCGCCGGGCGCTCCGCCAGAAGCTGCGCGCCGAGCTGAAGGGCGCCGGCGACATGGCCCGCGCGCTGTCGCGGCTGGCGCTCGGCCGCGGCGGCCCGCGCGACCTCGCCGCCCTGCGCACCGGCCTCGCCATCGGCGCCGGCGTGCTGGCGCTGGTCGAGGCGGCGGCCGCCACGCCCGAGCAGGCGCTCTCGCCGCCCCCGGCCGAGATCGCGGCGGCCGCCGTGGCGCTCGCCGTTCCGCCGGCGCTCGCCGCCTTCGCCGAAGCGCTGGCCAGGGGTCTCGCAGACGAGCTGCCGCTGATGGCGCGCGACGGCGGCTTCGTGGCGGCGGGCGTCCGGCCCGAGCTCGACGAGGCGCGGGCGCTGGGCGGCGACAGCCGCCAGGTGATCGCGGCGCTGGAGGCGCGGCTGCAGTCCGAGAGCGGGGTCGCGCTCAAGGTCCGCCACAACGCCGTGCTCGGCTACTTCCTGGAGGCGAGCACGGCCAAGGCCGAGCCGCTGATGAAGCCGCCGCTGAACGCGCTGTTCATCCACCGCCAGACCATGGCCAACCAGGTGCGTTTCACCACCGTCGAGCTCGCCGAGCTGGACGCCAGGATCGCCCACGCCGCCGACCGCGCGCTCGCCATCGAGCTGGAGACGTTCGAATCCTGGCGGGCCGAAGCGCAGGCGCTGGCGCAGCCGATCCAGGCCGCCGCCGCCGCGCTCAGCAGCCTCGACGTCGCCGCCGCGCTCGCCGAATGGGCCGAGGAGGCCGGCGCCGCGCGCCCGCGGGTCGACCGCTCGCTCGCCTTCGAGGCCGAGGCGGCGCGCCATCCGGTGGTCGAGGCGGCCGTGCGCCGCGCCGGCGATCCCTTCACGCCGAACGACTGCCGGCTGGATGCGGCCGGGCAGGCCGGCGCGCGGCTCGCGATCGTGACCGGCCCCAACATGGCCGGCAAGTCGACCTTCCTGCGCCAGAACGCGCTCCTCGCCATCCTCGCCCAGGCCGGCTGCTTCGTGCCGGTCAGGTCCCTGCGCCTGGGCGTGGTCGATCGCCTGTTCAGCCGGGTCGGCGCCGGCGATGACCTGGCGCGCGGGCGCTCCACCTTCATGGCCGAGATGGTGGAGACCGCCGCGATCCTCACCCAGGCGACGCCGCGCTCGTTCGTGATCCTCGACGAGATCGGCCGCGGCACCGCCACCTACGACGGCCTCGCCATCGCCTGGGCCTGCGCGGAGGCGCTGCACGACGTCAACCGCTGCCGCGCGCTCTTCGCCACCCACTACCATGAGCTGGCGACTCTGGAGGACCGGCTGGCGCACGTCGCCAACCTGTCGCTGAGGGCCAAGGAGTGGAACGGCGAGCTGGTCTTCCTGCACGAGGCCGGGCCAGGACCGGCCGACCGCTCCTACGGCGTGCAGGTGGCCAAGCTGGCGGGCGTGCCGCCGGCCGTGGTCGCCAGAGCGCGGCAGGTGCTCGACCGGCTGGAGAGCGAAGCCGCCAGCCATGCCGACCTCGCCGAGCTGCCGCTGTTCGCCGCCGCCGCTGCGCCGCCGCCGCCCGCGTTCACCGGCCCGAGCCCGGTCGAGACGGCGCTCGGCGAGCTCGACCCCGACGGCATGAGCCCGCGCGAAGCGATGGACGCGCTCTACCGGCTGAAAGGGATGCTCGGCCGATGACGACGCTGATCCTGGTCCGTCACGCCCAGAGCGCGCCGTCGCCCGACCTCCCGGAGCGCGACTTCCCGCTCTCCGAGCTCGGCTTTCGCCAGGCGATCGAGCTGGCGCCGGTGCTGGCCGAGCTTGGCGTCGACGCCCTCGCCTCCAGCCCCTACCTGCGCGCCGTCGAGACGCTGCGCCCCTTCGCCGAGCAGGCAGGCTTGCCGATCGCGACCGACGAGGATCTGCGCGAGCGCAGGTTGGCGGGCGCCTGGACCGATCTGGCGACGGCGGAGGAAGCGCAGGCGGCGATCCGGCGCATGCACGCCGACCTCGACTTCTGCCTGGAAGGCGGCGAGACCGGGCGCGCATGCATCGCCAGGTTCGACGCGGCGCTGGCCCGCATCGTCGCCGCCAACCCCGGTCGCACCGTCGCGGTCGGCTCGCACGGCGGCGTGCTGGGGCACCTCTTGGCGCGCCACGCGCCGCTGGAGGGCGACTTCTGGCGGCGCATCCGTAACCCGCACATCTTCGTTTTCGACGCCGTCGCCGAATTGCGCTGGACGGGCGAGCGCACGCTCGACGGATCGCCCGGGGTCCGTGAGGGCTGACCCCGCTACCGCCTTGCGGGTATTTTGACGCGCACGAAAATTTAAGTTGGTTTGGCCGATACTCCGCCGGTTCTGTAAGGGGGGCGGAAATGGGAGCGAGGCCCCGGCCAGCGACCGCCGGCGAGCGCGCCCGGCTGCGCGAGGTGCGCGCCGTCGTGCTCGAGGATGCGCGCCCGGTGTTCGAGCGGATCGCCCGCACCGCGCAGCGCCTCTCGAAGGCGCCGTTCGCCCACGTCAGCATCATCGGCGCCGACCAGCTCTGGATCGCCGGCGTCGCCGAAGCGCCACTGCCGCCGGTGGCGCGCGAGCAGTCGTTCGCCCGCTACGTCATCGAGGGCGACGCGGTGCTGTGGATCGAGGACCTGCGCGCCGATCCGCGCTTCGACGGCAATCCGTTCGTCTACGGCGAGACCGGCATGCGCTCGTACGCCGGCGCGCCGATCGTGCTCTCCAACGGCAGCAAGGTCGGGGCGCTTTCGATCATTGATCGCCGCTCGCGGCCCTACGACGCCGACATGGCCGCCGCGCTGGAGGACCTCGCCGCCCTCGTCGGCCAGGAGTGGGAGCGCCGCCGCGCCGTCCGCGCCCTGAAGGCCAGCAGCGCACGCACCCGCGCCGCCAACGTGGTGCTGGAGCGGGTGATCGACTGTGCGCCCGTCGCGCTCATCATGACCGACCGCAAGCTGCGGGTGCTGCAGTCGAGCTCGCGCTGGCGCATCGAGATGGACGTGCTCGACGCGGAGGTCCGCGGCCGCAGCATCTATGATCTGTTCCCCGGCGCAGTCGAACAGTGGCGCTCCCACCTGCAGCGGGCGCTGAAGGGCGAATCCTTCCGCGCCAACCGCATCCGGCTGACGCTGCCGAACGGGAGGCAGCCCTGGGCCCGCGCCGAGATCACCCACTGGCGGGGCAACAACGGCCGGATCGGCGGCCTCCTGGTGATGACCTACGACATCACCGACATGGTCGAGGCGCTGGAGACCACCAGCCGCTCGGAACAGACGCTGAAGCTGGCGCTGGAGATCGGCGAGCTCTCGATGTGGGAGCTCGACCATCGCGACCGGCGCCTGAACAATGCCGGCAGCGCTGTCGTGCAGGGCGGCGACGGTCTCGACTACGAAGGTCTTTCACGCAACATCTGGACCGCCGTCCACCCGGCCGACAAGCCGGCGGCGATGGCGGCCTGGGAGCGCTACCAGCAGTTCGGCGAGCCGTTCCGGGCCACCTTCCGGATGCTGCAGCGCGATGCGCCGCACGTCTGGGTGCAGGCCGCCGCCGAGCTGATCCGCGACGGAGCCGGGCAGATCGACCGCACGGTCGGCGTCATGCGCAACATCGACAAGCAGCGGCGTGGCGAGATCGCGCTCGCGCGGGCCAAGGAGGCGGCCGAGGCGGCCAACCGCGCCAAGAGCGAGTTCCTCGCCAACATGAGCCACGAGATCCGCACCCCGCTGAACGGCGTGATGGGGGTGGCCAGCGCGCTGTCGCGCACCGGGCTCGACGCGAACCAGCGCGAGATGATCGGGCTGATCGAGAGCTCGGCCAAGACGCTGGAGCGGCTGCTCTCCGACGTGCTCGACCTGGCGCGCGTGGAATCCGGGCGCCTGGAGCTGGCCAGCGAGCCGTTCGAGCTGACGCGCTGCATCGCCGACGTCGGCGCCCTCTTCCATCCGACCGCGGCGGCCAAGAGCCTCGAGCTGGTCGCCGAGCCCGCGTCCGAGCTGGAGGGCGCCTTCCTGGGCGATGCGCCGCGGGTGCGGCAGATCCTCTCCAACCTGGTCGCCAACGCGGTGAAGTTCACGCCGGCCGGCGAGGTGCGGATCGGCGGCTCGGCGCGGCCGACCCCCGACGGCGTCGAGGCGACGATCTGGGTCAAGGACACCGGCATCGGCTTCGACGCGGAGACCAAGGCGCGCCTCTTCGGCCGCTTCGAGCAGGCCGACGGCTCGATCAGCCGGCGCTTCGGCGGCGCGGGCCTGGGCCTGGCGATATCCCGCTCGCTGGCCGAGCGGATGGGCGGGTCGCTGGACGCCGACGCCGAACCTGGCCGCGGCGCGGTGTTCATCCTGACCCTGCCGTTGGTGCGGACGGCGGCCGTGACCGCCACTGCGGCAGCGTGCGCGCCGTCAGCGACGTCCGCCGATGACGACCGCCAGCCCCTGAAGGTTCTGCTGGCCGAGGACCATCCGATCAACCGGCGGGTCGTGCAGCTGATCCTGGAGTCAGCCGGCGTCGACCTCACCTGCGTCGAGCACGGCGCGGCGGCGGTGGAGGCGTGGGAGCTGGGCGCGTTCGACCTGGTGCTCATGGACATGCAGATGCCGGTGATGGACGGGCTGACCGCCATCGGCGAAATCCGCGCCCGCGAGCTGCGGCTGGGGCGGCCGCGCACGACGATCTACGCGCTGACCGCCAATGCGATGCCCGACCACGCCCGCGCCAGCGGCGCTGCCGGCGCCGACGGTCACCTGACCAAGCCGATCACAGCCGACGCCCTGTTCGGCATCGTCGAGACGGCCGCTCGCCATTCGGAGGCGCCAGGGGCGCCTGCCAGGCGGGCGTAGCCACTCATCCGGGATCGGCGCCGCGGAGGGCACGGAGGCGATCTCGGTGATCTCCGTGGTTCAAGACAGCGCCTGCGGCGCTTCAACGGCGGATGAACGCCGGTTGAACGGCGCGCTCAGGCTTGGCTCAGGCCGGGTGGCGCATCCTCGACGCTAGGCCCCTTGCAGGGGGCCGAAGCGAGACGAGGAGCTCGAAGAAGATGCGCGTCAACTGGGAGCTGCTGGACGAAGCGGCCCGGCGCGAAGTGGCCGTCGGCGATCTGGTCAGCGTCGAGGCCGGCGGCGCGCCGACCTGGCGCGTCTTGAGGCTGACCGAGGACAGGGCGTGGCTGCGCGACGACGTGCGCCAGATGGACTGCATCTCGCCGATCAGCCAGTTCCACTGGAAAGCCAGCCTGCGCGAGCCCTGAGCAGGCGCGCTACAAGCCCACGCAGTCGGCGCTGCCCTCGCGGGCGACGGCGCCTTCGCCCTTGCCGATGCGGGCGTCGCGGCGGCGCACGTAGGAGCCCGGGTCGATCACCTGCCATTTCAGCGGGCTGGGCAGGATGGCGATCAGCCGCGCCGCCTGCGCCGGGCTGACGCTGCGGGCGCTGACGTGGAAGTAGCGCTGCGCGGCGGCTTCGACGCCGTAGACGCCGGGGCCCATCTCCACCGTGTTGAGATAGACCTCCATGATCCGCCGCTTGCCCCAGATCGTCTCGATGAGGACGGTGGTGTAGGCCTCGAAGCCTTTGCGGACCCACGAGCGGTCCGGCCACAGGAAGACGTTCTTGGCGGTCTGCTGGCTGATCGTCGAGCCGCCGCGCAGGCGTTCGGGCTTCTTCTCATCGTGCCGCATCGCCTTCTGGATGGCCTGAAAGTCGAAGCCGTGGTGCTCGCAGAACCGCGCGTCCTCGGCGGCGATCGCCGCGCGCGGCAGCGCCGGCGACATCTGCGAGATCGGGACCCAGCGACGGTCCAGCCCGTGCCCCTGGAGCATCCGCTCGATCATCAGGATGGTGATCGGCGGCGGTGTGAACCGGTAGACCACCGCCAGCACCGCCGGGACGAACACCGCCAGCGCCAGGACCGTCGCCAGCGCGTTCAGCAGCCAGCGCCCCCAGCCGCGCCCCAAGCCGGTCCGGCGCCGCGGCGCGGGCCGGCGTGGCGGCGACGATCTCGCTGGCGCGGCCCCCCGTGAGCCGCGCTGCGGCGAAGTCCCACTCATCACCCGTCTTTCGTCCGCGCGCCCCGCGGTGCTAGCGATGCGCAGCGCCGCTGTCCGGCGTCAAGCGTGCGAGGAGGCGGGGAAGATGGACGTCGCAGAGGCCGTGAAGAAGCGCATCTCGGTGCGGGCGTTCAAGCCGGACCCGGTGCCGGGCGAGACCGTCCGCAAGCTGCTCGAACTGGCCGCGCAGGCGCCCTCCGGCGGCAACCTGCAGCCGTGGCGGGTCTATGCGCTGGCCGGCGAGCCGCTCGCCGAGTTCAAGGCGCTGATCGCGGCCTCGCCGATGGAGGAGCCGGAGTACGACGTCTATCCGCCCAGCCTCTGGGACCCGTTCCGCACCCGGCGTTTCGTCTGCGGCGAGGACCTCTACGCCTCGATCGAGATCCCGCGCGAGGACCGGCCGGCGCGCTTCCGGCAGTTGGCGCGCAACGGCGAGTTCTTCGGCGCGCCGGTGGGCCTGTTCTTCTGTCTCGACCGCAAGCTCGGCCCGCCGCAATGGTCCGACCTCGGCATGATGATGCAGACCTTCATGCTGCTGGCGACCGCCGAGGGCCTGGCCACCTGCCCGCAGGAATACTGGGCGCGCTATCCGACGACGGTCGCCCGGTTCGTGAACCTGCCGGACGACCACATGCTGTTCTCCGGCATGGCGCTCGGCTACGCCGACGAGGCCCACCCGATCAACAACTGGCGCACCCGCCGCGATCCCCTGGAGGTCTGGGCGGAGCTGCGCGGCTTCGACTGATCGTTCTTGCTTCGTTCGCGGGGAAGACTAGGATGGCGGCATGCCTGAGACCTCCAATGCGCCCGTCCTCGTCGTCGACCTGCAGACCGGGCTGATCGACGGGCTCGCCGAGCCGCCGATCCACGATGCGGCGGCGGTGATCGAGCGTGCGAAGTCGGTGATCGCCTGGGCGCGGCGGAGCGGCCGCAAGGTGGCGTTCGTGCGCCACGATGGGCCGCCGGGCGACTCGCTGGCGCCGGGCGCGGCGGGCTGGCCGGTGTGGCCGGCGCTCGGCCAGGCGGAGGGCGAGCCCACCTTCTCGAAGAACGTCGGCGACGCCTTCAGCCAGCCGGCGCTCGGCGACTGGATGGACGCGCAAGGGGCCGGTGCGCTGGTGCTGCTGGGCGCGCAATCCGACCACTGCATCGCCGCCACCCTCGGCGGCGCGCTGGCCCGCGGTCTGAAGGTGACCGTGGTCGGCGACGCCCACTCCACCTGCGACTCCGGCGGCGAGACTGCCGCCACGATCATCGCCCGCCAGAACCGCGCGTTCGAAGCGGCCGGCGCCGAGGTGGTCAGCACGGCCGAGCTGACGAAGGGCTAGAGCGCCGGCAGCGCCTCGACCCCCGCGCCGCCTTCCTCGTCGCCCCAGGCGATCCGGCCGCGCTCCAGCGCCAGCGCCGAGATCGGCGGGCCGGCCTCGGGTCTCACCTCGACGCGGCGGCCGGTGCGGATGTCGGCGGCCCAGATGCGGCCGTCGCCGAGGCCCGCGACCAGCTGCGTCCCGGCCGGCTCGGCGGCCACGCGGGTGACCAGCGTGCGCTCGTCGAAGCCGATCTCCATCGCCTGCTTGCCCATCGGCCCGTCGGCGCCGGCGAACGGCCAGACCACCACGCCGTTGGCGCCGGCCGTCGCCAGCATCCGCCCGCCGTCCAGGAAGGCCAGGCTGCGCACCTTGGCCGGATAGCCGCCCATCCGCATGTCCTTGGCGTCGGAGAGCCGCCAGCCGTGCAGCGAATTCTCCTGCATCGACGACATCAGGAAGCGCCCGTCGGGGCTGAAGGTGACCCCGATGTGCGAGCCGGCCCAGCGCAGCATCACCGGCTGCTGCTCGGCGATCCTGGCGTACCAGAGCGCCGCACCGCCGTAGGTGGCGACCGCGAGGCGCCGGCCGCGCGCGTCCAGCGCCACGTCGGCGACCGACCGCTCGTGGGCGAAGACGCGCGAGAAACCGGCGTCGTTCAGGTCGATCACCCGCGCCTCGCGTCCGGCCCCGTAGGCGACGAGGCTGACGCCGGCCTCCGCGGCGATGCTCTCGATCCAGCGACCTTTCGCCTCGGCCAGGACCTGCGTCCTTTCGCGGCGCGACCAGACAAGGCGCCCGTCGTCGCCGCCGGTGATCACCCCCTCGGCGGTCGGATGGCGCACCGCCGCCAGCACCGGGCCGTCATGCGGCGTCTGCGCCGCGCCGTCCGCCCAGCGCACCTGGCCGTCGCCGAGCGCGAACACAGCTTCGCCGCCCGCGTCGAAGAGGGCGGCGGTGACGTATGCGTCGAAGTTCATGGCGCGGCGGACGAGAGGCTCATGGCCCGCGCCATAGCGAGCCGGCGGCGTCTTGCCCAGAGACGACCCGCAGAGACGACCCGCAGAGACGACCCCCAAGGGACGACCCGCAGAGACCCGCAGACCCGCGGCGACGCCTCGCAACGCCGGCGTCGGTTCGGATACCGGGATTCCGTTGCGCACCCTTTACTTCCGTGAAGTTCCGGGCAATGGGTGCCGCCAGACGCGGCCGCAGAGCCGACGGCGAGGAGTGATTCATGTCGGCGAAACTGGCGGGCGGCGGCGGCAAAAGACGGTTCGACCTCGGTCAGAACAGCGAGATCAACGTGACGCCGTTCGTGGACGTCATGCTGGTGCTGCTCATCATCTTCATGGTCACCGCGCCGTTGGCCACGGTGTCGATCAAGATCGACATCCCGCCGGCCAAGGCGCCGACCTCGCCGTCGAAGCCGCCGACCTACGTCTCGATCGATCAGGCCGGCCAGATCTTCGTGTCGTTCGCAACCGGCCCGAACACCACCGACATGCATCCGGCGACGCTCGACAACATGGCGGGCCTGATCGCCCAGTCGCTGGCGGTGCCGAACCCCACCAGCCAGCAGGTGTTCATCCGCGCCGACCAGCACGTGCGCTACGGCGCGTTCATGGCCGTGGTGAACCGGCTGCAGATGGACGGCTACTACAAGATCGGCCTGATCAGCGAGGAAGTGCAGAACTCCTAGCGTCTCTGTATTTCCCGCCCCGCTCGGGAAGTTTTCCTGATCTGATCGGCGCGGGCTCTCGGCGCTTTACTGATCGCCAATTGGCGCGAAGCTCCGGTGCGGAACCGTCCGCATTGGGGCTTTGCACATGGCTGCTCGGATCGCCGGCGCTGGACCGGCAAGTCGCTTCACCACTTCCCACAATCACGAGATCAACGTCACGCCATTCGTCGACGTGATGCTGGTGCTGCTGATCGTCTTCATCATCGCCGCGCCGCTGGCGACCAACACGCTGAGGCTCGACCTGCCGCGCGTCGACAACGGCGCGCGGACGCCGCCGCACCTGGCGATCGTCAGCATCGACGCCGCCGGCCGCATCTACGTCACCGCCGGCGCCCAGGTCGACGCGCCGACCGATCTCGACAAGCTGACTGCCGCGCTTTCGGCCGCCGGGCCGGCGACGGCGACGAGCGTCTCGGTGCAGGCCGACCAGCGCCTGCGCTATGGCCGCTTCGTCGCCGTGCTGAACCGGCTGCAGGACGACGGCTACTACAAGGTCAACCTGATCACCGCGCCGCGGGCGGCGGGGCCGACGCTCTCGTCCGGCGGCCGCGCCTAGGCCGCCGCGCACGCCTGGAAGCCCACCCGCAGCAGCGCTTCGTCGAGGTTGCGGCCGATGAACACCATGCGGCTGGAGCGGTCTTCGCCGGCCTTCCATTCGCGCTGGAAGTCGCCTTCCAGGATCATGTGCACGGCCTGGAACACCAGCCGCCGGTCCTCGCCCTTGACGTTGAGGATGCCCTTGGCGCGCAGGATGTCCGGCCCCTGGCGGGCCAGGAGGTCGTTCAGCCAGCTGGTGACCTTGTTGGGGTCGACCGGCTGGTCGAGCCGTAGCGCCACGCCCTTGATATCGTCGTCGTGCTCGTGGTCGTGATGGTGATGATCATGATGGTCATGGTCGTGGTCGTCGTGGTCGCAGTCCTCGTCGTGCACGTGGCCGGGCTCGCCGTGCGCCGGGTTCAGGAACTCCGGCTCCAGCTCGAGGATGCGGTCGAGGTCGAAGCCGCCGCGGCCGAGGATCGCCTCCAGCGGCACGTTGGAGCGCTGGGCGCGGTGGATCGGCGCCAGCGGGTTGAGCCGGCGCAGGCGGGCCTCGATGGCGGCGAGCTCCGCCTCGCCCACCAGGTCGGTCTTGTTGAGCACGATCTGGTCGGCGAAAGCGATCTGCTCGCGCGCCTCGCGGCTGTCGCTGAGGCGCAGGTCGATATGCTTGGCGTCGACCACGGTGGTCACGGAATCGAGCTTGGCCTTCTCGCGCACCTCGGCGTCGACGAAGAAGGTCTGCGCCACCGGGCCGGGGTCGGCCAGGCCCGTGGTCTCGATGACGATGCCGTCGAAGCCGCCGCCCGAGCGCGTCTGCCGCTTCATCAGCCCCTGGACGACGCGGATCAGGTCGCCGCGCACCGTGCAGCAGACGCAGCCGTTGTTCATCTCGAACACTTCCTCGTCGGCGCCCACCACGAGGTCGTTGTCGATGCCGATCTCGCCGAATTCGTTGACGATGACGGCGTACTTCTTGCCGTGCTCCTCCGACAGGATCCGGTTGAGCAGCGTGGTCTTGCCGGCGCCGAGGTAGCCGGTGAGGACGGTGACGGGTGTCTGTGCCATGCCCCACCAGATAGTCCGGCCGTAGGCTCGACGCCACTATGCCCCGCCGCAGCACGCGCGCGTCGGCTATTCTTGGATCGTCGAGGCGCGGCGGGGCTGCAAGATGTCACACGAAGAACACGAAGGAAGCAAAGCTCACGAAGGAGTGCCGCTCGAGCTGGAACGGCTTTCCCGAACCATCGTGGATGCGGGCCTCAAGGTGCATCGAGCGCTCGGCCCCGGGCTGCTTGAGTCTGTCTACGAGCACTGCCTGGCGTACGAGCTTGAAAGGCGCGGCGTCGCTGTGCGACGCCAAGTCATCCTTCCCGTCACATACGAGGATCTGACGGTGGAGGCTGGCTACCGGCTCGATTTGTTGGCGGCCGATCAGATCATCATCGAGGTTAAGTCCGTCGAAGCTCTGACGCGTTTGCACGAGGCTCAGGCGCTCACGTATCTTCGGCTGTCTCGGAAGCGAATGGCGCTGCTGATGAACTTCAACGTCGTGCTTCTGAAGCAAGGCCTTCGCCGCATTCTCCATTGACTTCGTGAGCTTCGCTTCCTTCGTGCTCTTCGTGTGACCTTTCGAAGCGCGACCGACCATCGGTGACGCACGTCGACGGCGTTGACTCAAGGAGGGCCTTCGCTATAACGCGCCCTCCTTCGCCCGCGGGCCCTCTCGCGGGCGCATTCCTTTTCGCCATAGGCGCTTCGATGTACGCGGTGATCAAGACCGGCGGCAAGCAGTACCGGGTCAGCCCCGGCGACGTGCTGGTCGTCGAAAGACTGGCCGGCGAGCCCGGCGCCAAGGTGGACTTCGACCAGGTGATGATGCTGGGCGATGGCGAGGCCGTGACCGTCGGCGCGCCGCTCGTCGAGGGCGCCTCGGTGGCCGCCACCCTGATCGAGACCCGCAAGGGCGAGAAGGTGAAGATCTTCAAGAAGACCCGCCGCCAGGGCTATCGCCGCACGCGCGGCCACCGCCAGCTCGAGAGCGTACTGCAGGTGACCGCGATCGCCGCCGGCGGCAAGACCGAGACCTGGGACGGCGAGGTCAACCTGACCCCGCGCTCGGAGTTGCTGCTGCGCGCCCGCAACCTGGCGTTCCGCGCGGCCGCCGAGCTGCCCGAAGGGGTCGAGGTCGAGACGGTGGTCGAGCCCGAAGGCAAGGGCAAGTCGGCCCGCGTCCGCGCCCACGTGGTCGAGGGCGCTGAAGCCACCGCCGAGGACGGGGTGAGCGAAGCGAAGCAGGCTGCTCCGAAGAAGCCGTCAGCGTCCAAGAAGGGCGACGCCCAGAAGGCCGACGCCCAGAAGAAAGCCCCCACCGCGAGGGACGTCTCCCGGTCGGGCGCGCCGAAGCAGTCGAAGGCGCAAGCCAGGGCCCCGGTGCGGCGCACCTCGCCGCGCGGCAAAGGCTGAAGACGAAGCGTACGAGGAGTTAGGACATGGCACACAAGAAATCCGGCGGCTCGTCGCGCAACGGGCGCGACTCGGCCGGCCAGCGCCTCGGCGTGAAGAAGTTCGGCGGCGAAGCCGTGCTCGCCGGCAACATCATCGTGCGCCAGCGCGGCGCCAAATACTGGCCGGGCGAGAACGTAGGCATGGGCCGCGACCACACCCTCTTCGCGCTCAAGACCGGCAACGTGAAGTTCGTCACCAAGCGAGGTGACCGCACCTACGTGGCCGTGGCCGAGGCCGAAGCCCAGTAGCGATCCGACCAGTTCGCCGGATCGCCCAACAAGCGATCCGGACGCGTTTTGACCAAGGCGGGATGTCCGGAGCGCCGGACGCCCGCCTTTTTCATTGCGCGACCAGCAGGGAGGCTGGCGATGATCGATCAACTGACGCGCACACCCGCGCTCGGAGGCCCGGCGATCAGGACGGCCAGGCTCGACCTGCGGCCGCCGCAACCGAGTGACGCGTGGCGCCTGACTGCGCTCGCGAACGACTTCGACGTGGTCCGGATGACGGGCTCGATGCCCTGGCCCTACACGCTGGCCGACGCCGAGGCGTGGGTCGCCCACGCGCAGCGTGCCGATCCGTCGCACGCGGCGCTGTTCGTCATCGACCTGCCGGGCGAGGGGCCGATCGGGGTGATCGGCCTCGATCCGGACGGCGAGATGACCGTCGAGGTCGGCTACTGGCTCGGCCAGCCGTACTGGGGCCGCGGCTACGCGACCGAGGCGCTGAGGGGACTGCTCGCCTGGGCGCGCGACGGCTGGGGACGGCGCTGGATCACCGCGCGACACTTCGCCGACAATCCGGCGTCGGGCGTCGTGCTGATCAAAGCCGGCTTCCTCTACACCGGCCGCACCGGCCCATGGCCCTGTCGCGCGCGCGGCGAGGACGTGGCCACGCGCTGGATGGTGTGGCTGGCCTGAAATGGGAGAAGGACCCGGGCGGCGCGCCGCCCGGGTCCTTCGATTGCGCCGACCTCGCCCACCCCAGTCTGCAAGCCGCGGACCGGCAAGCTGATCTGACGCCAAAGCACGAACGCCTCGCGGGCTCGAGCCCGCGAGGCGTCACGTCGCGCGCCGAGGGTCGGCCTAGTGATGTTCGCTGAGGATGGTGGCCGCGATCACGCCGGTGACGACGGCGGCGAGGACATATTGCCCGTTGGATTGGCGCCACTCGTAGCCGCGCGGCGGATGACGAAGGTGGTGCGCGCGATAATCGACGGGCTGAGCGCCGTTCCAATCGTCCTGGCCCATCCGCTCACCGCGCTGCCAGTGGTGGGCGGCGCCTTGGTCTTGGCCCCAGCCGCCTTGATGGTGATCGCCGCGCTGGTCGGCGACAGCGGCGCTGGCGCTGGCAAGCAACGCCGCGGCGGCGGCTGCGACGACGACAGCGCGCACGGCGCCTGACCTCTGAGTTCGGAAGGTTGTCATTTTCTTGGGTAGTCCTTGCAATCGTCCTTGCCGGACATCCGGCAGTCATAACGTAGGAATTATGAGAAATATTACAATCATATCGGCAGTGTTATTGTAAACTTGGAAACTATTTCTCGAAGACTATTGCATTCTGCCGATACATCACGGCGTAATCGCGATCCTTCTCTTCGAGAAGGGCAGCATGAATAGCTAGCGGCGACGCGACCAGCCGGCCCCGATGACCAACGGACTGCCGACCAGGCCGAAATAGAAGCCGACGTCGTAGGCGACGCCCGTGGTTCGCGTCTCATAGAAGCGGACGCTCCAGGGCAGCAGGTGCGGCATGAACCGGTCGATCACCTCGATGACCAGCATCACCGGCCCGATCAGGCCGTGCCAGAAGCCCAGCAGGACCTGCGACAGCAGGCCGCCCGAGGCGGCGTGCTGGGATTCGGCCGAGCCCGCCACGCAGGCGCCGAGCGCCAGGACGAGCACGACCGTTCCGGCGATGAGAAGGACCCGCTTCATGGCTAGCGGCGGAACACGGAGCCCGGGCGCCGCATGAGGCGAAGCACCAGCAGCAGCAGGATCGCCCCGACCGTCGCGCCGACCAGGTCTCCGAGGATGCCGTTGCCGGGGGCGAGATGGAAGTAACCGAACAGCCACCCGCCGATGAAGGCGCCGATCACGCCGACGACAATGTCGCCGACCAGGCCAAGCCCGTAGCCTTTCACGACGATACCGCCGAGCCAGCCGGCGACCGCGCCGACCAGCAGGAAGATGAATACGGATTCGGTATGCATGTTCGACTCCTCGGCGTGACGCCTTGCGGCGGGCGTCGCCACCGCCCGGAGCGGGCGATGGCGACCGTCGGCTGGGGCCTAGAGGCCCTGGCCGTTGAGCGAGCGGCGGACCGTCGTGGTCAGATCGTCGACCCGCGCCTGAAGCTCGGCCTCGTGCCTTGGCGAAAGCCCGCCATCGTCGTTCCGCATGCCGGTTTCCTGGCGTCGGATGGCGCCCAGTTCGCGAAGGTCCTGCGACGCCTCGTACTGGCTCAACGTTCCGTTGGCGCCGGCCGAGCGGATGCGTTGCTCGAGCCACCGCTCGCGGCTGTCGAGGTCGCGCCGGTCGCCGCCCTGGTAGCTGGCGTCGGCGCCGACGGCGGCGGCGCTCGGCGTGATGGCGATCCAGACGCCTCGCGCATCGTAATAGCCGCGGGCCGGGCCGGCGCGCCAACGATGGCTGGAGTCGTAGTAGCCGGGCTGGGCGTCGGCGACCCAGACGCCATTCGCGTCGACATGGCCGCTGCGCGCCCCGGTCACCCAGCGGCCGCGGGCGTCGTAGGCGCCGGTTACCTCACCGGGGACCCAGCGGCCGCTGTCGTCATAGTAGCCGCTCGCACTGGCGATCCATTGGCCGGCGTCGTCGTAGTGGCCGCCCGCTGATGCGGGGATCCAGCGTCCGTGGCCGTCGTAATAGCCGCTGGCCGACGGCGCGGTCTGCGCCACGACCCAGCGGCCGCCGGCGTCGTAGTAGCCGTTCGGCGCGCCTTCGACCCAGCCGCCGTCGCGATCGTAGTAGCCGCGCGCGTCGACGCGATCGACGGCGTTGGCATGCCATTGACTGTGCTGGTCATAGTAGCCGTAGGCGTGGGCGCAGTCGGCGTCGGCCCTGGCGACCTGGTTGCCGATGACGGCGCCGCTGGCTCCGCCAATCACCGCGCCTGCAGCGCGATCGTCGCGCGGCGCGATGGCGATGCCGAGCAGCGCGCCGATGCCAGCGCCGGCGGCCGTTCCAAGCGCCCGATGGTCACGCTGCTGCTCGCAGGACTGCTGTGCGAACGCCAAGGATGGAACGAGGGCGGCCACGGCGAAGCCGGCCACAAGGAGTATCTTACGCATTTTGAGGGTGTCTCCCGGAGAGGCATAGGCCTTCCCCTTGCAAGACGAACGCGCTAGGGCAAGGTTCGTTCCGGGATTTGCTGACAAGCTCAAGAAAAACAGCGCCGCCGCGCCGTATTTTCACATATTCGCCAGCGATGTTTCTGAATTAAACACCGCTTCCACGAGGATTTAGGGAACTATTGATCGACGCGGTGTCTTTTCATTTGTCTCCAGCAGGAGGGTCGGCGATGAACGCCTGGGAATGCAATCTGCGAGCCGCCGAGTGCGCCGCCAAGGCGGCCAGCGCCCCGGCTGAATCCATCAGTCTGGAGTTCCTGAGCCTTGCGGCGCGGTGGCGAGCGCTGGCCGTGAGGGAAGACTTCCTCGGACAGCTGGGCGGGACGGTGCTTCGGCGGGAAGACTGAGCGACGCTGTCGTTCGCGGATGCTGTCGGATTTGCGGAAGTCTGGCGGCGCCCTGGCCGCGACGCCGACGCTTTCATCGCCAACGCCTTCAGCCCGGCGGCGTTCGCCGGCCTGGTCAGCGACGAGCTCGGCGCCTCGCCTTTGGCTCAGCTAGAACCGAGGCCAGACCTTCCGATTGTTCTGATCCTCGTCGAAGATGCTGGCCGACGCGGCGCTGTGGCGAATGACGCCATCCTGCGCGACGCGCTTGGTTTGTTCGAGGGACTCGGCCCAGGGCGCGGAGGCGATCTCCTTGGCGTCTCTGTCGTAGTACCTGATCCGGTAGACCATGACAGCCATATGGTGAGCCGTGGCTCCGCCGCCATCTTTCGTCGGATGCCCGGCTTTCTTTTGTTTTCAGGCAGCGTAGCCGGAACAATTACGGAATTCGCGCACTCGCTATGCGGGGGCTCGGTGTCTGCTCGGCAAACTCCTCGACGCCCCCAGCAAGAAAAACCGCGAAACTCCGATGTCTGCAGCACATCTCGACCGACCTGGTGAAGGTCACGCGTACGATAGGCGTCAGGTCGGCGGCGATCCGTGCTATATTTGGGTTACCGACGATCAACGGTTGATTTCCGCTGCTCCGACTGACGCCGCTGGGAAGGGCTTTCGCTTCGCGAGCCGCCGGCGGCAGAGAGGCCCACCATGGCCCACGATACATCGACGCCGCCGGTCGTCGCCGACACCCTAGCCCTGGCCCTGGTGGCGTCGTCTGACGCGCCCATCGTCTTGCTGGACGGCGAGCTGCAAGTGGTCGCCGCCAGCGCCTCGTTCACACAGGCGTTCCAGATCGAGCCCGACGCCGTAAGCGGACGCTCGCTGTTCTCGCTCGGGGCCGGGGAGTGGGACGTGCCACAACTGCGCTCGCTGCTGCGGGCGACACTCTGCGGCGGGGAAGTCGCCTCTTACGAGATGGACCTCACCCGGGCAGGACGCGGCGCGCGCCGGCTGGTGATCACCGCCCACCAGCTCGTGTACGGCGACACCAGCCAGACGCGTCTGCTGCTGTCGGTCACCGACGTGACCGACGCGCGCGTGATCGAACGCCTCAGCGACGACCTGATGCGCGAGAAGGCGATCCTCTACCAGGAGCTTCAGCATCGCGTGGCGAACAGCCTGCAGATCATCGCCAGCGTGCTGATGCAGGGCGCCCGGCGGATCGCGTCCGCCCAGACGCGGAGCTATCTGCACGACGCCCACAGCCGGCTGATGTCGGTCGCGACGCTGCAGCAGCAGCTGGCCGCCTCCGGCGTCGGCGAGATCCCGCTGCGCACCTACTTCACCGAGCTCTGCCAGAGCATCGGCGGATCGATGATCCAGGATCACGACAAGCTGAGGCTGCGGGTCGAGTCGGACGACAGCGTGGCCCTGGCCGACGTCTCGGTCAGTCTCGGGTTGATCGTCACCGAGCTCGTCATCAACGCGCTGAAGTACGCCTTTCCCGGAGATCGCGGCGGCGACATCGTCGTCAGCTACCTTTCCAGCGCGGCCGACTGGACGCTTTCGGTGCGCGACACCGGCGTCGGCAGGCCCACGGGGCTCGTTCCGTCAAAGCCCGGCCTGGGAACCAGCATCGTGGAAGCCCTGGCCAAGCAGCTCCACGCCACCGTCGACCTGGCCGACGCCAAGCCCGGCCTGCGCGTCTCCATTGCGCACCGAGCCGCCCATGCGGGCGCCTATGCGCCAGGAGCGGCGCCGGCCACTCAGCCGACCCGCGTCGCCGGCGACCAGGCCCTTAGCCTATAGCGGTGCGTGCGTGTCGTTCCATCGGCTACGTCGCGCCCCGCTGCTAGCCGCGATAATCGCGCTGGCGGCCGCGATCCCTACCACAGCCCTGGCGGCCGTCCCGCAGGGCGTCTGGCTCATCGACGGCAGGGCGGCGGTGCAGATCTACGACTGCGCGGGTCTGATGTGCGGCCGGATCATCTGGCTCAAGGTCCCGCGCAACCTCCTGGGCCAGCTGGACCGCGACAAGCACAATCCCAATCCGGCCCTGCGCGAGCGCGGGCTCTGCGGCCTCACCATGCTCTGGAACCTGCACCCGGACGGACCCAACCGCTGGAAAGACGGGTGGTTCTACAACCCGGACGACGGCAAGACCTACCGCGTGTCGGCGCAACTGACGTCCGACGACGTCATGACGGCGCATATCTACGTGGGCGTCCCGCTGTTCGGGAAGGACAAGACCCTGGCGCGCGTGCCGCACGGCGTCACGGAGGGATGGTGCTGAGCGAGGCGCCCGCAAGTTCCACCAGTGCAACCTTCCTACCCACCGCCCGTTGGGTAAGAAGGAGAACGTTTTATGAACATCACCACTCGATTCAGCCGCATGGCGGCTATCGTCGCTGCGGCCGGGGCGATCGCCGCGCCTGCCCTGGCCCAGGACGGTCCGTCCGACGCCCGCTTGCACATCACCGGTGGCTCGGTGGCGTTCCTGGCGGGCGTCAGCTGGGGGCACGGCACGGTCGACTACCGGGGCCACGCTTACCGGGTCAAGGTCCGCGGCTTGAAGGTGGGCAGCATCGGCGCTGCGAGCTTCAACGCGCACGGTGACGTCTATCACCTGCGCCGCATCGGCGACATCGACGGAACCTATGGGACGGCCGACGCCTCGGCCACCCTGGGGGCCGGCGCCGGCGCGGTCACCCTGCACAACGACAAGGGCGTCGTCATCAACATGACCTCGTCGAGCGAAGGGCTGCAGCTGACCGCGGCGCCCGGGGGGGTCGAGCTCGAACTGGAATAGGGCGCGGGCCTGTCGAGGGGGCGCGACATGCCCCAGGTCGCCCGGGCGGGGAAGGCCCGGGCGACGGTTCCCGCAGTGACCGCCGAAGCCTCTGAATTCGCTCGGCGCTCTTTGCAGGGCAGGATGGCGCCGGGCGAATGCCTTAGCTGGGCTGCGCGGCGTAGAACCGGAAGCTCAGCAGGATCGAGCTATCGTCGCCGATGGACGAGGCCGAGACGCCGAAACCCAGCTCCAGCAGGGCAGGCGTCTCGCGTATCACCTGTGATTGATCCGCTTCCCAGACGCCGTCGAACCGGCGCGAGGCGTCCACTTCCAGCGTGCAGTCCACGTCTTGCAGCGGAATCTCGACGCGCTGATCGCGGTCGAGGCCGCCGATCTGCGAGCCGTAGGTGAGGCGGGGCGCCGAACCTGGCGCCGCGCGGTCGGCCGGGAACATGCGCACGTCCCAGCGACCCACTTGCGTGGCGGCCCCTGCGGTGGCGGAGAGGCTGATATGCGAGCCTGCGGGCATGTCTAGGCGGTGCATGTGGCCTCCTCCTCGACGACGGCGGGAGTCGTGGCCGCTGCCGCCCGCGCTGCGCGGCCGAAGCGGCGCGCCAGGCTCACTGTGCGGCGATCTTCCAGATCGGCGAGTTGCGCCCACCTCGAGGCGGCGAGCGCGTGAAGCTCGCGGACCCGTTGCAGCTCGCTGGATGCGGCCAGCGCGGCGGCGTCGCTCGCCTTGGCGTGATAATCGGCGGCCCTCGTTTGAGATTTCAGGAGCATGCTAGCGTCCCCCGCTCAGCGGTCGCTGAGAACATGGGGTCTCCCGGTGCAGGAGCCGTCCGACGGTGTGGCGCATGTTTTCTCGAAATGGCGTCGCATCGGAAACGATCGACCGCCGAGTTCGCGGCAAGCCTCCGGTGGCGCGTCCATTACATGGGGACGAGCGCCGACAATTGCCAGGCTTGCCATGCGCCGGGGTTGGTCTTGGGCTCGCTAGGCGACCACCGCGCGAGACATGGGGCTGACATCCGCGATGCGGCGCCCTATATTCTGCTCCACATCGTCCGTTAGCGCTGGATGGCGCTTACGAGCGGCGGTCCGAGAGGACCGGCCGCTTTTTTGTTGATCGGAAGGCCAAGCTTGCGCGGCAAGACCGCAGAAGACGCAAGGCTCCTGGAGCTGCTCGACCCGATGGCCGAGGCGGCCGGCTACGAGATCGTGCGCCTCAGGCTGATGGGCGGCGACCATGCGCGGCGCCTGCAGATCATGGCCGAGCGGCCCGACGGGACGATGCTGGTCGAGGACTGCACGGCGCTGTCGCACGCGGTCTCCGAGGTGCTGGACGCGGCCGATCCGATCCGCGGCGAATACACGCTGGAGGTCTCCAGCCCCGGTATCGACCGGCCGCTGACCCGCCTTGCCGACTTCGAGACCTACGCCGGCTACGACGCCCGCATCGAGCTCGACCGGCTGGTCGAGAACCGCAAGCGGTTCAAGGGCGTGCTGGCCGGGGTCGAGGACGGCCAGGTCGCCATCGACCTGGAGGGCGAGGACGAGACCGCCCTCGTGCCCTTCGCCTGGATCAGCGAAGCCAAGCTGGTCATCACCGATCAACTGATGAAGCGCGGCGCGGACGCCAGGGCGGCCCGCCTCGCGGCTGAGAAAGAGAACGAGGAACTATCATGAGCGTCACCGGCATCTCCGCCAACCGCCAGGAGCTGCTTCAGATCGCCGACGCGGTGGCCCGCGAGAAGGCGATCGAGAAGGAGGTCGTCATCGAGGCGATCGAGGAGGCCATCCAGAAGGCTGCCCGTACAAGGTACGGAGCCGAGCACGATATCAGGGTCACCATCGATCCGAAGACCGGCGAGACCACCATCCTGCGCGTGGTCACGGTGGTCGAGGACGACGCCGAAGAGGTCAACGAGTACGCCCAGAAGCGGCTCGCCGACGCGCTGCGCGACGACAAGGACGCCGTCGTCGGCAAGGAATACGTCGAGACGCTGCCGCCGTTCGAGTTCGGCCGCGTGCAGACCCAGACCGCCCGCCAGGTGGTCACCGGCAAGGTCCGCGAGGCCGAGCGCGAGCGTCAGTACGAGGAGTTCAAGGACCGCGTCGGCGAGATCGTCAACGGCGTCGCCAAGCGCGTCGAGTACGGCAACGTGATCGTCGACCTCGGCCGCGGCGAGGGCATCATGCGCCGCGACCAGTCGATCCCGCGCGAGGCCTTCCAGGTCGGCGACCGGGTGCGCAGCTACATCTACGACGTGCGCCGCGAGACCAAGGGCCCGCAGATCATGCTCAGCCGCGCCCACGGCGGCTTCATGGCCAAGCTGTTCGCGCAGGAAGTGCCGGAGGTCTACGACGGCGTCATCGAGATCCGCGCGGTGGCGCGCGATCCCGGCAGCCGCGCCAAGATGGCGGTGGTCTCCAACGACTCGTCGATCGACCCGGTCGGCGCCTGCGTCGGCATGCGCGGTTCGCGCGTGCAGGCGGTGGTGGCCGAACTGCAGGGCGAGAAGATCGACATCATCCAGTGGAGCGGCGACGAGGCGACCTTCCTCGTCAACGCACTGGCCCCGGCCGAAGTCACCAAGGTGGTGATGGACGAGGAGGCCGGCCGCGTCGAGGTGGTGGTGCCGGACGAGCAGCTGTCGCTGGCGATCGGCCGGCGCGGCCAGAACGTCCGCCTCGCCAGCCAGCTGACCGGCTGGCAGGTCGACATCATCACCGAGAGCCAGGATAGCGAGCGGCGCCAGCGCGAGTTCAGCGAACGCACCCAGCTCTTCCAGGAAGCGCTGGACGTCGACGAGGTCATCGCCCAGCTGCTGGTCACCGAGGGCTTCGCCACGGTGGAGGACGTCGCCTACGTCGAGCCGAACGAGATCGCCGAGATCGAGGGCTTCGACGAGGACACCGCCGAGGAGATCCAGGCCCGCGCCCGCGAGTACCTGGACAAGGAAGCGGCCGAGTACGACGCCCGCCGCAAGGAGCTCGGCGTCGACGACGCGGTGCTGGAGATCGAGGGCGTCACGCTGCCGATCGCCGTCACGCTCGGCGAGAACGAGGTGAAGACGGTGGAAGACCTCGCCGGCCTCGTCCCCGACGACATCCGCGGCTATTACGAGTCGAAGGACGGCGAGCGGGTGCGCGAGGCCGGCATCCTCGACGACTACAACCTCAGCCCCGAGGACGCCGAAGCACTGATCATGCGCGCCCGCGTCGCCGCCGGCTGGATCGAGCCCGAGGCCGAGATCGAAGAAGAGCTCTCCGAGGAGGACGGAGTCCTCGGCGAGGCCGACGAAGCGGTCGAGGCGGCGATCGAGGAAGAGCGGGAGGGCGACGCCTGAATCGGGCCTTATCGGGCCTCGCCGCAGCGGCCCGCGAGCGCCGCGACATCGTTTCCGGTCAGGTGATGGACGAGGCGCAGCTGGTGCGCTTCGTCGCGGGGCCGGACGGCGGCGTGGTTCCGGATGTCGCCCGCAAGCTGCCCGGGCGCGGCCTCTGGGTCGCGGCCCGGCGGGAAGCGGTGGAGCAGGCGGCGAAGAAGGGGCTCTTCGCCCGCGCCGCGAAGGCGAAGCTGAAG
This sequence comes from Caulobacteraceae bacterium, assembly GCA_035553015.1. Lineage (GTDB taxonomy): Bacteria > Pseudomonadota > Alphaproteobacteria > Caulobacterales > Caulobacteraceae > Acaudatibacter. The sequence goes on along the minus strand of DATNEH010000278.1, from coordinate 11,028 downwards.
GCGCCGGCCGACCTCGCCGACCAGGTGGAAAGCCTGCTGCGCGCGCGGCTGCTGGCGGCGCTCGGCCTTGCGCGCAAGGCGGGCGATCTTACGTTCGGGTACGAACGGGTGCTGGCCGCGATCGAGGGCGGCAAGGTCGCGTGGCTCATTGAAGCCGCCGACGGCTCGCTCGAGGGGCGCCGGAAGCTGCTGGCGGCCGCGCGGCGCAGCGCCACACCGCCCCGGCTCATCGCCGAGTTCAGTTCCTCGGAATTGGGTTTGGCCTTGGGCGCGCCGAATGTGATACACACGGCCTTCCTTGCGGGGCGGGGCGCCGAGCGCTGGACGACGGAAGTCGAGCGGTTGGCAGGGTTCCGTCCGCTCTTCCCTCAAGAGTAGGCGCGAGGAGGCCCCGATCGGGACGGCGGCGAGCGACGCTGCCGGCCTGATGGGGATTTTTTAGTCTGTTTTGGCCGCATTGGCGGCCGAGGCGTATAGTCAAGCGAGATGCATGACGGACGAGAATGAGAACCGGCCGACCAGGGCCCCCCTGACGCTGAAGCCGCGTGCGGGCGGCTCGGTGAGCACCGGCACGGTCAAGCAGAGCTTCAGCCACGGTCGCACCAAGACCGTCGTGGTGGAGACCAAGCGTCCGCGCATGGGCGCGCCGCCGACCAATCTCGCCGCCCCCTCGCTGGCCGAGAAGCGCCCGGCTGGCTTCGATGTCCGCGGTCCGCAGGCCCCGGCCCGCCAGGCGTCGGCGACGCCGTCCGATCCGCACGCGCTGAGCGAAGACGAGCGACTGCGCCGCGAGAAGGTCGCCGCCGACTTCCGCCGCCAGCAGGCCGAACGCGCCGCCGCCGAGACCAGCGCCCGGGACGCCGCCGCCGCACGTGCACGCGAAGCCGAGGCCGCCAAGGCCGCCGCCGCGCCGCCGGCCGAAGCGCCTGCGCCGAAGCCGGCCGCCGCGCCCGAGATCCGAGCCGAAGCGCCGCCCGCCCCTGTCGCGGAATCGCCTGCGCCAGCCGCCGAGGCTCCGCCCGCGGCCCGCTTCGAAGCGCCCCAGCCCGAGGCAGCCGAGCCCGCGCGAGCAGAGAGCGCGCGAGCAGAGAGCGCGAGCCCAGACACGACGGCCGCGCCAGAAACCGTGCGCGCCGAGGCGCCGAGTCCCGAGACGGCGCGTCATGAAGCGCCGCGTCACGACGCCCCGCGGCACGAGCCGCGCCAGGACAACCGTTACGGCCAGCGTCCGGACGCGCGCAGCGAGGGCCCGCGCTCGCCGACCGCGCCGGGCCAGACCCGCACCTACGATCCGAACACCGCGCGCCGCGACGACCGCGAGCGCACCACCACCTATCGTCCCGACATGCCGCGCCGCGAAGGCGGCGGCTACCAGGGCCGCGAGGGTGGCGGCTACCAGGATCGCGGCCCGCGACCCGAGGGCGGCGGCTACCAGAACCGTGGTCCGCGCCCCGAAGGCGGCGCCGGCTACCAGGGCCGTGGCCCGCGCGAAGGCGGTCAGCGCGGCGAAAGCGGCGGCTACCGCGGCGATCGGCCGGCAGGGCGCCCCGGCGAGACCGTGCGCTACTCGGCGCTGTCGCCGCGTCCGGGCCCCCGACCGGAAGGCGGCGGCCGTCCCAGCGGTCCGCGTCCGCCCGGCATGGGCCGGCCTGCGCCGCCCCCGTCCGGCCCCGAGATCCAGCGCGCCACGCGCCAGGCGCCGCGCCCCGGCAGCCTGAACCTCGACCGCCGTCCGGACTTCAGCGAGGAAGAAGCCGACAACAAGCGCGGCAAGGTCGCGCCGAGCAAGGCGGTCTCGCGCACCAAGGGCGAGCCGAAGCGCCGCGAGGGCCGGCTGACCATCCAGGCGCTGGCCGGCGACGACGAGGACGCCGTCGAGCGCATGCGCTCGCTGGCCTCGGTGCGGCGCGCCCGCGAACGCGAGCGCGAGAAGCGCAAGGGCGGCCAGGCCGAGCAGGCCCGCGGCGCCCGCGAGGTGGTGATCCCCGACGTGATCACCGTGCAGGAGCTGGCCGGCCGGATGGCCGTGCGCGGCGTCGAGATCATCAAGTTCCTGATGCGTCAGGGCCTGATGCTGAAGATCAACGACGTGATCGATAGCGACACCGCCGAGCTGGTGGCGAGCGAGTTCGGCATGACCGTGCGGCGCGTCTCCGAGAGCGACGTCGAGGTCGGCTTCATCGGCGAGGAAGACGTCGACGACCACCTGCTGCCGCGCCCGCCCGTGGTCACCATCATGGGCCACGTCGACCACGGCAAGACGAGCCTCCTGGATGCGCTGCGCTCCACCGACGTGGCGGGCGGCGAGCATGGCGGCATCACCCAGCACATCGGCGCCTATCAGGTGCGCCTGGAGAACGGCCAGCGGGTCACCTTCCTCGACACCCCCGGCCACGCAGCGTTCTCGGCGATGCGCGCCAGAGGCGCCAATGTCACCGACATCGTGGTGCTGGTGGTGGCGGCCGACGACGGCGTCATGCCGCAGACGATCGAGGCGATCCAGCACGCGAGAGCGGCCGGCGCGCCGATGATCGTGGCGATCAACAAGATCGACAAGCCGGACGCCGATCCGCGCCGGGTGATCAACGAGCTGCTGCAGTACGAAGTGGTGGTCGAAAGCCTGGGCGGCGAGACGCAGGCGGTCGAGGTCTCCGCGACCGAGAAGCTGGGCCTGGATGACCTGATCGAAGCCATCCTGCTGCAGTCCGAGCTGATGGACCTGAAGGCCAACCCGGATCGCACCGCGGACGGCGTCGTGATCGAGTCGAAGGTCGATCGCGGCCGCGGCGCCGTGGCCACCGTGCTGGTCAAGCGCGGCACGCTGCGGCGCGGCGACATCGTGGTGGCCGGCGCGGCCTGGGGCCGGGTGCGCGCCCTGCTCAACGAGCGCGACGAGCAGGTCGCCGAAGCCGAGCCGTCCACGCCGGTGGAGATCCTCGGCCTCGACGGCGCCGCCGACCCCGGCGAAGCCTTCGCGGTGGTGGAGGACGAGGCCCGCGCCCGCGAGCTCACCGAGTACCGCATCCGGGTGAAGCGCGAGCGCACGTCCGCACCGGTCGGCGCGGGTTCGACGCTGGCCGACATGATGGCCAAGCTCGCCGACAAGAAGGTCTCCGAGCTGCCGCTGCTGGTAAAGGCCGACGTGCAAGGCTCGGCCGAGGCGATCGTCACCAGCCTCGACAAGATCGGCACCGACGAGGTGCGCGCCAGGATCATCCTGTCAGGCGCCGGCCAGATCAACGAGAGCGACGTGATGCTGGCGAAGAGCTCGGGCTCGCCGATCCTCGGCTTCAACGTCCGCGCCTCGCGCCAGGCCCGCGACCTCGCCGAGCGCGAGGACGTCGAGATCCGCTACTACTCGATCATCTACGACCTCTTGGACGACATCAAAGGCGTGCTCTCGGGCATGCTGGCGCCGATCCAGCGCGAGACCTTCCTCGGCAACGCCGAGGTGCTGCAGGTGTTCGACATCACCAAGGTCGGCAAGGTGGCCGGCTGCCGCGTGACCGAGGGCGTGGTGCGCCGCGGCTCGCGCGTGCGGATCGTGCGCGAGGGCGTGGTGGTGCTGGAGCTGGGCGTGCTGCAGACCCTGAAGCGCTTCAAGGACGACGTGGCCGAGGTGACCAACGGCATGGAATGCGGCATGGCCTTCCAGGGCTTCCAGGACATCAAGGAAGGCGACTTCATCGAGTGCTTCAACCTCGAAGAGGTGAAGCGCAGCCTGTAGCGGCCACCACCTCCGCTCTCCCCCGCGAGAGCGCGGCCCCAGGCTCTTTGAACCACGAAAGACGCGAACGCGGCGAGAGGCTGGATGCGTTCGTGTCTTTTCGTGTTTTTCGTGGTTGATCTCCTCGTCGATACCGTCGCCCGGGCGTCTGGAAAAAGCCTGGGTCCCCGCTCGCGCGGGCGAGAGCGGAGGTTGGGGGAGCTGAACAGGTGACCGGAGCGGTCGAATCTGTCGATGTGGCGGGCGCCGTGCCGCAATCGCCCAGCCGCGCCTGGCTGACCGTCTTGCTCTGCTGCCTGGCGTCGATGGCCGAGGGGTTCGACATCCAGTCGATGGGGGTGGCGGCGCCCGGCATGGCGCCGGCGCTGCATCTGACCCGCGACCAGCTGGGGCCGGCGTTCAGCGCCAGCACCGTCGGCCTCCTCTTCGGCGCGATCATCGTCGGCGCGCTCGCCGACCGTATTGGGCGCAAGTGGGCGCTGATCGGCTCGCTGGCGATCTTCGGCGCTTTCTCGCTGATCACGCCCTACGCGCCCGACCTCACCTTCCTGCTCGCCATCCGCTTTCTCGCCGGCCTCGGCCTCGGCGGCGCGATGCCGAATTTCGTGGCGCTGGCCGGCGAGAGCGTCACCGACGCGCGCCGCGCCCAGTTCGTGGCGATCTCGGCGGCGGCGATGCCGCTCGGCGGCGCCGTGGCGAGCGCGGTGGCGGCCTGGCTGCCGTGGCGCGCCGTCTTCCAGGTCGGCGGCGGCTGGCCGCTGTTGCTGGCCGCGGCGATGGCGGCGGCGCTGCCCGAGTCGGCGAAGTTCCTGGCCGCGCGACAGGCGGCCACGCGCGAGAGCGGCCCCGATCCACTGCGCGCGCTGTTCGGCGAAGGGCGCGCGATCTCCAGCCTGCTGCTCTGGACCGCCGCTTTCTGCGCGCTGCTGGTGCTGTTCCTGATGTTGAACTGGCTGCCGCTGCTGCTGGCCGCCAAGGGCGTCCGCAAGCCGGACGCGGCGATCGTGCAGCTGCTGTTCAACCTCGGCGGCGCGGCCGGCGCCCTGGGCGTGGCCTGGCTGTTCTACGGGCAGAGGCGGGCGGCGACGCTTTCGGTCTGGTTCGCGGGCATCGGGCTCGGGGTCATGCTGCTGGCGCTGGCGCCGCCGATCCTGCTCGCCTCGGGGCTGGCCGGCCTGGTCGCCGGCACTTTCGTCTCCTCGACCCCGACCGCCCTCTACGCGCTGTCATCGGACTTCTATGCAGTCGAGATGCGCGCGACCGGCCTCGGCGGCGTGATCGGGTTCGGTCGGATCGGCGCGATCCTCGGACCGCTGCTGGCCGGCGCGCTGCTGGCGCACGGCAAGGACGCCAACGGCGTCCTGATGGCGCTGCCGCCGTTCGTGGCGGCGGGCGCGCTGGCGACCTTCCTGGCGCTGCCGCGCCGGCCGGCGCAGACTGAGGGCTGACGCCAGCCGGGAGGAGCCTCCGCCATGTTCGTCACCGCCTACGAGACCGTCGTCTGCGACCTGCCCGCCGCGCACGTGGCGCGGATCACGCTGAACCGCGAGCGCGTGATGAACGCCTACTCGTGGCGGATGACCCAGGAGCTGCAGGCGGCGATCGCCGCATATCGGGACGACGACGAGCTCCGTGCGCTGATCATCACCGGCGGCGGCCATCGCGCCTTCTGCACCGGCGGCGACGTCTCCGGGACCGGCGGCGACGGCGACCACCGCCGCCGGGTGCAGACCGCGCCGATGGGCCACGGCCGCGAGATGCGCGACGGCATGCAGGCAGTGCTGGCGATGCTGCGCCAGATCGACAAGCCGTCGGTGGCGATGGTGCGCGGCTTCGCGGTGGCCGGCGGCCTGGCGCTGGCGCTCGCCTGCGACTTCCGCTTCGCCGACCTGACCGCGCGGATGGGCGACACCTCCGGCCGCTTCGGCCTCTTGCCCGACGAGGGCGGCGCGTGGCTCTTCCCGCACGTGATGGGCTACGACCGCGCGCTCAGGATGACGCTGCTGCACGAGATCTACGACGCGCAGCGCGCCTGCGAGCTCGGCCTGATCACCGAGTTGGTCGAGGACGACCTGGAAGCGGCGACCCTCGCCTTCTGCGAGGCGTTGGCGGCCGCCGCGCCGCTGGCGGTGCGCACCGCCAAGATGATGATGCGCCGCGCGCTGACCTCGACCTTCGAGGCCTCGCTGGAGGACGCGCAGCTCTCGGTGATGATCACCAACCCCAGCCAGGACGTCCGCGAGGGCGGCGCCGCCTTCCGCGAGAAGCGGACGCCGAAGTTCGAGGGGCGTTAGAAGCCCCTTCCCCCTCGACGGGAGGGGAGCGTCAAGACACGTGGAAATCCGTCGCCACGGGTTGAAACCTCAGCCGCGCCGCCACTGCCCGCGAGGCCCGGTTCTCCCACGCGGTGCTGTAGAACGGCGTCGCGCCCAGGCGCTGCACCGCGTGGGCCCATCCCGAGACGGCGGCCAGGGCGTGGCCACGCCGGCGATGGCCAGGATGGGTCTCGACGCCGGCGCAGTGCACGGCTGGCGATATGCGCACGCTGGCGCAGAGCGACACCGCCATGGCGTCGTGCACGACCGCCACGAACGGCTGGCGATGGCCGATGTCGGGCAGCCATTCGGCGAGCTTGCCGGTGAGCAGGCCGGCGTTGGACGCGGTCATCTCGACCACCGGGCCCCAGGGATGGATGTCGCGGAGCATCGCGAAGGCGGGTCCGGCCCAGGTCGCCTGGACGGGTCCGTGGGGCGCCAGCGCCCCGACGTAGGCGGGAAACGTCGCCGGCGGACCGACATGGTCCGGGTCCCAGGTCTCCGCGGCGGCCAGATCCTCCAGCCGCCGCCTCACGTCGTCCGGGACATCGCCGCGAAAGCGGATCATCGGACCTTCCGCCGAGAGCATCAGGTGGAAGCGCGGCGCCGGGCGCGCCTCGAACGAGTTGCTGCGGACGATGTTGCCGTCCGCCGTCTCGTAGAGCGCGTCGAAGCGCTGGGCGATGAGGCCGGGCGGCACGGGCGCGTCGGGCGCGTCCCGCAGCTCCAGGCGCCACCGGATCGTCTCGCCCTCCTCGTCGTCCCAGCCGCGGCCGACCTTGAAGAAGCCGGCGCCGGCGAGGACGCGCTGAGAGGCGAGGTTGCCCATGGCCGTCTCGGCGACGAGCGCGCTGAGCCGCGCGTCGGCGCGCGCGGCTTCGAGCATCAGCCGCGACGCCTGCCCGGCGTACCCGCGTCGGCGTCGCGCCGGCGCGACACCGTAGCCGATCTCGACCTCGCCCGCCGCCGAGGGCGCCCACTTGTAGCCGCCGAGGCCGACCACTTCGCCGTCGTCGACCATCAGCCAGCTGCCGTAGCCGCCGAGCTTCGGCAGCGTGCGCCGCACCCACTGCAGGATGGGCGGCGTGTCGACGCCACCGGGCGGCAGGGCGAGACCGTCGGGAGCTGCGCCTTCGCCCACCATCCAGGCGAGGTGCGCATCGCTGGCTGGAACCAGGATGAGGCTCACCAGTCCCTCCTTTTCGCCTTCATGTGCGCGCGGGCCGCCTTGTGGACGCCGATCCAGTGTCGGCGGTAGGCCTCGCGAGCGGCCGGGTTTTCCTTGCGCTCCAGGTGCGCCATCTCGCGCTGCAGCTTCTGGAAGCTCTTCCAGCGGCCGCGATCGAGCGCGCCGCTCTCCAGCGCCTCGCGGACCGCGCAGCCGGGCTCGTTCGAGTGGCCGCAGTCGCTGAACCGGCACGCCTCGGCCAGCGCCTCGATATCCTCGAACGCGGTCGAGAGGCCCTCGTCGGCGTCGATCAGGCCGAGCTCGCGCATGCCGGGCGTGTCCAGCACCAGCGCGCCGGACGGCAGCCGGATCAGCTCGCGATGGGTGGTGGTGTGGCGGCCCTTGGCGTCGTCCTCGCGGATCGCCTGGATCGCCATCAGATTCTCGCCGGCCAGCGCGTTGACCAGGCTGGACTTGCCGACACCCGACGAGCCGACCAGCACCGCGGTCTCGGCCGGCTTCAGGTAGGCGGCCAGCGCCTCCAGGCCCTCGCCGGTCACGGCGGAGACCGCCAGCACCGGCGCGCCGAACGCGACGCTCTCGGCCTCGTCGATGGCGGCGTCCGGATCGTCGGCGAGGTCGGCCTTGGTCAGCACCACCACCGGCTCAGCGCCGCTCTGCCAGGCGGTGGCGAGATAGCGCTCGAGCCGCCGCGCGTTGAAGTCGGCGTTCATCGAGGCGACCAGCAGCGCCACGTCGACGTTGGCGGCCACCACCTGCTCGTCGGCCACCGATTGGGCGGCCTTGCGCACAAACGCTGTCCGGCGCGGCATCAGCGCATGGATGGTCGCGGCGCCCTCGTCGGGGCGGGCTGCAAGCGCCACCCAGTCGCCGACGGCTGGAAAGTCGCCTGGACCCGCTTCGTGCGCGAGCTTGCCGGAGACCTGGGCCGCGAGCTCGCCCAGGTCGGTGACGACCTCGTAGAGGCCGCGCTGCTGGACGAGGATGCGGCCGGGAATGAGCCCACGCACGGCGTGAGGCGCGAAGTCGTGCTGGAGCGCATCGCTCCAGCCGTAGGATTGGATCAACGGAGTGGTCCTCGGATCGGCGTGATCGGATGGCGCCGGCGAGGACGGGCGGGGCTCCTAGAGCCTCAGACGCAGCCTCTCGGGCGCCCGCGGAGGGCGGCGTTTGCGAGCACAGTCATCTTGGCAACCCTCCTCTCTGCGGTTCAGCGATCATGGCGAGCGTAGGCTTGGCTCGACCGCTGGTCAACGCGTCGGTCGCGAGGCCTCGCGCGCCCTTAGTCGACTTCCGCCAGTTGGCGCCGGCGGGCCGGGAGGGCGTCGGCCCGAGCGGGCCGGCGTTCGGCGGCGGCCGGGACGGCCGCAGCTTCGGCGGCGGCCCGCAGGCCGGGCGGGGCGCGGCGAAGGCGCCAGCTGCGAATCTCGAACGGACGGATCAACGGCGCGGGCGGTTCGATCTCGTCCTCGAGCAGGGAGACCTCGCCGAACAGCGTCCAGCCGGGCGCCGGCGCGATGCGCACCGGCCCGCGCGCGCCGGCCGGCTCGTAGAGGCGCAGGATCAGGCCGTCGCCGTCCTCGGCCGGCTTCAGCGCGCCGAGCCCGAGCCGCGGCCCATCGACGGAGACGAACTGCACGGTGCGGGGCGCCCCGCGCGCCGGCGCGTGCAGCAGCGGCCGGTTGAGGTCCTCGGCCTCGGCCAGCACCTCGGCCTCCCACCAGGCGCCCGCGTGCGGCAGCAGCGCGTAGGTGAAGGCGTGCGAGCCCTCGTCGGCGAGGCGGTCCGGCAGGATCGGCGAGCGCAGCAAAGTCAGGCTCAGCTCGCTTCCCAGCGCCTCGTGGCCATAGCGGCCGTCGTTGATGAGCGCGACGCCATAGCCGGGCTCGGAGATGTCGGCGAAGCGGTGCGCCGCCACCTCGAACTTCGCCGCGTCCCAGCTGGTGTTGCGGTGGGTCGGCCGCTGCTGGACGCCGAACGCGCATTCGTAGGTGGCCTCGCCGGCCCGCACCGCCAGCGGAAAGCGCGCCTTCAGCAGCACCCGCCGGTCATGCCAGTCGAGCCGGGTCGCAAAGTCGAGCCGCGCCGAGTTCGACCACAGCCGCACCGACTGGGTAATGGTGCTGGCGCCCGTCCGGTAGGTGACGCGCAACGCCCCGCGCTGGCCGCCGGCCTCGGCGATCTCGATCTTCTCGGCCCTCAGCTGTTCGCCGGACCGGCGGTAGTCGCCTTCCAGGTCCCAGGCGTCGTAGACGCGCGGCTGGTCGTGGTAGGCCCAGAGCTGGTTGCCAGGCCCCTCGAGCGCTTCGCGGCGGGCGCGCTTGTCGTAGAGCCGCGCGATCGCGCCGTCTTCCGCCAGCTCGAGGCGCAGGAAGTCGTTCTCCAGAGCGCGCTCGGTCACCGTGACCGCTGAGAACGGCGGCGGCCGCGTCACCGCAGCCGAGAACGGCGGCAGGCTCTCGCGGCTCGCCAGCACGAAGCCGTCCTCGGCCGGCTGGCCGCCGGGGATCGGCTGGTCGGAGACCAGGCGCACCGGCCGCCGGCCCGCGTCGGGATTGACGATCAGCAGCGCCTCGCCGCCCTCGCCGCCAAGCCGCGCCGCCAGCGCGGTCATCGCCTCGCCGGCGATCTCGGCGGTCCGCGCGACGACGCCGGCCAGCTCCGGCTCGGTGCGCGCATAGACCTCGGGGATCGACGAGCCCGGCAGGATGTCGTGGAACTGGTTGACCATCAGCGTGCGCCAGAGCGGCTCCAGCGAGGCCGGCGCGGGCCCGCCCAGCATGTGCGCGGCGCTCGCCAGCAGCTCCGCCGCCACCAGCCCCTGCTCGGCGGCGCGGTGCAGCCGCTTGGTGCGGCCCTGGCTGGTCAGGACGCCGCGGTGATACTCGAGATAGAGCTCGCCGACCCAGGCGGCGACGTCGGCGCCCTCCGCCTCCTTCAGCGCCTGGCCGTAGTAGTCGTGGACCTGGGCGAAGCGCGTCGCGGGCAGCAGCGGGAAGTCGGCCAGCGCGTCCTGCGCGGCGATCATCTCGCGGGTCGGGCCGCCGCCGCCGTCGCCGAAGCCGATCGGCAGCAGCACCTCGGGCGCGACGGCCTTGTCGGCGTTGTTGCGCCAGAGCCTGAGCAGCGAGCGCGGCGTCACCATGCCGTTGTAGTTGTCCTCGGGGTGGATCATGTGCTGGACCAGCACCCGCGAGCCGTCGATCCCCTCCCACCAGAAGCGGCTGTGCGGGAAGCGGTTGGTCTCCGACCAGCCGATCTTCACGGTGAACAGGGTCTCCAGCCCCGCGCCCTTCAGGATCTGTGGCAGCCCCGGCGAGAAGCCGAAGGTGTCGGGCAGCCAGGCCGCCCGGTGGCGCTGGCCGAACGCGCGCTTGAAATACTGCTGCCCGTAGAGCGCCTGGCGCACCAGCGACTCGCCGGCCGGCATGTTGATATCCGGCTCGACCCAGAGCCCGCCGACCGGCTCCCAGCGCCCGGCCTTCACCTCGGCCTTGATCGCCCCCAGCAGCTGCGGATCGTCGTCCTCCAGCTGGCGGTAATACTCGGCGAACGACTGGGCGAAGCGGAACTGCGGGTGGCGGCGCAAGAGGTCGACGGCGGTCGAGAAGGTGCGGCGCACCTTGCGGCGCGTCTCCTCGATCGGCCACAGCCATGCGGTGTCGATGTGCGCGTGGCCGGTGAGCGCGACGGCGCCCTGCGGCGGGAAGCGCTCTTTCAGCCTGCGCAGCTCGGCGATGAGCCAGGCGTCGGCCGCGGCCACCCCGGCGCGGGCGGCGTCGGTGAGCGGCGTCGGC
>DATNEH010000277.1:0-4165 GCA_035553015.1 Caulobacteraceae bacterium | reverse complement strand
CCATTTCACCCTCGACGGCCGCGAGGGAACCGGCATCGCCGAGCACTGGCACAACGTGGTCGAATAGAGGCCGCCTCGGCGGCAGACCCTGCGGGTCAAACCCCCAGCTCGGCAGCGGCGATCTCGCCGATGGCGAGGGCGCGCCAGGGGTCGTCGCCGTCGCCGAGGGTCCAGCTGGCGGAGAGGCCGGCGTAGGCGAGGGTCCATTGCAGCAGGCGGCGCGGGTCGATCCGTGCGGCTTCCGAGATGATCGCGACGCGGCGGGCGAGGCGGCCGGGCGCAGTGGCGGTCTCCACGTCCGGGTTCATGATGATGTGCGGATAGTCGTAGGACCGCTCGCCGAGCAGCCCCTTCGGATCGATGGCGAGCCAGCCGCGCGGCCCGAAGTCGAGCACGTTGCCGTGGTGCAAGTCGCCATGCACGACGCTCACTGCCTGCGGCTCGGCCAGCAGCGCCCGCGCCGCGGCCGCCGACTTCGCGTAGAGCCCGCCGTGCGCCTCCGCGGTGGGCCACAGTTGCCGGAACCAGGTCTCCAGCGGCACGAGCGTCGACGGCGGCGGCGCGGGCCGCGCCGCGTGCAGCCGATCCCCGGCCGCGCAGAGGATGCGGGTCGCTTCGTCGTCCTCGCCGCCGCGCGCCATCTCGGTCAGCGAGCGCGCGCCCGTCGCCCGCTCCAGCAGCAGCGCGTCGCCCTCGCGGGCCAGCACGCGCGCCGCGCCATCGCCGCCCCACCATTCCATCAGCGCGCCGCCGCGGATCTCCTCGGCGCTGTGGCTGATCTTGAGGATCGCCGCCGCGCCGGCCTGGCGCACCGGCAGCAGATGGCCGGAGAGGCTCTTGAACGGCGGGCCGTCCAGGGTCAGGTCCCAGCGCGTCAGCCAGGTCGCGAAGAAGGCGGCGTCGCGCGCCGCCGCGTCGCGCGTCATGCAGCCACCGCGGCCTCGGCGATCTTGGCGAACAGCTGGGCGGCCGGGACCGGCGGCTCGATGTCGAACACCTCGTCCAGCACGGCGGCGAGCTCGTCGGCGCTGGCCAGCGTCCGCTCGCTTGCCGAACCGCCCGGTCGGCGCTCGGTCAGGCGCGTGTTGACCAGGTTGAAGCGCGCCTCGCCGGTCAATCGTTCGATCACCAGCATGTTGGTGAAGATTCCCGGGAAGGTGGACATGTACCAGTTCGCCACCTCGTAGTCGGCCGGCAGCTGCGGCGACAGGTCGAACACGTAGCAGCGGCGCCAGTCGTCGTTCTGACAGGCGGCGAGCGCCAGCAGGTCGCCATCCTGTTGCAGGCGGTAGCGGGCGACAGGCGTCGCCTGCTCGGGCCCGACGTCCAGCCGCAGCGGCGCGTCCAGCAGGTGCGCGCCGAAGCCGACGTCGGCGAGCCAGGGCGCGCCGTCCACATCCACCTTCAGCAGCATGTGGCCGCGCGGTCCGAGCGGCGCGCCCGGCGGCGACATCCAGACCACCCGTGCGCCGAGCCCGGTCACGGTGAAACCGATCGCCTCCAGCGCGCCGCGGAACAGGTGGTTCTGCTCGAAGCAGTAGCCGCCGCGCCGGCGGGCGACCATCTTCGCCTGCAGCGAGGCCAGGTCCAGCTTCACCGGCAGCCCCGCCAGCGGATTGAGCCCCTCGAACGGAATGGCGGCGACGTGCGCCGCGTGCAGCGCGCTCAGCGTCGCGAGGTCGGGCTTGGCCGGCCCGCCGTAGCCGATCCGGGCGAAATAGGCGTCGAGGTCGAAGTCGTCGGTCATGGCTATCCCTCCCAGGGGTGGCGGAGGTCACACCGGCCGCAGCGGCTGCGTCAAGCATCCTTCTCCCCTTGCGGGTGAAGGTGTCGGCGTAGCCGACGGATGAGGGGTCGCGCGGAGATCGGCGGTTTGCCCGTCCCCGGCTAGCCTCGATCTGCCTGTCGACCCCTCATCCGGCGCTTCGCGCCACCTTCTCCCGCAAGGGGAAAAGGACGCCACTTCCACGACCTTTCAGAACATCCCCTCCGGGCGCGGTTTCTTCTTGCGGGGGCGCTCGCGCATCACGCCGGGGTAGCCTTTCAGCGCCGCCAGCGGCTCGCCGAGGTAGGTCCAGTCGGCCGCCTCGCTCAGGAACATGTGATAGCGCGGCTCGCGGCCGGTGCGGCCGGCGAAGAGCGCGCGCGGAATGTTCACGATCTGCGGCGCGCGCGGGCGCTCGTAGGTCAGCGGCGTGCCGCAGCGAGCGCAGAAGCCGCGCACCGTGCCTTCCGCCTCGTCGCGGTAGCGGGTGATGTGCGCCTCGCCCGCCAGCACCCGGAACTTGCTCTTCCAGCTGCCGACATAGGTGGCGTAGGCGCAGCCCTGCGCGCGGCGGCTGGCGGCGGAGTGGTCGTGCCAGGCCCAGACGGCCGGGGTGACGATCTCGATCCGCACCGCGCCACAGGCGCACACGCCCTCGGCGGTGACGCGGTCGCGCTTGGCGTGCTCGGGGACGGCGTGCTCGGGGACGGCGTACTCGGGGACGGCGTGCTTTGGCAAGGCGTGGGACGGCGGCATCAGCGGGCTCCTTCGGCGCAGCCACTATCCCGCGCAACGCCCGCCGTTGTCAGCGGCAGTCGCTGTCAGTCGTTGTCGGGCTTGGTCTTGCCGGACTTCAGGTCGGCGATCTCCTTGGTCAGCACCGCGCGCAGCGAGGCGTCCTGCGCCGTCCCCATGTCGTGGATGCGCCAGCCGGCCGGCGTCTTGACGAGGTCGAAGGCGTCCTTCTTCAGCGGCTCGTCCTTGATGTCGGCGTCGTCGAAGACCGCGATCGCCTTGGCGGCCGTCGGGCTCGCCTCGGTGACGGTGACCGTGGCGACGATGTGGCCCCAGTCCTGGCAGTCGCACAGCCAGTCGCCGTCGATCTCGCCGAGCTCGCCTTTCAGCGCCTTGGTGTCGGCGGCCATCAGCTTGACCATGTCGTCGTCGAACACCTCCTTGATGTTGGCGTCCATCGGCGCCCAGGTCGTGCCGGTCGAGCTCGAGGTCTTGTAGTGGGCGTAGAGCCGCTCGAGGAACGCCTTGGCGGCGTCCGCGTCGGGCCCGGTGGCGGCGACGGGCGCGACAGCAGGACCAGCCGTCGCGACGTTCGCCGCCGCCGGAGCCGCGCTGGCGTTCGCCGCGTTGGCGCCTGCCGCGTTGGCCGGGCTCGCCGCATTGGCCGCATTCGCCGCCGGCGCGGCCTTCTGGCAGGCGGCGAGCGCCAAGGCGCCGGTCAGCGCGGCGGTCAGCGCCAATCCGATCGCAAGTCCGCGACGCCGCTCCATGCTCGCCTCCGCCCGATGTCAGCGGCAACAAGCTTAGCATAGGGAACATTACAGACTGGACAGAATTCCCGAACCGTCCTTAACCTTGACGCCGACCCCGCCGCTCGACCGGCGGGTCTCGTGAAAAGAACACACATCCTCTAGGGAGGAGGCGATATGGCGCGCGGACCCGTCTGGGCTCGTCAGGCTGCGCCCAAAGCCGACGCCAAGGGCGCCGGCGCTCCGATCACGTGCATGCTGTTCGTCACCGCCATGGGCGCGGCGTTCTGGGTAGGCGCGGTCTGGGCTTCGCAGCCGTGGTCGTGGTTCGCGCTGAGCAGATAAGCTCTCAGACGCGCCCGACCGAGTAGTAGGTGAAGCCGCGGGGGCGCAGCTCCTCGGGCTTGTAGACGTTGCGCAGGTCCACCATCAGCGGGCGGCGCATCACCTCCCGGACGCGGTCCAGGTCGAGCGCGCGGAACTCGTCCCACTCGGTGATGATCACGGCGCAGTCTGCGCCCTCCAGCGCCTCGTAGGGGCCGCTCTTGAAGTCGACGCCGCGCAGCAGCTGGCGCGCCTCGTGGCCCTCCGGATCGTAGGCCTGCACCTTGGCGCCCATCGCCTGCAGCGCCGGGATGATCTGCAGCGACGGCGCGTCGCGCATGTCGTCGGTGTTGGGCTTGAAGGTGAGGCCGAGCACCCCGATGGTCTTGCCCCGCAAGTCGCCCTCCAGCGCGTCGGCCACCTTGCCGGCCATCGCCTTCTTGCGCGCCTCGTTCACCTCGCAGGTGGTCTCCACCAGCTTGAGCGGCGTCTTCACGTCGTTGGCGGTCTGCACGAGCGCGAGCGTGTCCTTCGGGAAGCACGAGCCGCCGTAGCCGGGGCCAGCGTGCAGGAACTTCGACCCGATCCGCTT
>DATNEH010000276.1:0-9457 GCA_035553015.1 Caulobacteraceae bacterium | reverse complement strand
AACGGCCAGAGCGGCAACAAGGTCACGCTCGGCGACGTGATCCGCTCGCAGGAAGACGGCGACACCGCCTACGTGACCATGGCCGCCACCTACAGCTACGACCAGAAGGGCGCCGCGATGACCGAGCCCGCCCGCATGGTGTTCGCTCTGAAGCGCACCGCCGGCGACTGGAAGATCGCCGCCTGGGCCTGGGCCGGCGACCCGCCAAAGAAGAAGTGAGGCCAGCGGCCGCGTCTGCAACGCTGTTGACGCGGCCTTGCGCCCCCTCCGGCACTCTGCGGCGCGGTGGAGGAGCGAAGCTGCACGATCTCGCTCCTCCACCGTCGCGGAGACGACGGGGGAGGTGGCAGACCGCAAAGCGGGCTGACGGAGGGGGCGCAAGGCCCGCTTCTACCGACGCCGCAAGCTACCCCTCCGCCGCCACCGACGCATAGTCCGGCAGCGTCGCCTCGAGCCGGCGCATCGCCGGCAGCGCGTAGGCGGCGAGGCTCAGCGCCGCGGTCGCCAAACCGCCGACCACCAGCAGCAGGCCCATTCCGGCGCCCGCCTCGGCCCCCACCAGCCAGCCCACCGCGCGCCAGGCCGCCGAATGGACCGCGGGCTCGGCCACCTGGTCGACCAGCGGGCCGGCGACCAGCAAGGCGAGCGGCATGGTCAGAGTCGCGATCTGCCCCTTCGCTGCGAACACGCGGGCCTGGACCTCCGGCGCGACCTTGGCCTGGAAGATCGAGGTCGAGGCGGTGTTCACGAACGGCAGCATCAGCATGAAGGCGAAGAACGCGGCCGCCAGCTCCGGCGTGGTGCGCGCCACCCCGGCCGCGGCCAGCAGCAGCCCCGCGAACAACAGCGCCAGCATCACCGTGTGGATGCGCGGCCGCGTGCCGCCCCAGGCCGCCATCGCCGCGGAGCCGGCGATCATGCCGACATCGGCGCTGGCCAGCACGATGCCGAACGCCACCGTCGAGTGGGTGCGCGCCAGCGGGTAGGGCAGGATCAGCACGCCGAGGGCGCCCATCAGGAAGCTGGTGGCGCTCGTCACCAGGGTGAGGCCCATCAGCGCGGGCCGCCGCCAGAGGTATGCGAGGCCATCGAACGCCCGGCGCCAAACCGCGCCCGCCATCACCTTGCCCTCCGTGATCCTGGCCGGCATCGGGATCCGCACCGCCAGCAGCACCAGGATCGAAAGGCCGAAGGTGGCGATGTCGATGAGGATCGCGCCCGCGACGCCGATCACCGCGTAAAGCAGGCCGGCGATCATCGGCGCGATCGCATTGGCGGCCGGCCCGGTCATCTGGTCGATGGCGTTGGCGCGGTCGCGGTGGCGGTCGGGGACCAGCATGGCGACCGACGCCTGCCACGCTGGCGTGGCGACCATGCGGATCATCGAATTGATCAGGGTGAGCGCATAGAGTTGCCAGAGCTGGAACGCGTCCGAGACGAAACTCGCCAGCAACAGCCCGCTGGTCGCCGCAAAGCCGACGTCGGCGAGGATCAACAGCCGGCGGCGGTCGAAGCGGTCGGCCAGTGCGCCCGCGAACCCCGCGCCGACCAGCCAGGGCAGCACCTGGCAGAACGAGATGATGGCGATCGGCGTCGCGTGCGAGGTCTTCATGAAGACGGCGATGCCGACCGCGAAGAAGCCGACCTGGCTGCCGAGCGCCGACACCGCCTCGGTCGCCACCAGCAGGTAGAAGGTGCGAAGCCCGCTCAAGCCGGCAGCCTCAGCGGCCAGGCGTCGCCGCGGGCGCCCAGTGCCCGTCCGCTCGGGCCTCCGAGCGCCGGCGGGCGAGCACCGAGTGCAAGGCGATGGCCACCAGGCCCGCGAGGGCGCCCAGCCCGGCCAGGGCGGCGATCTCCATGGCGCCCGGCGCGAGCATGGCGGGCGTCGGCGGATCGGCCAGCCGCAACGCCGTCTGCGACATGTGGAAGGCGTCGAGCGACGCGGTCAGCAGGCCGAGCGCCGGCCCGGCGCTGCGCAGCTCCGAGATGAAGACGGATCTGCGCGAGGAGGGCCGCGCCCTCGCGAGATCTCTCGCGGCGACCGCCAGGGCGGCCAGGATCGAGACGCCCAGCACCACGAAGACGCCTTTCTGCGGCAGCGCCGCATCGACGAAGACCGCAGCCAGCTGGTTCATCCGCGTCCCCCGCTCGGGCGGCCACATGCCGGACGGCGTGTGAACTACATCCGTAGTTTTGACAGGAAACTACGAGTGTAGTTATGGTGTCAACCCGATGCGGATCAGCGACGCGGAAAGCCGGATCATGGACGCGCTGTGGCGGCGCGGGCCGCTGCTGGTCGACGAGATCATCGCCGAGACCGCGCCGGCGCAGGGCTGGAGCGACGCCACCGTGAAGGCGCTGATCGGCCGGCTCCTGAAGAAGCAGGCGCTGGCATCGGCGCGCGAGGGCGGCCGGGTGCGCTACCGCCCGCTGGTCGGGCGCGACGACTACCTCGCCGCCGAGAGCCAGGGCTTCCTCGACCGGGTCTTCGGCGGCGAGCTGGCGCTGTTCGTCAGCCACTTCGCGCAAGCCCGCAAGCTCAAGCCCGAGGACGTCGCGCGCCTGAAGGCGCTGATCGAGAAGCTCGATGACGACGGCTGAACTCCTCGTCGCGCTGGCCCGCGCCAACCTCGCCGCCGGCGCCGCCATCGTCGCCGTGCTGGCGCTGCGCTCGCCGGCGCGCCGCGCGTTCGGCGCGCACCTCGCCTATACGCTCTGGCTGATGGTCCCGGCGGCCGCTGCCGGTGTGCTGACCCCCGCGCTCGGCTCGCCCGGCCTGGTCCCGGCGCTCGCGGGCGCCGGGGCGGCCGGCCGCAGCTGGCTGGCCGCTCCCGGCCGCGCGCAAGGCCTCGCCGCGCTCTGGCTCGCCGGTTTCGCCGCCAGCGCCGCGTTGGCGCTGTGGCGGCAATCGCGCTTCGCCGCCGCCGCGCGCGCCGGCCGCGCCGGGCCGGCGGTGGCCGGCCTGCTGCGACCGCGCCTCATCATGCCGTCCGACTTCGACGCGCGCTTCTCGCCGGCCGAGCAGCGGCTGATCCGCGCCCACGAGCTCGCCCACATCGAGCGCCAGGACGGCCGCGTCGCGGCGCTGGCGGTGGTCGCGGGCTGGGTCTGCTGGTTCAACCCGCTCGCCCCCGCCGCGCTCGCCGCCTTCCGCACCGACCAGGAACTGGCCTGCGACGCCACGGTGATGCAGCGCATGCCGAAGGCCCGCCGCGCCTACGCCGCCGCGATGCTGCGCGCCGAGCCGGCCGCGCGCGATCTGGTCTTCGGCGCCGCCTGGCTGGCGAGCGCCCATCCGCTCGCCGCGCGCCTCGCCGCGCTCGCCCGCCGCGCGCCCGACCAGATGCGCCACGACCTCGGCGTCGGCGCCACGGCCGCGCTCGCCGTCACCAGCTTCGCCGCCGCCTGGGCCGCGCAGCCGCCGCTCGCCCTGCCGCGCGAGGTTCCGCCGCAGGAGACGGTGATCCTGATGGAGCTCAGCCCGCCCAGCCCGCAGCAGGCCGCCTGGGTCTACCGCGCCGCGCCGCCGCTGCGGCCAGCGCGCCGGGGCGCCTGACGGACAGGCGAAGCCGGCCGTCTCGCCTCGGGGCTGCGAGCCGCTCCCGCCCCAGTCCAGTCCGAGGACCCCACGGTCGTTGGGCGCCGCTGGACGGGCTCGACGACCTGGCGGGTCATCCACCGCCCAGGCCGCGATCCAGCAACCCCGCTCCTCCACCGCACCGTAGAGTGCGGGGGAGGGGGACCGCCCGGCGCAGCCGGGTGGTGGAGGGGGCGCAAGGCCGCCCGCGCCCGCTCGCCGCCCTTCGCCGGCATTGACAACAAAATTGGTGCGTGTTCCAAATTTGTCAGGCGCTCCAACGAGCTGCCGCCGCCGACAAGACCCTGCGCGAAACGAGGAAGCCTGATGGACGGCTCTACGCCCCCGCCCGCCGAGATGGTGATCGACTTCGACCCCGACGCGCTCAGGGCCAGGTACAAGGCCGAGCGCGACAAGCGGGTCCGCGCCGACGGCGAGGCGCAGTACATCGAGGTCGCCGGCCAGTTCGCGCACTACGCCGAGGAAGATCCCTACGCCGACCCCAACTTCAGCCGCGACCCGGTCAGCGAAGACCTCGAGATCGCGGTGATCGGCGGCGGCTTCTCCGGGCTTCTGGCCGGCGCGCGTCTGCGCGAGGCCGGGCTCGACGACTTCCGCATCATCGAGGCCGGCGGCGACTTCGGCGGCACCTGGTACTGGAACCGTTACCCCGGCGCGCAGTGCGACATCGAGAGCTACTGCTACCTGCCGCTGCTCGAGGAGCTGAAGTACATCCCGAAAGAGAAGTACTCCTACGTCAACGAGATCTTCGAGCACTCGCAGCGCATCGGCCAGGTCTACAAGCTCTACGACAACGCCCTCTTCCAGACCCGGGTCAACGGCCTGGCCTGGGACGAGAGCATCAAGCGCTGGCGCATCTCGACCAACCGCGGCGACGACATCCGCGCCCGCTTCGTGATCATGGCGCTAGGCCCCGCCAGCCGCGCCAAGCTGCCTGGCATCCCCGGCATCGAGGAGTTCGAGGGCCATTCGTTCCACACCAACCGCTGGGACTACGACTACACCGGCGGCGACACCACCGGCGGCCTGACCAAGCTCGGCGACAAGCGGGTGGCGATCATCGGCACCGGCGCGACGGCCATCCAGTGCGTGCCGTTCGTCGGCAAGTACGCCAAGCAGCTCTACGTCTTCCAGCGCACGCCGTCCTCGGTCGACCATCGCGGCAACGCGCCGACCGACTACGCGTGGGCCGAGTCGCTGCAGCCCGGCTGGCAGCGCGCCCGCCGGCACAACTTCGCCGACATCATCGAGGGCCGCCCGTTCGAGACCGACCTGGTCAGCGACGGCTGGACCGACATCTTCCGCACGCTGGCCAATGGCGCGAAGCACAACATGGCGCTTGGCAAGAACCCGCTCGAGGGCGCCGAGCTCGCCGACATGGTCAAGATGAACGGCATCCGCAAACGGGTCGACGACACCGTCGTGGATCAGGCCACCGCCGAGGCGCTGAAGCCCTGGTATCGGCAGTTCTGCAAGCGCCCGACCTTCAACGACGAGTACCTGCCCACCTTCAACCGCCCGAACGTGAAGCTGGTCGACGTCAGCGAGGCGCAAGGCGTCGAGCGGATCACGCCGAAAGGCGTCGTCGCCAATGGCGTCGAGTACGAGGTCGATTGCATCATCTACGCGTCTGGCTTCGAGATCACGACGGGGCTGCGCCGCCGCGTCGGCTTCGACATCACCGGCCGCGACGGGCTCTCGATCTACGACTACTACAAGGACGGCTTCCGCACCCTGCACGGCCACTCCAGCCGCAATTTCCCCAACTGGTTCTACGTCGGGGTCGGCCAGAACGGCCTCTCGGTGAACATGACCGCCATGTTCGACGACCAAGCGCGCCACATCGCCTACATCATCAAGGAGGTGAAGGCTCGCGGCGCGATCGCCGTCGAGCCGACCGCCGAGGCCGAGGAGGCGTGGGTGGAGGTGATCCGCTCGGTGGCGATCCTCAACCGCGACTTCCAGAACGCCTGCACGCCCGGCTACTACAACAACGAGGGCGGCGAGCGCTCCGGCGGCCTCAACGGCCAGACCTACACGCCCGGCATCAATAAATTCAACGAGTTGCTTGCCGAGTGGCGCGAAGAGGGCAATCTGCAGGGCCTGCAGCTGCACTACGGTTAGGCAAGGCGCATGGCGGACGAGATCAGGCTGGAGTCGCGCCGCGAGCGGCACAAGGACCAGCGCCGCACGCAGATCGTCGACGCCTGCTACGACCTGCTGCGCGAGGTAGGCGCCGACGAGCTTTCGGTGAAGATGATCGCCGAGCGCGCCGACGTCAGCGCCGCCACCATCTACAACCTGTTCGGCGCCAAAGGCGCGGTGCTGGAGAAGGTCTACGCGCGCGACTTCGCGGCGTTCGTGGACAAGGTGGCGGCCCTCGGCGCGACGCCGGCGCTCGATGTGATGTTCGAAGCGGTCCACATCGCCGCCGACCTCTACCGCAGCGACCCGGCCTTCTATCGCGGCATGTCGATCGGCAACCCCCGGGCCGAGCGCGACCTGGTGATCTCGGTGCAGACGCCGCGCGCGGCGTTCTGGCAGTCGCTGCTGGCCCGGGCGGTCAAGGAGCGCGACCTGGCGGCAGACACGCGCCTCGACCTCGTCTCGACGGCGATGATGCAACTCGGCGGCGGCGCCTTCGGGGCCTGGGTCGCCGACCTGATCAGCGTCGACGTGATGGAACAGCAGACCTGCTACGGCATGGCGCGCATCCTGATGGGCGTCGCCCGCCCGGCCGGCCGCGTCCGCCTGCAGGCGCGCATCGCCGCCATCGAGGCTGCCGCCGTTCCCGTGCTTCAGAAAACCTCCGCTGCGAGCTGAACAAATGTCTGCCCAAGACTCTGGCGTCGCCACCGCGCTCTCACCCCTGCAACGGCTCGAGATCCGCGAGGCGTGCGAGCGGCTGGCGCTCGACTACTCGTTCTTCGCCGACGGCCAGCGTATGGACGAGTGGTCGGAGCTGTTCGCCGACGATGGCGAGATGGTGCTGTTCGGCCAGACCTACCGCGGACCCGCCGCCATCCGCGCCGCGATCGGCGCCGGGCGCGGCGCCGCGGCGCTCTCGGTGCACGCGATCACCAACCAGCGCATCGACATCGTCAGCGAGAGCGAGGCGACCGGCACGGTCTACATCATCGTCTACGCCGGCGAGCGGAAGGACGGCGGCCCGGCCGCCGCGAAGATGGTCGCTCCTGCCATGGTCGGGACCTACCACGACGCATACCGCAAGACGCCGAAGGGCTGGAAGTTCGCCCGCCGCGCGTTCGAGCCGCTGATCACCACGGCGCAAAGCTAGGTCATGGCCTGACGCCCGCATGTGATCCGAACGACAGCGCCGCCAGGTTGAGAGCGGCGGAGGAGGAACCAGATGGCTGATCGCGCCGCGCAAGCCGGCATGAACCTGATCACGCTGCCCCACCACGTGGAGTTCCTCTCCGACGCCTGGCTCGATGAGGCGGGGCGCTTCTGGCGTGAGCTGCCCGCGCCCCGCAAGGCGACGCTCGGCGGCCGCCCCTTCTCGGTCAGCGAGCGCTTCACCGACGCGCCGCCGCACCTCAAGCTGCCCGGCGACGTAGCCGCCTGGACGCTGCGCTTCGACGGCGAGGACTTCCGGGTCGAGCGCGGCTTCGACGAGCGCGCCGACGTCACGGTCGAGAGTGACTACCAGGCGGCGCTGTTCAACGCCCAGTTCGTGGGCATGGCCGCGCCGGGCGGGGCCGAGGAGATGTTCCGCGAAGCGGCGGTGCTGTTCGGCAAGGACGCGCTGCGCATCAAGGGCGGGCCCCTGGACGAATCGGCCATGCGGGCGCTTGCCAACTTCCACGACCACATGGCGCGCCGCACGGTCGAGAACCCCGACCTCGAGCACCGCGCCCGCAAGCTCGGCCTCACCGGCAAGATCCGCGAGATGGAAGAGAACGGCTACGTCGTCATCGAGCGCGCCATCTCGAGCGACTTCGCCGACCAGCTGCGCGCGATGACCCGCGCGGCGATGTCCCCCGACCAGGCGCTGCTCGACTCGTGGCTCTACCTCGGTCGGCCGTTCGAGCGGGTGATCGTCAACCCGATGCTGATGACGCTGATCGACGCCTCGCTCGGCCGCTGCGCGCAGATCGCCACGCTCGGCGCGCTGCTGCGCGGCCCCGGCCCCGGCCAGATCGACATCCACACCGACTACACCGACGTGCCCGAGCCCTATCCGGACTACGCGATGAGCGGCGTCGCGGTCTGGTCGCTGGAGGACTGGACGGTGGCGTCCGGCCCGACGGTGATCGTGCCGAAGAGCCACCGCTATCGCCGCGCGCCGCGGCCCGGCCAGGGCTTGAACGACGGCGTGCCGATCGAGATGCCGAAGGGCTCGGCGGTCTTCTTCACGCAGGGCGTCTGGCATTGGCAGGGCCCGCGCACCGAGCCCGGCGAGCGGGTGACGCTGCACCCGCACTTCAACCGCAACTTCCTGCGCTCGATCGACCCGAAGCGGCCGGACGTCTCGTTGATCGCCCGCAATCCGCCCCGGCTCGGCGAGATGCTCGGCCTCGACGACGGCTTCGACAAGCTGACCGCGGCTGGCGGGCGCGACTACCTGCGGCTCGAGCACACCCGCCAGCTGCACGCCTTCACCCGCCGCAAGCTGAAGGAAATCCTCCGCACGCCCGAAGCCATGGCGGCCGAGTGAGCGGGGAGGGGAGACGATGGCGACCGATCTGAGGGGCCTGACAGCCCTCGTCACCGGCGGCGGCGCCGGCATCGGCCAGGCGATGTGCGTGGCCTGGGCCGACGCCGGCATGAACGTGGTGGTCGCCGACGTGCTGGCCGATCGCGCCGAGGAGACCGCGAAGCTGGTCGAGGCCAAGGGCGTGCGCGCGCTCGCGGTGACCTGCGACGTCGGCGACGCGATGTCGGTCGAGGCGCTGGCCGAGGCGGCCTACGCCGCCTTCGGCCAGGTCAACGTGCTCTGCAACAACGCCGGCGTCGTACAGTTCGGCCCGGTGGCGCTCGCACCCCGGGACGACTGGGACTGGCTGTTCCACGTCAACCTCTGGGGCGTGGTCAACGCGATCCGCACCTTCGTCCCGCGATTGCGCGGGCAGGGCGAGGGGTTCCGGCACATCGTCAACACTGCCTCGCTGTCGGGAATCTTCGCGGTTCCCGGCCTCGGCGTCTACACGGCCTCGAAGTACGCGGTGGTCGGCATCAGCGAGACGCTGCGCGACGAGCTGAAGAAGGACGGCATCGGCGTCTCGGTGCTCTGCCCCGGCCCGACGCCCAGCCGCATCGGCGAGACCGCGCGCACCACCGTCGAGCCAGGCCGGCGCGCGCTCGACGAGGTCGGCGGCCAGTTCCGCTTCGACGAGACCCGCAGCGCCGCCGACGTCGCCGCCACGGTCAAGTCGGGCGTGCTCGCCGGCCGCCTCTACCTCTTCCCCCATCCCAGCGGCCGCAAAGCCGCCGAGCGCCGCTTCAACGAGATGCTGGCGGACTTTGAGGCCCAATCATGAGCGAGAACGGCGCGAGCGGCGACGGCACAGGCGACGACGCGCTAGAGGCGCCGCGCAAGACTCTGGCCGAGCTGCCGCCGCGCGACTGGAACGCCGCCGCCGCCGAGCTCGAGCGCGACGGCGTCGTCATGCTGAAGGGCGCGCTGACGCCGGCGGCCTTCGCCAAGGTGGAGGCGGCGGTCGAGTGGAGCCTCGCGCATCCCTCGCCGACCGCGGTGCGCTTCTACCCCGGCGAGCCGGCCACGTTCTTCGAGGATCGCGGCCGCAACCACGCCGGCCTGGTCCGCGAGATCGGCCTCGACACCATGCTGGCCGAGCTCTGGGGCGTGGGGCCCATGTGGTATCTCGGCGAGCAGCT
>DATNEH010000275.1:0-17844 GCA_035553015.1 Caulobacteraceae bacterium | reverse complement strand
TCTACACGGCGGTCTCGCAGCGGGACATCTTCAAGCAGCGCGGCTTCATCAAGGGGCTGCTCAGCGACGCCATGGCCGACACCTCCCCGCTGGTGAAGCTGCTCGACCGAGAGGTCACGCAGCAGATGGTCGACGAGATCGCTCAAGAGTACGCCAAGGGACGCGTGCTGCTGATCGCCACGTCCAACCTCGACGCCATGGAGCCGGTGATCTGGAACATCACCGCGATCGCCGCGAGCAAGGATCCACACGCGCTGACGCTGATCCGCAAGATCCTGCTGGCCTCGGCGTCCATCCCGGGTGCGTTCCCACCGGTGATGATCGACGTCGACCAGGGCGGCCAGCGCTTCCAGGAGATGCACGTCGACGGCGGCGCCGAGTCGCAGGTGTTCGTCTATCCGCCCTCGATCCGCATCAACGAAGCGACGGCCGAGATGGGCCTGCAGCGACCGCGCGCCCTCTATGTGATCCGCAACGCGCGGATCGACGCCGAGGAGATTACGGTCAAGCGCAGCACGCTGCCGATCGCCACCCGCTCGATCAGCGCTGTGCTGCAGTCGCAGGGCGTGGGCGACCTCTACCGCATCTACTTCCTCGCCCAGCGCGACCGGATCGACTACAACCTCGCCTACATCCCCTCCAGCTTCACGGTGAAGCGGACGACGGGACAGTTCGACCAAGCTTACATGAACGCGCTCTTCAACTTTGCGCGGAACCTGGCCAAGGCCGGCTACCCCTGGGAGAAGTGGCCACCCGGCTATATCGCGCCGGCGCGCGGCGATGCGCCCGACCGGTAAATCCTGAAGGTCGCAGCGAAGCTCCGCAACCATTCCACAAGGGTTGGCGCCTATCGTCGCGCCGGTTGTTGGGGCCGGAAGGACGCTTCCGCTTGCAGATCGACGTACTGCGTCCGGGAGAGCTGCCGGCATCCGCCATGGCGGCGTGGCGCGCCATGCAGCGCGCCGACCGCGGCGCCGACACCCCCTTCCTGTCGCCGTGCTGGGCGCGCTCGGTGGAGCTGGCCAGGGGCGGCGTGCGCATCGCCATGCTGAGCGAACGCGGCGGCGAGCCGCGCGCCTTCATGACCGTGCAGGCGGGCCGCATCACCGCGCTGGCGGCCGGCGGCGTGAT
Source organism: Caulobacteraceae bacterium (assembly GCA_035553015.1). GTDB lineage: Bacteria > Pseudomonadota > Alphaproteobacteria > Caulobacterales > Caulobacteraceae > Acaudatibacter. Next base: position 16,713 of record DATNEH010000275.1, on the reverse strand, counting down.
GGCCGACTACGAGGGCCTGGTCGGCGATCCGGGACCGGGCTTCGATCCCACCCAGCTGGTCCGCGCGCTCGGCGTCAGCCGCTACGACTTCAGCCACATCCCGGCCGAACAGGACACGTTCGGCCGCTACGCCCGCGGCGGCTCGGTGTCGTGGGTGATCGACCTGCCGGGCGGCTACGAGGCCTACGCCGCCCAGCGCCGGGCCGACGGCGTCTCGGCGCTGAAGGAGATCGAGCGAAAGCGCCGCAAGGCCGAGCGCGAGGTGGGCGTCGTGCGGTTCACCGCCAGGTCGGCGAGCCGCGCCGACTTCGATCGCCTGATGGCGCTGAAGCGCGCCCAGTACCGGGCCACTGGCCAAACCGACGTGCTCGCCGCCGGCTGGACGCTGAAGCTGCTGGAGGACCTGTTCGCGCTCGACGCCGCAGGCTTCGGCGGCGCGCTCTTCACGCTGCATCTCGGCGACCAGTTGGCGGCGATGCAGTTCCACCTCATGGGCGAGACCACGATCCACGCCTGGATGGTCGCCCACGAGGCCGAGTTCGAGCGCTATTCGCCGGGCCTCATCCTGTTCCAGGACATCCTGAAGTGGACCGACGCCCAGCCGTACGACCGGCTCGACCTCGGCTACGGCGACTACCGCTTCAAGCGCGAGCTTTCCAACCTGCAGCGGCCGCTGATGCACGGCTTCGTGGGCGTGCCGTCCGCCGCCAGCTTCGTGCGCGAGGCGGCCTATGGCGTGCGGCGCGCGGCCGAGGCGCTGCCGCTGGGCGCGGTCTCCGAGCTGCCAGGCAAGGCCATGCGGCGCATTGACCTGATCCGCGGATTGCGGTGACGGGGCGCCGTCGTTAGGTTGCGCGCCTTTTCCGCCACCCCCTTCCCGCCATGACAACGCTCACCCTCGACGACATCAAAGCCGCCTCCAGACGCTTGGCGGGCCACATCGAGCGCACGCCGTGCCGCCGTTCGATGACGCTGTCGCAGATTACCGGCGCCGATGTGTGGGTGAAGTTCGAGAACCTGCAGTTCACCGCCTCGTACAAGGAGCGCGGCGCGCTCAACAAGCTGCTGCAGCTGACCGACGAGGAGAAGCGGCGCGGCGTGATCGCCGCCTCGGCCGGCAACCACGCGCAGGGCCTCGCCTACCACGGCCAGCGGCTTGGCGTGCCGGTGACGATCGTCATGCCCCGCGGCACGCCCTTCGTGAAGGTGCAGCAGACCCGCGACTTCGGCGCCAGCGTGGTGATCGAGGGCGACACCTACGACGACGCCTATGAGCATGCGCTGAAGCTGCAGGACGAGCGCGGCCTCGTCTTCGTGCACCCGTTCGACGATCCGGACATCATGGCCGGCCAGGGCGTGGTCGCGCTGGAGATGCTGGAGGACGCGCCCGACCTGGAGGTGCTGCCGGTGCCGATCGGCGGCGGCGGCCTGATCTCGGGCGTCGCCACCGCCGCCAAGGCGCTGAAGCCCGACATCCGGGTGATCGGCGTCGAGCCGGCGATGTACCCGTCGTTCACCGCCCGCATGCGCGGCATCAACGCGCCGTGCTCGGGCCAGACCATCGCCGAGGGCATCGCGGTGCGCGAGGTGGGCAAGCTCACCTACCAGACCGCGCGGCCGCTGATCGAAGACGTGCTCTTGCTCGAAGAGCCGTTCTTCGAGCGCGCGGTGGCGCTCTACTGCAACGTCGAGAAGACCGTCGCCGAAGGCGCCGGCGCGGCCTCGCTGGCGGCGCTGCTGGCCTTCCCCGAGCGATTCCGCGGCAAGAAATGCGGCCTCATCATCACCGGCGGCAACATCGACCCGCGCCTCCTGGCCTCGGTGCTGACCCGCGAGCTGGTGCGCGCGCAGCGGCTGGTCAGCTTGCGCATCATCGGCGACGACCGGCCCGGCCTGCTCGCCACCGTCTCGGCGGTGATCGGCAGCCTCGGCTCCAACATCATCGAGGTGGCGCACAACCGGCTGGCGCTCGACGTGCCGGCCAAGGGCGCGGAGTTCGACATCATGATCGAGACCCGCGACGCCCAGCACACCCAGGAGATCATGGACGCCCTGCGCGCCAAGGGTTACCCCCCGAGGACAGTTTGATGAGGACGGCGTAGCGTGGCGGCCGCCGACCGCGCCGAGCAGCTCTGCGCACGGGCGATCCCGATCCTGGAGCGGCTGATCGCCTTCGACACCACCTCGAACCTCTCCAACCTCGCGCTGATCGAGTGGGTGGAGCGCTATCTCTCGGGGCACGGGATCGAGGCGCGGCGCATCGCCAGCGACAACGGCGCCAAGTCCAACCTGCTGGCCAGCGTCGGGCCGGCGGCCGAGGGCGGCGTCGTGCTCTCCGGTCACACCGACGTGGTGCCGGTGACCGGCCAGGCCTGGACCAGCGAGCCGTTCGAGCTCACCGAGCGGCGCGGGCGCCTGTTCGGCCGCGGCGCGTCCGACATGAAGGGCTTCCTGGCGCTGGCGCTGGCCGCCGTGCCGGACTTCCTCGAGGCGGGCGTGAAGCGGCCCGCGCACCTCGCCTTCTCCTACGACGAGGAGATCGGCTGCTTCGGCGCGCCGCGGATGATCGAGGTGATCGGCCGCGCCCTGCCGCGCCCGGCGCTGGTGGTGGTCGGCGAGCCGACCAGCATGGAGGTGGTCTCGGCCCACAAGGGCATCGGCTACTGGCGCGTGCGGGTGACCGGCCGCGAGGCGCACTCCTCGCGCACCGACCTCGGCGTCTCGGCGGTGATGGCGGCCGCGAAGCTGATGGGCGAGCTTGCGCAGGTGGCCGAGCGCTTCGAACGCGAGGCCGATCCCGCCTCGCCGTTCCTGCCGAAAGGCCCGACGCTGACCATCGGCACGGTGGCGGGCGGCACCGCGGGCAACATCCTGGCGCGCGAATGCGTGTTCGGCTTCGACCTGCGCGCCCTGCCGGACGACGCCTCGCGCGCCGCGCTGGCGCCGTTCTTCGCGCTGGCGGGGCGGCTCGACGCCGAGCTGAAGGCGCGCGCGCCGGAGGCCGGCGTGGTGGTCGAGCAACTCGCCGAGGTGCCGCCGCTGCGCGCCGCCGCCGGCGGCGAGGCCGAGGCGTTCGTGCGCCGCCTGGCCGGCGACAACGGCCCGGCCCGCGTCGCCTCGTTCGCCTCCGAGGCCGGTCAGTTCCAGGGCGCGGGCCTCCCCACCGTGCTCTGCGGCCCCGGCTCCATCGACCAGGCCCACCAGCCCGACGAGTACGTGGAGCTGACGCAGATGCAACGCGGCGCGGCCTTCATGGCGCGGCTGGTCGAGGCGCTGGCGGACTGATCAGTCCGGTTGGGCGCCGTGCGCCCTCGAGCGCGCATGCTGGTGCGTCTGGATGCTCTGCAGGTAGGCGATGATGTCGCCTGCCTCTTCGGCCTCGAAGTGGAACTGCGGCATCTGCGGGTGGCCGACGATGATGCCCTCCGCCAGCGCTTCGCCGAGGTCCTCGACCGGGTAGCGGCGGTGCAGGTCGCGGAACCGCGGCGCGAGCCGGTTGGGGCTGTCGCCCATCGGGCCGATCGCGTGGCACATCCCGCAGTTCTTCACCACGAGCAGGCGGCCGCGGGCGATCTGGGCGTCGTCAGGCGCCGCCGCAGCCTGGCCGGCCACGATGAGAAGCGTGCTTGCCACCAGGACGGCGACGCGGCGGATCGTCATGCGAGACCTCCAGGACCCTGCATCGGAATGCGACGCGCCCGCGCTCGCCTTGATCGATCTCAAGTCGTGTCGGCCAGCCGGCCGAGCGCCCACGTCGCGGCGTCGCGCACTGCGGCGTCGGCGTCCGCCAGCCGCGCCTGCGCCGCCGGGATCAGCGCCGCATCGCCCGAGTTGCCGATCGCGTAGAGCACGTTGCGCACGAAGCGGGCGCGGCCGATGCGCTTGACCGGGCTCCTGGAGAACAGCGCACGGAACGCCGCGTCGTCCAGCGCCGCGAGATCGGCCAGCGGCGGGCTCTGCAGCGCGGCGCGCGCGTGCAGCGCGGCCTCGCGGCTCTCCCGCGCGAACTTGTTCCACGGGCAGACCGCCAGGCAATCGTCGCAGCCGTAGATGCGGTTGCCGAGCGCCGTTCGATATCGCTCCGGGATCGGCCCGGCGTGCTCGATGGTCAGGTATGAAAGGCAGGCGCGCGCATCGAGCTGGTAGGGCGCCGGGAACGCACCGGTCGGGCAGATGTCGAGGCAGGCGCGGCAGCTCCCGCAGCTGTCCTCGCCCGCCGCGTCGGGCTCGAGCGCCAGCGTGGTCAGGATCGCGCCGAGGAACAGCCAGGAGCCGAACTCGCGCGAGACCAGGTTGGTGTGCTTGCCCTGCCAGCCGATCCCCGCCGCCTCCGCCAGCGGCTTTTCCATCAGGGGCGCGGTGTCGACGAACACCTTCACCTCGCCGCCGAAGCGCGCCTGGATCCAGCTCGCCAGCCGCTTCAGCCGCTTCTTGATCAGCTCGTGGTAGTCGTCGCCCTGCGCGTAGACGCTGATCGCCGCCCGCGAGCGCGCCTTCAGCCCCTCCAGCGGATCGCGGTCCGGCCCGTAGTTGAGCCCCAGCACGATCGCCGAGCGGGCGTCCGGCCACATTGCCCTGGGATGCGCGCGGCGCTCGGCGGTGCGCTCCATCCAGTCCATCGTCCCGTGCCGCCCGGCGTCCACGAACTCGGCGAGCCGCGCAGCCGCCGGCCAGGCCGCCTCGACGCTGGCGAACCCGCAGGCGCCGAAGCCGAGCTGCGCCGCCGCCGCGCGGATGGCCGTCTCGTTGGTCGTGTCAGAAATCGAGGTCGTCATAGTGACCGGCCGGGGCGAGCCCGGGCCACCGGTCGGCCAGCAGCGGCCGGAACGCCGGCCGCGACTTGATCTTCATGTACCAGGTCTTCACCGCCGAGACGTCGCGCCAGGGCACGTCGCCGAAATAGTCGAGCACCGAGATGTGCGCCGCCGCCGCGAAGTCGGCCAGCGTCAGGCGCGGCCCGGCCAGCCAGTCGCGCGCCTGCAGCAGCCGTTCCATATAGGCAAGGTGGCCGCGCAGCGCCTCGCGGCCGATGCGCATGTTGGAGAGGTCGGGCGCACCCATCTTGGTGAGCCGCTTTTCCAGCTTCTCGGCCAGCAGATAGCCGTTCACCTCGTTGTCGAACTTGCGGTCGAACCACTGCATCAGCCGCCGGGTCTCGGCGCGATCGACCGCGTCGCGGCCCATCAGCGCCGGGAGCGGATGCTGCTCCTCCAGGTATTCCAGCAGCGCGCGCGCCTCGCAGATCACCGTACGGCGGCCCGCTTCCATCTCCACCAGCACCGGGGTCAGGCCGGAAGGATTGAGCTTGGCGAAGTCCGGCGGCTCCTCCCAGTAGCGCACGCTCACCGCCTCGAAGGGCAGGCGCTTCTCGCCCAGCGCCAGCCGCGCCTGGCGCGACGCCGGATCGAGCGGGAAGTGGTAGAGGGTGCGGTCCACGGCAGATCAAAAGCGCCAAGGCTCGTTAAGGGTCTCTTTACTCAAAGCCCGTCGGCGCGGGCAGCCCCCCAGATCACGCACATTGGATCACGCACTTTGCGCGTCGGCTTCGGCGAACGCGCCGCCGTGCGGCTCGGCGCGCCCGCGCGGGTCGGCGTGGATGATGATGTCGGCGTTCGGGAAGGCGTCCAGCACCCGCTTCTCGGCCTCGACCACCACGTGGTGCGCGGTCTCCAGGCTGAGCTCGGGGTCGAGGTCGGCGTGCATCTGGATGTGCACGGTGGGCCCGGCGGCGCGGGTGCGCAGCTGGTGGACGCCGGTCAGCCGCTTGTCCTCGGTCATCAGCGAAACGATCCGGGCGCGTGCGTCGTCGGGCAGCTCGCGGTCCATCAGCTCGTCCGCCGCCTGGCGGAAGACGCCGATCGCGCCGCCGAGCAGCACGGCCGCCACCAGCAGGCCGCCGACCGCGTCGAATCCGGAGATCCCGAACAGCGCCGAAGCCCAGATCGCCGCCAGCGCCACCACGTTTGAGACCACATCGGCCAGATAGTGGGCGCGGTCGCCGGTGACGGCGACCGAGCGGGTGCGCCGCAGCACGCTGGTCTGCACGGCGACCAGCAGCAGCGTCAGCGCCGTGGAGACCGCCATCACGGCCACGCCCCACCCCAGGTGCTCCAGACGGTGCGGCTCGATGAAGTGGCGGATGGCCTCCTGGGCGATCAGCGCCGCCGAGGCGAACACCAGGCCGGCCTGCACGAGGCTGGCGAACGCCTCCGCCTTGCCGTGGCCAAAGCGGTGCTCGGCGTCCGGCGGCGCCGCAGCGTAGCGGACGGCGATGAAGGTGCCGAGCGCCGCCAGCAGGTCGAGGCTGGAGTCGGCCAGCGAAGCCAGGACGGTGACCGAGCCGCCGTCGAGCCAGACCACCGCCTTCAGCACGGTCAGCAAGAGGGCGGTCGCCACCGACAGCGTGGTGACGCGCCGCGTCAGCCTGGCGCTTTCCTCACGACTGATCGTGTACGCAGCGGACATCGCCCGAGCGTAGTCGCTCGGGCGATGCGGCGCAAAGAACGGATCCAGCGGAGCCCCCCAGCTCCGCCCGGCGGCGGCCTACCGCGTCGCCCCGGCGACCGCGTTGCCAATGCGCGTGTACATGCTGGTTTCGTTGGTCGCGAACAGCGACACCCCGCCGATGATCGCCAGGAAGATCAGCGACACGATCAGCCCATACTCGATCGCCGTGGCGCCGGAATCGTCCCGCGCCAGCTGCGCGCCGATCAGAGAAAGTCGCGCAACCAGGCCACCAGCGGCTCGTCGGCCGGCGGCATCGGATAGTCGCTCAGTTTGTCGGGCTTCACCCATGCGATCGCCTCGTGTTCGCGCGCCGTGACGAACCCCTCCCAGCGCCGCACGAGCCAAAGTGGCATAAGCAGATGAAACGATTCGTAACCGTGACTGGTAAAGACGAACGGCGCCAGGCAGGCCTCGGTAACCTTTATGCCGAGTTCCTCATCAAGCTCTCTGATCAGACATTGCTCTGGAGTTTCTCCGACTTCAACCTTACCACCGGGGAACTCCCAGAAGCCCGCCAGCTGTTTACCATGAGGCCTCTTAGCTATGAGAACACGCCCCTCGATGTCGACCAGCGCGGCCGCGGCGACCAGAATCACGGGCTTGGCGGCGCTTTCGGCTTGCATGCCGGCGCAATAGCCCGCTGGGCCGCGCAGGCAAAGCCGGCCGGCCGTTCGGCGAGCGAACGAGCGCCGCAGGCGCTGTCCTTTCAACACGAAGGTCACGAAGAACACCAAGCGGCGCTTCGCGCCGGTCAGCTTCGGAGAATCGTTGGAGATCGGACGGCGCGCCGCCGGCGCGCCCTTCGAGTCCTTCGTGCTCTTGGTGTTTGAAATAGGGATGCTCGCCGCAGTCACGACGCCGGCCAAGTGGCGCCGCTCCCCGTTTGACGGACCTCGCGTCAGCGGCGGAGGTTCGCGGCCGTCGAAAACGAGGAGACCGAGATGAGAGCGATGGTCCTGGAGGGCGGCGCCGGGTTGGATCACCTGCACATGGCCGAGCGGCCCGAGCCGAAGGCGGGCCCCGGCGAGGTGCTGGTGCGGCTGCAGGCGGCCTCGATCAACTACCGCGACCTCGCCACCGTCACCATGATGGCGCCGTCGCGCCCGCTGATCCCGCTCTCCGACGGCGCCGGCGTCGTCGAGGCGGTCGGCGAGGGCGTCACCCGGGTGAAGCCGGGCGACCTCGTGATGCCGGGCTTCTTCCCGCACTGGGTCGCCGGCCGGCCGACTCCGCAACGGCTGGCGGCGCTGGGCGGCGCGCTCGACGGCGTCGCCTGCGAGGCGATCGCGCTCACCGCCGAAGGCGTCACCAAGGCGCCGGCCGGCTGGACCGCCGAGGAGGCCGCGACGCTGCCCTGCGCCGCGGTCACCGCCTGGCGCGGCCTGATAGTGGAAGGCAGGCTGACCGCCGGCGAGACGGTGCTGGTGCAGGGCACCGGCGGCGTCTCGATCTTCGCGCTGCAGTTCGCCAAGCTGGCGGGCGCGCGGGTGATCGTCACTTCGTCGTCCGACGAGAAGCTGGAGCGCGCCAAGTCGATGGGCGCCGACGACGTGATCAACTACCGCACGACGCCCGACTGGGCGACGGCGGCGCGCGAGCTCACCGGAGGGCGCGGCGTCGACCACGTGGTCGAGGTCGGCGGCGCCGGCACCTTCCAGCAGTCGATTGCGGCCTGCGCGCTCGGCGGCTCGATCGCGGTGATCGGCGTGCTCTCGGGCTTCGTGAAGGACCTCAACGTCGCGGCGATGTTCGGCGGCAACCTGCACATCAACGGCATCACCGTCGGCAGCCGCGAGCACGTCGAGCAGATGGTCGCCGCGATTCAGGTGGCGAAGCTGAAGCCGGTCATCGACCGGAAGTTCCCGCTGGCCGAGCTGCCCCAGGCCCTCGCCCTGATGCAGTCCGGCGGCCACTTCGGCAAGGTGGTGATCGACATCTGACGCCGCGCGAGCGTGTCCCTCCCCATCATGGGGAGAGTGGCCTGAGCGCAGCGAAGGCCGGGTGGGGAGTCCGGGACCACTCGGCGCCTAACGTTTGGCGCGCGTTGACGCGTCAGACTCCCCCACCCGACCGCTTCGCCGTCACCCTCCCCATGATGGGGAGGGAGCGTGGGAGCGCCTCAGCTCCGGTAGTCCCCGTTGATCGAGATGTAGCCGTGCGTCAGGTCGCAGGTCCACATCACCGCCGAGGCGCGGCCGACGCCGACGTCGATCGCCACCTCCAGTTCCTTGTTCTTCATGTAGGCGCTCATCTTCGCCTCCGAGTAGTCGGCGGCGACGCGGCCGTCGCGCGCGGCCCACAGCGCGCCGAACTTCACGCTGATCCGCTCGCGGTTGATCGGCTCGTCGGCGCGGCCGACCGCCATCACGATGCGGCCCCAGTTGGCGTCCTCGCCGGCGAAGGCGGTCTTCACCAGCGGGCTCTCGCAGACCGTGCGGGCGATCTTGCGCGCCGAGGCGGCCGAGGCCGCGCCGGTGATCGTCACCTTGACGAACTTGGTCGCACCCTCGCCGTCGCGCACCAGCTGCTGGGCGAGATCCAGCAGTACGCCCTCCAGCTTGGCGCGGAAGTCGGCGAGCCGCGCATCGCCCGCGCGGCTGATGCGCGGCGCGTCGGCCTGGCCAGTGGCGAACAGCAGCAGCGTGTCGTTGGTCGAGCGGTCGCCGTCCACCGTCACCGCGTTGAAGGTGGTGTGGACGTAGAGCCGAACCAGCGCCTGCAGCGCCGCCGGCGCGATCGCCGCGTCGGTGGCGACGAACGCCAGCATCGTCGCCATGTCGGGGGCGATCATCCCCGAGCCCTTGGCGATGCCGGCGATGCGCACCTTTTGCCCGTCGATCTCGGCCTCGGCGCGGGCGCCTTTCGGGAAGGTGTCGGTGGTCATGATCGCGCGCGCCGCGGCCTCCCAGCCGTCGGGCGCGAGCTGGCGGGCGATCTCGGGCACGCGCGCGGTGATCCTGGCGTCGGGCAGCAGCTCGCCGATGACGCCGGTCGAGGCCATCATCACCTGGCCCTGACGGCAGCCCAGCGCCTTGGCGACGCCCGAGGCGACGCGGCGCGCGGCGTCCGCGCCCGGCCGGCCAGTGAAGGAGTTGGCGCAACCGGCGTTGACCACCGCAGCTCGCACGTCCTTGCCGCCGCTGGCCTCGAGGTGGCGTTTGCACCAGTCGACCGGCGCCGAGCCGACGCCGTGCCGGGTGAAGACACCGGCGCAGGTCGTGCCCTCGGCGAAGCGCATGATGAGCACGTCGGGCCGCTCGTGCTTGTAGAGGCCGGCGCGGCCGATCGCGAGCTCGACCCCGGCGATCGTCGGCATCTTCGGCATCCGCACGGCGTTCGGCGAGACCGCGAGGCCCGGCTTGCCGGTTGGCGCGGCGGCCGAGACGGTCGCGCTTGGGCCGGTCGCGCTTGGAGCGGTCGCGCCCGGAGCATCGCCGAACTGGCGCGCCTGGCGGTCGGCGCGGCGCAGCGCGGCGCTCTTGAAGGCGCTGCGCAGCGGATCCAGCGCGCGCTCCAGCGTCTGGCCGACCAGCTCGGCCGGGCCCGCCGCCGCCGGCTTGGGCGCCTGCCGCGGGTCGGACGAGGACGCCGCGGCCGATCGCACGCGCCCTGCCGCCTGCGACTTTGGGGCGGGACGCCTGGCGGGCGGTTTGCTCATTTCTTCACCGCGGGACTGGACTTGGCCGGGGCCTGCGTGGCTGAGGCTTGCGTGGCTGGGGCTTGCGACGCCGCGGCCTGGGCGGCCGGCTTGGCCGGCGCCGGCGGCGCGACGGCGCCTGTGCCGGGGACCGGCGCCGAGGCTGGCTCGGCCGGCGCTCCCGGCACGTCGGGCGGCGGCGGCAGCAGGCTCTCGATCTTGGCGTGGCTGCGCAGCGTCAGCACCAGGTCCTTGATCTGATCGTAGGTGATGAAGCGCACCAGCTGCGGGCGCACCGTCTCGAGACTCGGCGGCGGCTCCGGATGGCGGTCGTCGACCTTGAGCAGCGCCCAGCCGGCGTCGACCTTGACCGGGCCGGCGAGTTGGCCCGGCTTCACCCCCTTCACCGCGTCGGCCAGCGCCGGCGGCAGCGTGTCGGTGGTCATCGTCCCCAGGTCGCCGCCCTTGAAGCGGGTCTCGTTGTCGATCGAGCGCTCCATGGCGATCGCGCCGAAGTCGGCGCCGCCGGCCAGCTGCTTGCGGGCCGCCTCGGCGTCGGCGACGCTGGCGAACACGATCTGGCTGAGGTGGATGTCCTCGCCTGCCGTGCGGTTCTTCAGGAACTCCTGGTAGAGGGCGTTCTCCGCCTGCGGATTGACCGCCTTGCCGACCACGCTGTCGACGATGATGTTCTCCAGCGCCCGGTCACGGGCCGCCGTCAGCCGGCGCTGCGCCAGCGGATCCTTGTCGAGGTGGCGGGCCACCGCCTCGGCGGCCAGCACGCGGGTGTCGATCACCTCGTCCAGCACCTGGCGGAACAGGTCCGACGACTTGTCGAGCGGATCGCCCGGGCCGATCATCCCCTCGGCCACCGCCTCGCGCTTGACGTCGGAGGCCCAGATGGGCTGGCCGTTGACCCGCGCCACCGCCGTATCGCCGGGCTCCGGCGCGCGCTGCGCCTCCGGCTGCGGGGCGCACGCGGCGACCAGCAGCGCCAGCGTGGCGGGCGCGAAGAACCGCGACTTCCCTTCGGTCAGACTTGCCTTCAAGCCGGCTGTCCCTATTCCATCGCGGCCGCGCATGGGCCTTGAGAGGCGGGCGCGTCAAGGAGAAGCGAGCCATGAAGTTCTACAATTCGATCGGCCCGAACCCCGGCGTGGTGAACATGTTCATGGCCGAGAAGGGCATCGACATTCCCAGGGTGGAGGTCGACCTGATGGCCGGTGCGAACCGCCAGGAGCCCTATCTCTCCAAGAACCCGGCCGGCCAGATGCCGGCGCTGGAGCTCGACGACGGCGTGGTCATCTGCGAGATCCTGCCGATCTGCGAGTACCTCGACGAGCTGCATCCGAACCCGCCGCTGATCGGCTCGAACCCCGAGCAACGCGCCGTCACGCGCATGTGGGTGCGCCGCATCGACCTCAACATCTGCGAGCCGATGGCCAACGGCTTCCGCTTCGGCGAGGGCCTGCAGCTGTTCCAGAGCCGCATCCGCACGATCCCCGAGGCCTCCGCCGGCCTGAAGGCGACGGCCGCGGAGAAGCTCGCCTGGCTCGACGGCCTGATCGCCGGGCGCCAGTGGATCGTCGGCGACCGCTTCACGCTGGCCGACATCCTGCTCTACGTGTTCGTGGAGTTCGGCGCCCAGGTCGGCCAGCCGCTCGACCCGGCCAACAAGAACCTCGCCGCCTGGAAGGACCGCGTCGCGGCCCGCTCGAAGGCGGCCGCGGCCGCCTGAGGCGCCCGCCTCGCCAGTCATACGCACGCGTATCAAGGCGGCGGACGGATCGCCGCGGCGATCCGCGCGTTCAGCACCGGCCTCGCTTTGGCCTCTCCCGCCCGCGGGAGAGGCCAGGCGCGGGACGCCCAGTCGCGTTGACTTGCGGGGGGGCGCTCCTTAAGTCACGCCGAGCGCTGAAGCAGAAGCGCGGGATCTCGAGCCGGCGAAGGGTTCCTTCCGGACCGTGAGCGCCGCCTTCGAAAGTTCGAAGCCACCTTCCCGGACCCCGCCGCCCGCATGCTCGACCTGAAGAAAGTTTTCGGCTCCTCCAACGACCGCAAGGTCAGCCAGATGATGGCGCGAGTGGCCCGGATCAACGCGCTCGAGCCGCAGATGCAGGACTTGAGCGACGACGCGCTGCGCGCCAAGACGGACGAGCTGCGCGCCAAGGTGGGGGACGGCGCGACACTGGATTCGGTGCTCAACGAAGCCTTCGCCGTGGTGCGCGAGGCTGCCAAGCGCACCGTGCACATGCGGCCGTTCGACGTGCAGCTGGTCGGCGGCATGGTGCTGCACAGAGGCGGCATCGCCGAGATGCGCACTGGCGAGGGCAAGACCCTGGTCGCCACGCTGCCGGTCTACCTGAACGCGCTGGAGGGCAAGGGCGTCCACGTCGTCACCGTCAACGACTACCTGGCCACCCGCGACTCCGAGTGGATGGGCCAGATCTACCGGTTCCTGGGCCTCACGGTCGGCGTCATCGTGCATGGCCTGTCGCCGGCCGAGCGCCAGCGCGCCTACCACGCCGACATCACCTACGGCACCAACAACGAGTTCGGCTTCGATTACCTGCGCGACAACCTCGTCTACGACGCGGCCGACATGGTGCAGCGCCCGCACCACTTCGCGATCGTCGACGAAGTCGACTCGATCCTGATCGACGAAGCGCGCACGCCGCTGATCATCTCCGGCCCGACCGAGGACCGCTCCGAGTTCTACCGCACCATCGACCAGGTGGTGCGCGACCTGATCAAGGACCCGGAGACCTTCGAACACGACGAGAAGCAGCGCCAGGCCAACCTCACCGAGTACGGCTCGGAGAAGGTGGAAGAGCTGCTGGCCGACGGCGGCCACCTGGTCCCGGACTCGGCCGGTCTCTACGACCCGGCCAACGTCTCGACCGTGCACCACGTCAATCAGGCGCTGCGCGCCAACGTGCTCTACCAGCGCGATCGCGACTACATCGTGCGCGGCGGCGAAGTGATCCTGATCGACGAGTTCACCGGGCGCATGATGCACGGCCGGCGCCTCTCGGAGGGCCTGCACCAGGCGATCGAGGCCAAGGAAGGCGCCGAGATCCAGCCCGAGAATCAGACGCTCGCCTCGATCACCATCCAGAACTACTTCCGCCTCTACAAGAAGCTCAGCGGCATGACCGGCACGGCGGCGACCGAGGCCCAGGAGTTCGCCGACATCTACGGCATGGACGTCGCCGAGATTCCGACCAACCGGCCGGTGGCGCGGATCGACGACGACGACGAGGTCTACCGCACCGCCGCCGAGAAGAACCAGGCGATCATCACGACCATCGAGGACTGTTACCTGCGCGGCCAGCCGATCCTGGTCGGCACCGTTTCGATCGAGAAGTCGGAGCACCTGTCGACGCTGCTGGACGCGCACGTATTCGAGCGGGACGGCAAGAAGGTCACCGGCATCCCCCACGCGGTGCTGAACGCCCGCTTCCACGAGCAGGAAGCCTTCATCGTCGCCGACGCGGGCGTGCCCGGGTCGGTGACCATCGCCACCAACATGGCCGGCCGCGGCACCGACATCCAGCTCGGCGGCAACCTCGACATGCGGATGATGAAGTGGCGCCAGGAGCAGGCCGGGCTCGGCGTCGAGGTGACGCCCGAGGCGGAGGCCGCCGAGCGCGACCAGATCGCGGCGGAGATCGAGAGCAAGAAGGCCAAGGCGCTGGCCGAGGGCGGCCTCTACGTGCTGGGCACCGAGCGCCACGAGGCGCGCCGGATCGACAACCAGCTGCGCGGCCGCACCGGCCGCCAGGGCGACCCTGGCCACTCGAAGTTCTACCTCTCGTGCGAGGACGACCTGCTGCGCATCTTCGCGGGCGATCGGCTCGATTCGATCATGCGCACCTTCGGCGTCCAGGAAGGCGAGGCGATCACCCACAAGTGGCTGAACAAGGCCATCGCCACCGCCCAGAAGCGGGTCGAGCAGCGCAACTACGAGATCCGCAAGAACCTCTTGAAGTACGACGACGTCGTGAACGACCAGCGCAAGGCGGTGTTCGAGCAGCGCAGCGAGTTCATGGGCGAAGACGACCTCTCCGAGATCGTCGCCGAGATGCGGCGCGACGCGATCGAGGAGATGGTGCTGCGGCTGATTCCGCCGAAGGCCTACGCCGACCAGTGGAACACCCACGGCCTGACCTGGGAGGTGAAGGAGACGCTGGGCCTCGACCTGCCGATCGAGGACTGGGCGGCCGAGGAAGGCATCGGGACCGACGAGATCCTCGAGCGCGTGCAGAAGGCGGCCGACGCGCGCGCCGCCGAGCGCGAGGAGTTGCTCTCGTCGGCGCAGATGCGGCAGATCGAGAAGTCGATGCTGCTGCGTATGGTCGACGAGCAGTGGCGCGAGCACCTCACTCACCTCGACCACCTGAAGAACGTCATCCACCTGCGCGGCTACGGCCAGCGCGATCCGCTGAACGAGTACAAGGTCGAGGCCTTCTCGCTGTTCGAGAAGCTGCAGGGCGAGCTCACGGCCGGCGTCACTCGCTGGCTGATGACGGTGGAGATCCAGTTCGCGCCGCCGCCGCCGCCGATCGAGCCGACCAACTTCTTCGAGGTGCACGTCGATCCGCTGACCGGCGAGAACGAACGCGGGCCGCAAGGCGCGCTCCCGGTTGGCGCCCCCTTCGGGGGCCCGACGACGGGCGCCTCCTCCTTGACCTTCTCCGGCGACGTCGGCCTGCTGGCGGACACCCGCCCGGACGTCGCCACGCTGCCCGAGGGCTGGCAACGCACCGGCCGCAACGCCCCCTGCCCCTGCGGCTCCGGCAAGAAGTTCAAGCACTGCCACGGCGCGCTGGTCTGAGCGGTCGCGACCGCCCACGGTCCCTGTAGTTCCGCTCTTCCCTGGGAACAGGCGAACGTTCCGCATGTTGGCCTTCGCGAGGAGGACCAGCCATGATCCAAAGCGACCCCAAGCCGCCGGCCAACGACGACGACCGCTACCAGACCGACACCTTCAGCCGCAGCGATGCCGAGGGCGCGCCGGCGGAGGATCCGGGCGGCCCGGACGAACTCGCTCAAGACGAGCGGCCGATCGAGGCCGGCGCCGAGGGCGGCTACCAGACCGACGCGTTCAGCCGGAACGACGAGGAGGGCGTGCCGCAGGAGGACCTGCGCAAGCCCCCGACCAACCCCGCGAGCGGCGCGCCGCCCCACCCCGAGGCCGCGCCACAAGGCCAGCACCTGAAGGCCGCCGACGACGCCGACAGCCGCGACGCGGCGCCGATGAAGGGACCCGAAGGCGGCGTACGCTGACGCGCGCCGTCAAGCTGATCGAGAAGGCCATGAAGGCCGCCGAGAAGGCGGCCTGACGGCCCGGACTTCAGGCCGGCCGCCAGTTGCCGTGGAAGCCGAACGGGACGCGGCGCGGCGCCCGCGCGGTGGCGATCGGGCCGCCCGCCACGTCCTGCGCGTCGTAGACCACGAAGTCGCTGCGGTCCTCGCCGCCGCGGTAGACCACCGCGACCAGCCAGCCGTCGCCCTCGGCCGCGCCTTGCTTGCGCGGGATGAACACCGGCTCGCCGGGTGAGTCGCCGGCGTCGAACACGTGGTCGACACGCTTGCCGGTCGCGACGTCCAGGTGCGAGATCGTGTCGAAGCGCACGTTCTCCTGGCCAGAGCGCGAGATGCCCGCGAACCAGCCGTGCCGGTAACCGAGCCCCGCGTAGCGCTCGTCGAAGCGGGGGAACTCGCCGGCCAGATCGTCGATCTGCTCGCGCTTCACGGTGTCGGAGTTGCCGGCCAGGTCGAACGTCCAGCGTGTCATCCGCGCGAAGGCGTTCTTCGGCGCCGAGCCGTCGAGCGTCGGGAACAGCGGCGCGACCGGATACTCCATGACGTCGGCGTAGATCCTGTCGCCGTCTTCCCAGGCGTTCATCGGGTGGAAGACGTAGCAGGGATCGGTGGTGAACCAGCGCATCGTCGAGACGTCGGCGTCGCGCTTCATCACCCCGATGTGCGAGCCCTTGTCGGGGTCCCAGGCCAGCGGCGGCCCGCCCTGCATGGCGCGCTGCAGGCTGGCGGAGAGCGGCAGGATCGGGAAGAGGGCGTAGTTCCGGGTCACCAGGAAGTCGTGCACCATCGCGGCGAACGGCGCCTGGAACTCCTGGCGGCGCACGACGCGGCCGTCCTTGTCGGTGACGCCGTACGAGCAGGTCTCGTTCAGCGGCCCCGGGCCTGACGAGTAGGCGAACCACACCATCTCGCCGGTCTCGGGATCGAGCTTCGGGTGGGCGGTGACCCGGCCGCGGTACGGCTCGACGTAACCGCGGGTTTCCAGCGTCGCCGGATCCATCTCGGTGGGCATGTGGCCCTCTTCCAGGGCCATCAGCCGGCCGGCGTGCCAGACGATGTTGGTGTTGGCGACGCCACCGTCCTGGCCGATCACCGAGGGATCGGTGGTCATCGGGTTACCGAAGGTCCCGAACAGCGAGCGTCCGGCCTCGTGCTCGGCCCGCCACCGGGGCGTCCGGACATAACGGTTGCGGTATCGGACCTTGCCGTCCTCCAGGTAGAAGCCGTGGACCATGCCGTCG
>DATNEH010000274.1:0-4148 GCA_035553015.1 Caulobacteraceae bacterium | reverse complement strand
CCCTTCCTCGATCTCCTCGTCGCGGGCGCGAAGGCCGATCACGGCCCGCGTCAGGTAGGCGAGCGCCACGGTGACCATGGCCGACCAGGCCGTCACGGCGGCGAAGCCGATCGCCTGCGTCGCGGCCTGCGCGCCCATACTGTGGGCGATCAGGAAGCCCGCGCCGCCAAGGCCGGGCGCCGCGAACACGGCCACCAGCAGCGTGCCGAGGATGCCGCCGACGCCGTGCACGGCGAACACGTCGAGCGAGTCGTCGATCTTCAGGCGGTGCTTCACGAACTCGACCGCGTAGAAGCAGACGAGGCTGCCGGCCGCGCCCAGCGCCAGCGCACCGGGCAGCCCGACGAAACCCGAGGCGGGCGTGATCGTGGCGAGGCCCGCGACGACGCCGGTGACGACGCCCACCATGCTGGCGCGCCCGAACCTGAGCCGCTCCAGCATCGCCCAGACCAGCCCCGCGGCCGACGCCGAGACGTGCGTCGCCAGGAGCGCCATCGCCGCCGAGCCGTTGGCCGCCAGCGCGCTGCCGCCGTTGAAGCCGTACCAGCCGACCCACAGCATGCCCGCGCCGATCATCGTCATGCCCGGATTGTGCGGAGGATGAAGGTCGCGCGGGAAGCCGTCGCGGGGGCCGAGGATCAGCGCCAGCACCAGCGCCGAGATCCCGGCGGTGGCGTGCACCACCAGGCCGCCGGCGAAGTCCATCACGCCGAGCTTGGCCAGCCAGCCGCCGCCCCAGACCCAGTGAGCGACCGGCGCGTAGACCAGGAGCAGCCACAGGCCGCTGAACATCAGCACCGCGCCGAACTTGATCCGCTCGACGTAGGCGCCGACGATCAGCGCCGGCGTGATGACGGCGAAGGTGAGCTCGAAGGCGACGTACGCCGCTTCCGGCACGCCGCCTTGCACGCTGTTGCGGGTCATGCCCGCCAGGAACACGCGCGAGAGGTCGCCGATGAACGGCCCTTGCCCGCTGAACGCCAGGCTGTAGCCCAGCACGACCCAGAGCACGGACACCAGGCAGGCGATGGCGACGCAGTGGAGCATCACCGAGAGGGTGTTCTTCACCCGCACCAGGCCGGCGTAGAACAGCGCCAGGCCGGGCAGCGTCATGAACAGCACGAGAGCGCTGGCGGCGAGGACCCACGCCGTGTCGCCGTGATCGATTGTCAACCTCGCCCCCGCCTTACGCGACCAAGAGCGCCGCTATAGCGAAGCCGCACGGCAATGGGCGCCCGAAATGTAGGCGCCGCTCAAGAAAGAGGCTGGGGCGGCGCCGCGCAGGCTGGGCCGCCCGCGCGAAACGGGGCGGCCCAGCCTGGCTCAGTCAGTACTCTTCGTGCTCGGGGGCCTGCTGGCCAGCGCCGCCTTCGAGGAGGTCGGCCATGGCCTCGGCGCCGACGGCGCGGTCCTCTTCGAACTGCGAGGCGATCACGTCCTCGCCGCGTGCCTGGCGATCGGCCTCGTCCTGGCTGCGGGCGATGTTGACGTTGACCGTGATGGTCACTTCCGGGTGCAGGCGCACACGGACCGCGTGGACGCCCAGCGTCTTGATCGGCCGGTCGAGGATGACCATCGCGCGGTCGACCTTGCCGCCGCCGGCGTTCACCGCGTCGGCCACGTCACGGCCGGAGACCGAGCCGTAGAGCTGGCCGCTCTCGCCCGCCTGGCGGATCATCACGTAGGACGAGCCGTCGAGCCGGTCGCCGGACTTCGAAGCCGTGTCGCGCGCCTTGGCGTTGTTGGCTTCGATGTCGCCGCGGCGCTCTTCGAACACCTTGAGGTTGGCGCTGTTGGCGCGCAGGGCCTTGGAGCGCGGCAAGAGGAAGTTGCGCGCGAAGCCGTCCTTCACGGTGACGACGTCGCCGAGCGAGCCCAGCCGCTCGACGCGTTCGAGCAGGATCACTTTCATTTCGAGAAGCTCCTACTTCACGACGTAGGGCAGCAGGGCCAGGAAGCGGGCGCGCTTGATCGCCTTGGCGAGCTCGCGCTGCTTCAGGGCCGAGACCGCGGTGATGCGGGACGGCACGATCTTGCCGCGCTCGGAGATGTAGCGCTGCAGCAGCTTGACGTCCTTGTAGTCGATCTTCGGGGCGTTGGCGCCAGAGAACGGGCAGACCTTCCGGCGGCGCATGAAGGTGCGGCGCGGGCCGGTGGGGCCGGTCGCGGCGGGGGCTTCGGGGGCGGTGGTGACGTCGGTCATCGGTCTTAACCCCTTACTTCGGGCGCGTCGTCGAAGCGACGCTCGCCACGATCCCGCTCGCCACGATCACGCTCGCCACGATCGCGGTCGCGGCGGGCCAGCACCGGCGAGAGCTCCAGGTCGAGGTGCTCGACCTTCAGCGTCAGGTAGCGCAGCACGTCTTCGTTGATGCTGAGCTGGCGCTCCATCTCCTTCACCGCCGACGACGGGGCGTCGATGGCGAGCAGCGAGTAGTGGCCCTTGCGATTCTTCTTGATGCGGTAGGTGAGGTTGCGCAGGCCCCAGTACTCGATCTTGGCGATGTGGCCGCCAAGGCCTTCGATCAGGGTCTTCAGCTCTTCGTTGAGGGCTTCGGCCTGCTGCGGCGAGATGTCCTGCCGCGTGATGAGCACGTGCTCGTAGTAAGCCATTCGTTCCTTCTTCCGGCTTGGAGGGCGGCGCTGCCGGGCGGCGGAAGATGCGCCGGCGACGGTGGCTCTTTTCACGGCGGCCCGGGGAGGCTCCCCACGCCCTTTGATGCTCCGCGAAAAGACCGCTCTCCGTCAGGAGGCGCGCGCTCTACCGGAATGCGGTGGTCAAAGCAAGCAGCGGCGAGGCGATCTCCGCGCCGCCAAACCTCCTTTCACCCCCAAACGGTGTCATCCCGGAAAGCCGCTGCGGCTTTCCGGGATGACAGCAATGGTGGTCGGAAGAACCCCTACTTCCCGTGCTCGGCGCGCCACTTGGAGACCGCGTCCAGGGTCAGCGCGATGTGCTGGTCCGGCTTCAGGTTGGTGTAGGTGAAGAGCACGTCGCCCTTCGGCGAGATCACGTACGAGGTGCGGTTGGTCACCGTCTTGCCGTTGTAGGCGAAGGTGGCGTCGTACTGCCTGGCGATGGAGTCGTCGGGATCGGCCGCCACCGGGAACTTGCCCGAGCAGTGCTCGGTCTCGGTGGAGAAGGCCGCCAGTTGGTCGACGTTGCCGGCGGTGACGCCGATCACCGTCGCGCCTTGCGCGTGGAACTTGTCGATCGAGTCGGCGAAGAGGTGGGCCTCGAGGTTGCAGCCGGCCGTGTGGGCGGCCGGGAAGAAGTAGAGCACCACTGGCCCCTTCTTCAGCGCCGCGGCGAGGTCGAACGAGCCCTGCTTGCCGGCCTGGAACGACGTGGCCTTGAATTCGGGGGCCTTCGCGCCGACCGGCAAGGCGGCGAGCACAGGCGTCGAAATCAGCGCGGCCGCCGCCGCGCCGAGTATCAAATGCTTCATCTGAAATACTCTCCCAAGCGTGCGTCCCTTCCTGGCGCCTTAGCGCTGCGGGCGAGTCAGCGCCAGCGCATTCGCCTTGCAACCCGGCGGCGCGGCCGCGCTTGAGCCGATTGACGTCCTGGCCTAACCACGGGCGCCTTCAGGACGCGACAGGGACGGGATCCTTAACGACATGAGCCTCGCCTTCATCTTCCCCGGCCAGGGCAGCCAGGCCGTCGGCATGGGCGCCGAGCTGGCCGAAGCGTTCGCCGCCGCCCGCGAGGTCTTCGAGGAGGTCGACGATGCGCTGGGCGAGAAGCTCTCCAGGCTGATGCGCGAGGGGCCGATCGAGACGCTGACGCTGACCGAGAACACCCAGCCGGCGCTGATGGCGGTGAGCCTTGCGGTGGCGCGCACGCTGGAGAAGGCGTTCGGCGTGCCGGTCGAGAAGGCGAGCTTCGTCGCCGGCCACTCGCTGGGCGAATATTCGGCGCTGGCCGCCGCCGGCGCGCTGACGCTGACCGACACCGCGCGCCTGCTGCGCCGCCGCGGGCAGGCGATGCAGCGCGCCGTGCCGGTGGGCGAGGGCGCGATGGCCGCGCTGATCGGCCCGAAGACCGACGTGGCGCTGGCCGAAGCGGCCGCGGCCGCCGGCTCCGAGATGGGCGTCTGCGCGGTCGCCAACGACAACAACGCCGGCAACGTTGTCATCTCCGGCGC
>DATNEH010000273.1:0-12346 GCA_035553015.1 Caulobacteraceae bacterium | reverse complement strand
GAGGGCGACCCCGATCCGGCGCACGTCTCGACCAGCTACGTTGAGCGGTCGAACCTCTCAATTCGGATGCAGAACCGCCGCTTCACGCGGCTAACCAACGCCTTCTCCAAGAAGTTCGCCAACCACGTCCACGCGCTGGCGCTCTACTTCATGTTCTACAACTTCGTGCGCATCCATAAGACGCTGAAGGTCACCCCGGCGATGGCGGCTGGCGTCTCTGCTACGCTGTGGACGATGGAAGATATTGCGGAGCGGATCGAGGCGCGGCGGCCCAAGCCGGGCAAGCGAGGGTCGTACAAGAAGCGGACGACGCCATGACGGAATTTGTCGCTAGGTTCCGAGTGACGAGCCACCCAAACACGTTGGCGATTTTGGAGGACTACGCGGGTCCAGCCGTAGCAGTCCAAGACGGCATCGCCACGTTTGCGTTTCCTAGCGAGGCGGAACGCGAGCGCATCGTCCGCAACGTCTGGGCGCTTGAGCACCTGCGACCGATTTCAAACTGAGACACTACCATCAGCACGCCCTGATGTGAGTCGCGAACGGCCAGCAGAACCGCCTTACGGCTGGGTCGCGGGCGCGGGTTGCGGCGGCGGCGCATCCAGCACGGGCGGCGCGGCGGGCTGCGGCGCAGGCGCCTCGAGCGCCGGCGCGGCGGGCGCGGTCGCAGCCGGCTTGCGCTGATGCGCCGCGTGCCCCGCCGCGGCGGCCGGCGGCCTGCCGGCGGCGGCTGGAGTGGCTGCCGGCGCGGCTTGCGGCGCAGCCGCAGGCGGCGGCGCCATCAGCGGCGCACCCTGGACGGGACCCTGGCCGGCGCCCGGAACAGTCGGCGCGGGCGCAGTCAGCGGCGCGGTCGGGGCCGGCGCCACCGGCTGGCTGAGCGCGTTGGGATTGGCCTGCTGCAGCTTCAGCCGCTCGATCACGCTGGAGCTCGCGCGGTCGTGGGCGCCCAGCAGCGTCAGGCCGATGCTGAGCGCAAGGAAGACGCCGAACAGCACCCAGGTGGTCCGCGTCAGAAGGTCGCCGGCGCCGCGCGCGGTGATCAGCCCCGTCGGTCCGCCGCCCATGCCGAAAGCGCCGCCCTCGGAGCGCTGCAGCAGCACGACGCCCACGAGCGCGATGCACACAAGAATATCGAGAATGATCAGGAGACCGGAAAGCATCAGTGTTTTCTAATTCGCCGCGCGAGGCCGGATGCGGCGGGCGGGCCTCTAGCATCGCCCGTCCGTCCGCGCCATAGCTAGGAAGGCTGCCCCCCCGGTCCAAGTCCCGTGATTCTCGAAACCGAACGTCTGGTGCTTCGCCCGGTCGAGCCGGCCGATTGGCGCTCGCTCTATCCCATCATGAGCGATCCCGTCGTCATGGCGCATTGGGATTCCTCGGAGATCGAGGATCCCGACGCCGTCGAGCAGATGATCGCTGCTCAGGTGGACGACATGACGCGCGGCGTCGCCTGCTACTGGGCGGTGCAGCGCTCTGGCGACCAGGCCTTCCTGGGCGCCTGCGACCTCTCGGAGATCGACTGGCGCCATCGCCGCGGCGAAGTGGGCTTCGTGCTGGCGGGCGACGCCTGGGGCAAGGGCTATGGGCTGGAAGCGATGCGCGCGGTCGTCGCCCACGCGGCGGGCCTTGGCCTCAAGCGTCTGTGGGCGCGCTCGCATGCCGGCAACGAGCGTTCCGAGCGGCTCTTGAAGCGACTCGGCTTCGAGGAGGAAGGTTACCTGCGCGGCCACATCCAGCGCGCCGGCGAGCGGCGCGACTGCAAGATCTTCGGCCTGCTGCTCTGAGGTGTGCGTGACGACTGCTGATCTGGTGACGCGCTCGTGCTGAGCTGGCTGGACGCCGCGTACGGGCGCTACTTCGGGCCGCTGCGGCTGCTCGACTCGTTCTTCTTCCTGGCCGGGATTGGGTTCGCGGTGAGCGCGCTGGCGACCTGGATGCTTTTGCCGCGCCTCTGGAACCACCTGCCGAGGGACCGCGGCCGCGCCTTCGCGGTGAACGCCGAGGCGAGCGTCGGCAAGCCGGTCAGCGCCGGACTGATCTTCATTACCATCTTCTGCTTCGCCGCGCTGATCTTCGTGCCGGCCGGCGCCCCGCCGGTCCGCACCCTGCCGCTGATGGCCGCGGCCTGCGCGGTCGGCTACTTCGACGATCGCCGCGGCGGCTTTTCCGAATACCAGCTGGCGGTGATGGACCTCGCCATCGCCTTCGGCGCGGCGATGGTGATCCAGGGGTTCGCGCCGGCGGTGATCTGGCTGCCGGGCTGGAAGGCGTCGCTGACGCTGTCGCCCTGGCTCAGCCTGCCGCTCTCGACCGCGGTGATCTGGCTCTCGATCAACGCCACCAACTGCTCGGACGGCGTCGACGGCGTCTCCGGCAGCCTGACCGCCAGCGCCATCGCGATGCTGGGCGGCCTGCTCTACGTGGTGATCGGCAACCAGGTGATCGCTGGCCACCTCGGCATCCCGACCAACCCGGAAGGCGCCGACTGGGCGATCATGGCCTTCATCATGACCGGCGCCGTCTGCGGCTACCTCTGGTACAACGCCCCGCCCAGCGTCGTGCTGATGGGCGACGCCGGGTCGCGCCCGCTCGGCCTGCTGATCGGCATGCTGGTGGTGGCGACCGGCAACCCGCTCTTCCTGTTGCTCGTCGGCTCGGTGATCGTGCTGAACGGCGCGACGGGCCTGGTGAAGGTGGCGCTGATGCGGTTCCTGGGGGTCAAGTTCCTGGCCGGCATCCGCTTTCCGCTGCACGACCACTTCCGCAAGGAGCTCGGCTGGTCGAACAGCCAGGTGCTGGTGCGCTTCATGCTGCTGCACCTGGGCCTCTCGGCCCTGCTGATCATCCTCGTGCTGAAGATCCGCTGAGGCTCACGGCCGCACGACGCTGATCGAGGCCGCCTGCCGGGCCGAGCGCGAAGGCCGGCCTTCGCCGAGCACGATCAGCCGGAACGGGCCCTCGGGCGCGGCGATCAGTACATCTTCCGCTCCGCAAACGCGCCGAACGCCGCTATGTACGCAAGAACATGACGAACCGGAAGCTGAGCTGACGCCTTTGCGGTGCATTCTTCGCCTGGCCATCACGGCTGCGCTGGCCTTCGGCCTTTCCGTCCCTGGCCTCGGCCGGGCCGCGCCGGTCACCGTGTTCGCGGCGGCGTCGCTGAAGAACGCGCTCGACGTCGTCAACGCGGCCTACACGGCCCAGGCCCATGCGCCGGTGCGTGCGTCGTACGCGGCTTCGTCGGCGCTGGCGCGGCAGATCGAGCAGGGCGGGCCCGCCGATGTCTTCATCTCGGCCGACGCCGACTGGATGGACTATCTGGCGAAGAAACAGCTGATCGTGGTCTCGACGCGCCGCGAGGTGCTGACCAACCACCTGGCGCTGATCGCCCAGGCGACCTCGACCGTGAAGCTGGCGATCCGGCCCGGCTTCCCGCTCGCGCAGGCGCTCGGCGACGGTCGCCTCGCCATCGCCGGTCCCGAGGTGCCGGCCGGCAGGTACGCCCGCGCCTCGCTGCAGGCGCTCGGCGTCCTGGGCAGCGTCAAGGACAAGCTGGCGCCGGCCGAGAACGTGCGCGCCGCGCTGGCGTTCGTCGCGCAGGGCGAGACGCCGCTCGGCATCGTCTACGACACCGACGCCAAGACCGAGCCGAAGGTGCGCATCGTCGGGCTGTTCCCGGACGGCAGCCATCCGCCGATCGTCTACCCGGCCGCGGTCGTCGCCGCCTCGCCGAACCGCGCGGCGGCCGGCTACCTGGCGTTCCTGCAGAGCCCGAAGGCGGCGGCAATCTTCCGCCGCTATGGCTTCGTCACGCTGCCGAGGCGGTAGGCGCCGCAAGGGCCGGCGTCGCCCGGTCGCAGCGCCTGGCGAGTAGAGGTCGCGGCGGGCGCCCGGCAGCCGCCGCTCGACGCGGAAACCGGAGCGCGCCAAGCCCGCTGGCGAAGACAGAATCGCCTTCGCCTAGGCCTCAGGCCGCGCGCAGGATCGGCAGGAACTGGGTTGCGGTGAGCGAGGCGCCGCCGACCAGCGCGCCGCCGACCTCCTTCGCCGCCAGGATCGCCGCCGCGTTGCCGCCGCTCACCGACCCGCCGTAGAGGATGGGAGCGCCGAGGCCCGTCTGGCCGAAGCGGTCGGCCAGCGCGGCGCGGATCTCGCCATGCACCAGTTCGATCTCGTCGATGTTCGGGGTGCGTCCCGATCCGATCGCCCAGACCGGCTCGTACGCGATCGCGAAGGCCCGGCCGGCCAGCGCGTCCGGCAGCGACTCGGCGAGTTGGCCCAGCACCACCTCGCGCTCGCGGCCGGCCGCGCGCTCGGCGGCCGATTCGCCGACGCATACGATCGGCTCGAGCCCGGCCCGGCACGCCGCTTCCGTCTTCGCCGCCACCTGCGCGCTGGTCTCCTGATAGTAGGCGCGTCGCTCGGAGTGACCGAGGATGACCATGCTGGCGCCGGCGTCGACCAGCATCTCGGCTGACAGGCAGCCGGTGAACGCCCCTTCCCGCTCGGCGCGGCAGTCCTGTCCGCCCACCGCCACGCCCGAGCCGGCCAGCGTCTCGGCCATGCGGTAGATCAGCGTCGCTGGCGGGCAGATCGCCACGCGCGCCCCGGCGGACTGCTCGTCGAGCGCCGCGGCGATGGCGCGAACCTCGTCGAGCGAGGCCGCCAGGCCGTGCATTTTCCAGTTTCCGGCGATCAGCGGCCGCGGCGTGCTCAACTCGAAACGCTC
The DNA here is from genome assembly GCA_035553015.1 of Caulobacteraceae bacterium. GTDB lineage: Bacteria > Pseudomonadota > Alphaproteobacteria > Caulobacterales > Caulobacteraceae > Acaudatibacter. The sequence continues at coordinate 7,614 of DATNEH010000273.1, read as the reverse complement.
CTCATCCCTCGGCCGCGGGTTCCCCGTTCCGTGGCCGCTCCGGCGATGCGCATAGCCGCGCCGGCGACGTCCGACAACGGATGGGCCGTACGGCGCGACGAGGCGCGCGCTGGACGGCCGCCCGGCGCGGCCTCTATACGGCGGCCATGCTTCGCTACTTCCGCGCCTTCACCAAGTCGTGGTTCGGGCCCGCCATCATGGGCGCGATCCTGGTCGCGCTGACTTTTCTCGGCACCGGCGGCATCCGCAACATGATCGGCGGCCGCATCGCCAACGCGGTCGTCCAGGCCGGTTCGCGCCAGGTCACCCAGTCCGAATTCCAGAAGATGTTCCAGCGCAACCAGGAAGCCTACCAGCAGCGCACGGGCCAGCCCTTCCCGCTCGAGCAGGCGGTGAAAGAGGGCGCCGACAAGAACATGCTGCAGGAGCTGGCCGCCCAGACCGCCTATTTCGAGATGCTGTCGCAGTCGGGCATCCGGCCCTCGGACGACGTCGTCGCGCAGGAGCTGAAGCGGCAGGCCGAGTCGGGCAAGTCGCCGGGCCTGGCGCAGATGTTCGACGCGGTGACCGGCAAGTTCCGGCCGGACGCGCTGCAGGCGCTGCTGCACAACAACAACATGACGATGGACCAGTTCCAGCGCGAGCTGGCCGACGAGATCGCCGACAACGACTTCCAGGGCGCCATCGCCGGCGGCTTCGCGATGCCGCGCATCTACGCGGCCATCGAGGGCGCGCTCGCGCTGGAGGCGCGGGACATCACCTACTTCGTGATCCCGGAATCCAGCGTGCCGATGCCGAAGCCGACCGACGCCCAGCTGGCCGCGCTGATGCAGCAGCACAAGGAGCAGCTGATGCTGCCCGAGCGGCGCCGGTTCACCGTCGTTCGCTTCAGCGCCAAGGCGCTCGCCCCGACGCTGACCGTCGATCCGAAGGCGGTCGAGCAGCAGTTTCAGGCGGCCAAGGCCAGCTACACCAAGCCCGAGACGCGCTCGCTGGTCGAGATCACCCTGAACGACCCGAGCAAGGCGGCCGAGGTCGCGCAGCGCCTCGGCAAGGGCGAGGACCCGCAGGCCGTCGCCAAGTCGGTGGGCGGCAACGCGATCAGCTACACCGACCAGCCGCAGTCGGCGATCGCCGACCAGAAGGCGGCCGCCGCGGCGTTCGCGATGAAGGAAGGCCAGGTCAGCGGCCCGGTGCAGGGCGACTTCAAGACCGTCGTGCTCAAGGTCACCAAGGTGACGCCGGCGCAGGCGCCGGACCTCAATGCGGCGCGCGCGCAGATCGAGGCGCAGCTGCGCCAGGCGCAGGCCGTGCAGGCGGCGGCCGACCTCAGCAACAAGTTCGACGACCTCGTGCGCGGCGGCGCCAGCGTCACCGATGCGGCCGCCAAGGTAGGCGTCGCGCCGATTTCGATCGGCCCGGTCAACGCCGAGGGCAAGGACCTGCAGGGCCAGGTCAACCCGGCGCTCAGCCCCAAGGTGGTGGCCACGGCGTTCCAGCTCAGCCCCGGGGGCGACAGCGAGGTCTCGCAGGACGCCGCCAAGGGCGAATACTACGCCGTGCACCTCGACCAGGTGCTGCCGCCGGCGATGCCCAGCCTCGACGAGCCGGGCGTGCGGCCGGCGATGACGCAGGCGTTCATCCAACAGACCGTGGTCACCGCGCTGCAGCAGAAGGCGGCGACCGCGCAGGCCGCCCTGCAGAAGGGCCAGAGCTTCGAGGCGGTGGCCGCCACCTTCGGCGCCACGGTCAGCCACCAGCTGGGCCTGCAGCAAGCCAACGCGCAGCAGCAGGAAGCGACGCTCGGCCGCGCGCTGATCGGATCTGCGTTCCAGGCCAAGCAGGGACAGGTGTTCACCGCCGGCTCGGATCCGCTGAAGGGCTTCGTGGTGGCGCGGCTCGATGCGGTGCATCCGGCCGACCCCAAGCAGGTCGCCGCGATTCTCGACGTCACCCGCCAGCGCTCGGGGCAGGCCTATGTCGCCGGGCTGCAGCAGTCGATCCGCGACGCGTCGGTCAGGATGATCAAGCCCAGCACCGACCTGGCGCTGGCCCGCGAGGCGATGGGCGTCGACGCGGCGATGGCAGCGCGGGTGGACAAGGCAAACGCGGCCGCGGCCGGCGCGAGGCCGGCCCATTGACCTGCGAGCCGGCCTTTGACGCGTTCACCCGCGGATACGCCGCCGGCCAGGTGCAGGTGGTGGTCGAGCGGCTGGTCGACGACCTGGAGACCCCGGTCTCGGCCTACCTGAAGGTCGCCCACGGCCAGCCCTACAGCTTCCTCTTCGAGTCGGTGGAAGGCGGCGCCTGGCGCGGCCGCTACTCGGCGCTGGTGATGGCGCCCGACCTGGTGTGGCGCTGCCGGGACGGCGCCGCCGAGATCGCCGAGGGCGACGACATCGCCGCCGGCCGCTTCCGCCCCGATGGCGAGGGCGCATTGGAATCGCTGCGCGACCTCGTGGCTCGCTCGCGGCTGGAGTTGCCGCGCGGCCTGCCGCCGATGGCCGCCGGGGTGTTCGGCGTGATCGGCTACGACATGATCCGGCTGGTCGAGAAGCTGCCCGACATCAACCCGGACCCCCTCGACCTGCCCGACGGCGTGCTGATCCGCCCCTCGATCGTGGCGATCTTCGACGGCGTCGCGCAGGAAATCATCCTGGTGACGACGGTGCGTCCGACGGACATTGCGCCGGAGGCTGCCTATGCAGCGGCGCAGGCGCGCCTCGCCCGCGTCGCCCGGGCGCTGAAGCAACCGCTGCCGCCGGAGGGCCCGAAGCCGGCGCCGCTGCCGGACGCCTTCACCTCGCCGGTCAGCCGCGAAGCCTATGGCGAGATCGTCGAGCGGGCCAAGGAATACATTCGCGCCGGCGACGTCTTCCAGGTGGTGCCCAGCCACCGGTTCCGCGCGCCCTTCCCGCTCGACCCGTTCGCGCTCTACCGGTCGTTGCGGCGGACCAACCCCTCGCCGTTCCTGTTCTTCCTGAACTTCCCCGAGTTCCAGCTGGTCGGCTCCTCGCCGGAGATCCTGGTGCGCCTGCGCGACGGCAAGATCACCATCCGGCCGATCGCCGGCACTCGGCCCAGAGGCGCAACGCCCGAGGATGATGCGCGGCTCGAGGCCGAGCTGATCGCCGATCCCAAGGAGCACGCCGAGCACCTGATGCTGCTCGACCTCGGCCGCAACGACGTGGGCCGCGTCGCGATGCTGGGCCAGGCCGGCCGCAACGCGCCGAACGCGGCTCGCAAGGGCCCGCACGTGCGGGTCACCGCCAGCTTCTTCGTCGAGCGCTACAGCCACGTCATGCACCTCGTGTCCAATGTCGAGGGCGATGCGCCCGAGGGGCTGGACCCGGTCGACGTGGTGATGTCGGCCCTGCCCGCCGGCACCCTCTCGGGCGCGCCGAAGGTGCGCGCGATGGAGATCATCGACGAACTGGAGACCGAGAAGCGCGGCGTCACCTACGCCGGCGCGGTCGGCTACTTCGGCGCCGACGGCTCGGTCGACACCTGCATCGTACTGAGGACGGGGCTCTTCAAGGACGGCATGCTCTACGTGCAGGCCGGCGGCGGCGTGGTCGCCGACTCCGATCCGGTCGCCGAGTACGAAGAGACGCTCGCCAAGGCCCGCGCCATCCGCGAAGCCGCCACTGAGGCCTGGCGCTTCGCCTGAGCGGGCGGCTAGGTCGGCCAGGGGGTTGGCGTCATCACCACGGCTGCGGCCAGCGCCAGCGCGCTGATCGCGAAGAAGGCGGCCGCGGCGGCGAGGCCGCCCAATCCGCCCGAAGTTGGCGCGGGGGGCGTTGCGAGCAGGGCGCGGGCCTGGTCGAGGGGCTGCGGGTCGAGGGGTGAATCGGCCATTGCGCGATGGTCGCTTACGGGGCCCTTTCAAGGCAAGCCGCGCGGATAACGTCACAATGATGCGCCCCCGCCACAATGTGTGACGTGCAGGCCACGGGCGCCCACCCGAGTGCTGCGATCTGTCCGTCTACGTTTGGACTGTGGCGGTTCCACTCCCTACCTACGGCGCTGCTCGGAGTCCCCGAGCGCCAAGTGTCTCAAAAACCAATCAGGGGATTGATTTGCGTACTCAGTTTCTCGCGGCCGCCAGCGCGGCCGCTCTTGCTTTCGTTTCCTTCTCCGCAGCCTCAGCCGACCCCGCGCCGCCCTCGCCGGACAGCGCGGTCACGCCGCAAGCGGTGGTCGGGGCCGACTACAGCTACGTCGGCCTGAACGACGGCCTCGGCAACGCCAACGTCTACGGCGCCAACCTCGGCGGCATCGTGCCGCTGCAGCAGGGCTCCCCGTTCAGCTTCCAGCTCACCGGCGCCTATCACCGGATCGACAGCCATGACCTCGGCGGCAACGACTGGAACGTCGGCGGCGCGTTCGCATGGGCCCAGCCCTGGGGCCGGGTCGGCGCCAACCTCGGCTACACCAACGACAGCTTCGCCGGCATCGGCGGCGAGGTCACCAACTACGGCGTCTACGGCGAGTACTTCGGCGACCGCTTCACGGTGGGCGCGCGGGGCGGCGGCGCGACCGGTTCGGCGCACGCGTTCGGCTTCGGCACCGGCAGCTCCACCGGCGGCTACGTCGGCGGTGAGGCGATCGGCTACGCCATGCCGAACCTCGCGGTCCGCGGTACGATCGGCTACGTCGGCATCGACGCGGCCCACCAGCTGACCGCCGGCGTGCGCGGCGAGTACCTGTTCTCCGAGACGACGCCGATCTCGGGCTGGGTCGGGTACAACTACGCCGACCTCGGCGCGGACGGCTTCAGCGTCCATGGCAACACCATCTCGATCGGCCTGAAGTACTACTTCGGCGGCGGCGGCGCCCTGCAGCACCGCGACCGCACCGGCGTCGACGACTGGGGTCCGGCCCAGATCGACTGGAACCGCTAGCGAGACGGCGGCGGGCGCGGGCTTCGGCTCGCGCCTGCCAACCCCTTGGCCTCGGCGGGGCCAGCGCCTAAGAACGCGCTTCCGAAAGGCCCGCCCAATGATCCTGGTCATCGATAACTACGACAGCTTCACCTACAACCTCGTCCACTATCTGAACGAGCTGGGCGCCGAGACCCTCGTCCATCGCAACGACGCGCTGAGCGCCGCGGACGCACTGGCGCTGAAGCCGGAGGCGGTCGTGCTGTCGCCCGGCCCCTGCACGCCGAACGAAGCCGGCATCTGCCTCGAGCTGATCGCCGCCGCGCCGGCCGACCTGCCGATCCTCGGCGTCTGCCTCGGCCACCAGTCGATCGGTCAGGCGCTGGGCGGCGAGGTGATCCGCGCCCAGAGCCTGATGCACGGCAAGACCAGCCCGATGCACCATGTGGGGCGCGGGATCTTCGCCGGCCTGCCGAACCCGTTCACCGCAACGCGCTACCACAGCCTGTCGGTGCGCCGCGAAACCCTGCCCGACGTGCTCGAGATCACGGCGTGGACCGACGACGGCGAGATCATGGGCTTCTCGCACAGGACGCGGCCGGTGCACGGCGTGCAGTTCCACCCCGAGAGCATCGCCACCGAAGGCGGCCACCAGCTGCTCGCCAACTTCCTCGAGCTGGCCGGCGTCAAGCGGCTGGCAGAGGCTTAAGACACCCCGTCCGCCCGATGTCAGACGCTTTCAAGCCGCTGCTGGGCAAGCTCGCCGACGGCGCGACTCTCACTGAAGCCGACGCCGAGAGCTTCTTCGCAGCCGCGCTGCGCGGCGAGCCGACGCCGGCCCAGGTCGCCGCCGCCGTCACCGCCATGCGCCTGCGCGGCGAGACGGTCGGCGAGATCACCGCCTGCGCGCGGGTGATGCGCCGCGCGGCGCTGGCGCTCGTGCACCCGCATCAGGTGATCGACGTCTGCGGCACCGGCGGCACCGGCGTCTCCACCTTCAACGTCTCCACCGCGGTCGCCTTCGTCGCGGCCGGCGCCGGCCTGAAGGTCGCCAAACACGGCAACCGCACGATGACCCGCCGCTCCGGCAGCGCCGACGTGCTGACCGAGCTCGGCGTCAACATCTCGGCCAACCTCGCCCAGCAGCGCGCGGCGCTGGACGTCGCCGGCGTCTGCTTCCTGTTCGCGCCGGCCCACCACGGCGCGATGCGCCACGTGCTGCCGATCCGCCAGGAGCTCGGCTTCCGCACCGTGTTCAACCTGCTTGGCCCGCTCGCCAACCCGGCCGGCGCGCAGCGGCAGGTGCTGGGCGTCTACGATTCGCGCTGGGTCGAGCCGCTGGCGCGGGTGCTGGGCGCGCTGGGCGTCGAGCGCGCCTGGGTCGTGCACGGCGACGGGCTCGACGAGATGACGACGACCGGGAAGACGCTGGTCGCCGAGTGGCGCGAGGGCGGCGTGCGGCTGTTCAATGTCACCCCTGAGGCGGTCGGACTGGCGCGCGCCAGCCTCGCCGACCTCTCCGGCGGCGATCCGGGCGCCAATGCAGGCGCAATCCGGCGCCTGCTCGCCGGCCGCAAGGGCCCCTACCGCGACATCGTGCTGCTGAACGCCGCGGCGGCGCTGCTGGTCGGCGACAAGGTCGAATCGCTGCGCGACGGCGTCGCGCTGGCTGAGGCCTCGATCGACGAGGGCCGCGCCGCCGCGGCGCTGGAGCGCCTGGTCGAGGCGACCAACCGCCCATGAGCCAGGCCGTGGCGACCGACATCCTGGAGCGGATCGCCGCCTACAAGCGCACCGACGTGGCGGCGCTCAAGCGCGCCGAGAGCCAGGACGCGGTCGAGGCGCGGGCCAGGGCCGCATCCGCCCCGCGCGGCTTCATCGCTGCGTTGGAGCGCGCCGCCACGCCCGGGCGGCTGGCTCTGATCGCCGAGATCAAGAAGGCCTCGCCATCGAAGGGGCTGATCCGCGCTGACTTCGATCCGCCGTCGCTCGCCAAGGCGTACGCGGCCGGCGGCGCGGCGTGCCTGTCCGTGCTGACCGATGCGCCGAGCTTCCAGGGCGCGGACGCCTATCTCGTCGCGGCGCGCGCGGCGAGCGCCCTCCCCGCTCTGCGCAAGGACTTCCTCGTCGATCCCTGGCAGGTGGCGCAGTCGCGCGCGCTGGGCGCCGACGCGGTGCTGGTGATCCTCTCGATCAGCGACGATGCGCTCGCCGCCGAGTTGCTGGCCGAAGCGGCCCGGTTCGGCATGGATGCGCTGGTCGAGGCTCACGACGAGGCCGAGGTCGACCGCGCCGTGGCGCTGGGCGCGCGGCTGATCGGCGTCAACAACCGCAATCTGCGCACGTTCGTCACCGACCTCGCGGTCACCGAGCGGCTCGCTGCGCGGATCCCGGCGGACCGGCTGCTGGTCACCGAGAGCGGCATCGGCGCGCCCGCCGACGTCCGCCGCCTCGCCGCCTCCGGCGCACGCGCCATGCTCGTCGGCGAGAGCCTGATGCGCCAGGCTGACGTCGAGGCCGCCACCCGCGCGCTGCTCGCCTGACCTCCTGTCGCCCCTCGCCCGTGGGGTGAAGCCCGCGGCCCAGGCCCGGCGTCCGCCCGGATTGACGCCTCGAAACCCATGGCGCTCAATCGCAGTCCTCTGAGCAGGGACGGCTCGAGGGAGGAACGCATGCGGCTTCTCGGCAGACTGCTTGCCGCCGCCGGCGCAGCGACCCTGCTCGCCGCCCC
>DATNEH010000272.1:0-6121 GCA_035553015.1 Caulobacteraceae bacterium | reverse complement strand
GAGGTGGTCTACGCCATGCACGACGAGGCGGGCGCCCTGGCCGACTTCGGCAAGGCGATCGCGCTCGACCCGAAGCTGCCGCAGCCCTACCTCGACCGCGCCGTCGTCGAGTTCCGCAGCCGCGACTTCACCCGCGCGGTGAACGACCTCGACATCGCCCTGGCGCAGGACCCGAAGCAGTATTCCGCGCTGATGCTGCGCGGTTCGGCGCGCCAGATGCTCGGCGAGTTCGACGCCGCCATCGCCGATTTCGGGGCCGTGGCCGACGCCAACCCGACCAACCGCCAGGCGCTGCTCAGCCGCGGCAACGCCCACATGCTGAAGCACGACTACGACGGCGCGATCGCCGACTTCGACCGCGCCATCGCGCTCAGCCCGGCGACCGCCGACGGCTACGTGGCGCGCGGCGCCGCGCACGCGCTGGAGAAGGACTACCCGGCCGCCATCGCCGACCTCGGCCGCGCGCTGGCGATCGATCCGACCCAGTTCGCGGCGCTCAACGACCGCGGCGCGGCGCGCTCGGCCTCCGGCGACCTCGACGGCGCGCTCGCCGACCTCGACCAGGCGCTGGTGCTGAAGCCGAAGGATCCCGCGGCGCTGCGCAACCGGGCGCGGCTCCTGCTGACCCGCGGCGACTTCGCCGGCGCGATGGCCGACGCCGACGCGTTCGCCGCCGCCGCGCCGCCGGCCGATGCGTCCGCCGCATCGCTGCGGTGCCTGACCCACGTGGCCGCCGGCCCCGACCTCGCCGCGGCCGATGCACTCTGCGCGGCGGTCCCCGAGGCGGCGAAGTCGCAGCCGGACTTCCTGATCGCGCGCGGCCTGCTGCAGCTGAAAGAGGGGCGGCTCGCCGAAGCGCTGGCCGACTACGACGCCGCCGCCAAGCTCGCCGCTCCGCCCGGCGAGGCGCTCTACGGGCGCGGCGTGGTCGAGCAGCGGATGGGCCACGCGGCGGACGCCGCCGCCGACATGGCCAAGGGCGTGGCGCTGGACGCCGTGGTCGCCAGGCGGTTCGAGGCCTACGGGTTCGGCGCGGCGCGGCGCTGACGTGCCTGCACGCCCTGCGGACGCGTTACCTGCTTGTCACTTGCGGAGCGGCCGCGAATTTCGGATCGAGGGCGGTCTCTCAGAGGGCGTGTTGGTCATGAAATCGAGAATCCTGCTCGGCGCGGTCGCCGCCGCCCTGGTGGCGAGCCAGGCCCAGGCCGGCTGCGTGACCGGCGCGGTCATCGGCGGCGTGGCGGGGCACGTCGCCCATCACCATGGCCTGGCCGGGGCCGCGGTGGGCTGCGTCGTCGGTCACGAGATGGCCGTCCACAAGAAGCGCAAGCGCGAAGAGGAACGCGCCCGCCAGCGCTGGGAACACGAGCACCACCCCGGCTAGCCCCGACGGGTCGCCCGACGCGTTTTCGGGGCGTCGCCGGCGCTGGGCTAGCTGGCCCGCAGCACCTCGGCGAGCAGGCGGCCTTCGGCGGCGCGGCTGGAGCGGTCGCGCCAGGCGACCACGATCTGGCGGGCCGGGTGCTCGGCGGCGAGCGGGCGCACCGCGACCGCCGCGGCGTCGGCGAGGCCGGCGTCCACCGCCATCGCCGGCAGGAACGAGACGCCGAGCCCGGAGCCGACCATCTGCACGAGGGTGGCCAGCGAGGTGGCGGCGAAGGCGGCCTCGTCGCCCGAGCGCGCACTGGACCGGGCCGGCTCCAGGCCGCAGGCGGCCAGCGCATGCTCGCGCAGGCAATGGCCGTCCTCCAGCAGGATCAGGTCCTCGCCCTCCAGCCGCTCGGAGGTGACGCGTCGCTCGGCTGACAACGGATGGTTGGCGGGGAAGGCCGCCAGCAGCTCGTCCTCGGCCACCTCCGCCCAATCGAGGCCGCTCATGTCGTAGGGCAACGCGACCAGCGCGGCGTCCAGTGCGCCGGACTTCAGCTGCGCGATCAGGCGGCTGGTCAGGTCCTCGCGCAGGAAGAGCCGCAGCTTGGGAAACCGCGCCCGCAGCTCCGGCAGGGCGCGGGGCAGCAGGAACGGCGCGATCGTAGGGATCACGCCCAGCCGGAAGCGGCCCGCCAGCGGTTGGCCGGCGCCCCTGGCCGCCTGCACGAGGTCCTCGGCCTGCGTCAGGATGGTCCCGGCGCGGGCGGCCGCCTCCTCGCCGGCGGCGGTCAGGATCACGCCGGCGCGGCCGCGGTCGACCACCGGCGCGCCGAGGATCCGCTCCAGCTCCTGCACGCCGGCCGACAGCGTTGGCTGGGTCACGTGCGCCGCCTCGGCCGCGCGGCTGAACGAGCGGTGCTCGGCGAGCAGCTTCAGGTACTGGAGTTGGCGCAGGGTGGGCAGCATACCGCGACACATAGGCGCGCTCGATCAAGAACCGAAGAGGTATCGAGAAAGTGGATGGCGGCGTCGGCGTCGCATGGCTTATGTCCTCGCATGGCTCAAGCCTGGGCCACGCCGAAGGAGGCCGAGGCCCTGTCCGATCCGCCCAAAGCGCCGCATCACGGGGGTCCGCATCACGGACCCTGGAGCCATCCGCCGGAGCCGGAGCCGGTCGTCGCGCCGCCGCCGCAGCCGCGCCGCCTGCGCCTGACGCGGGGTCTCATCGTCTGGCTCGGCGTCATGGCGCTGGGGATCGCGCTGTACGTGGGCCTGACGCTGCTGTTCCCGGGCCAACTCGACCGCCAGGACGAGGCCGGCGCGATCCAGCTGCTCGGCTGGCTGGCGCTGGTCTCCAGCGGCCTGGTGTTCGCCCGCCGCATGCGGTTCGGCGAGGTGGTGCGCAATATCGCCATCTGGGGGGCGATCGCCGGCGTGGCGATCCTCGGCTACAGCTTCCGCGACGAGGCCGTGGCCGCGTTTCAGCGGGTGCGCGGCGAGCTGATCCCGGCGATGGCGGCGCCGGCCGGCGATCACGCGATGACCATCACCGCGTCCGACGACAACGGCTTCTACGTGATGGGCCAGGTGAACGGCGCCACTGTGCGCTTCGCTATCGACACCGGCGCCAACGGCGTGGTGCTGAGCCCGGCCGACGCGGCGCGGGCCGGCGTCGATGTCGACACCCTGAAGTTCGCCTCGCCGACCGAGACCGCCAACGGCGTCGGCTACGCGGCGCCGGTGACGCTGCAGAGCCTCGCCGTCGGCCAGATCAAGCTGGCGAACGTGCCCGCCGCCGTCGACAAAGCCCCGATGACCACCTCGCTGCTCGGCATGGCGTTCCTGAAGCGCCTCGACTCGTTCGAGGTGAAAGGCGACCACCTGACGCTACGCTGGAAGGACTAGCCGGTCCGGGCGCTGGATGGGTGGCCCTGGCGCTCGCGCGGCGATACAGGAAGGCTCCCCCCGCGTCAGGAGTTACGCCGCATGGCCGCATCCGCATCCGACAATCCGGTCCTGGCTGCGTGGGAAGGGCCGCATGGCGGCGCGCCGGCATTCGACCGGCTGGCGGTGGAGCAGTTCATCCCGGCGCTGGAAGCGGGCATGGCCGAGAAGCGCGCCGACGTCGCCGCGATCGCGGGCAATCCGGAGCCGCCCAGCTTCGCCAACACGCTGGCGGCGCTGGAGGCCTCGGGCGTGCGGCTGACCCGCGCGACGCGGCTCTACAACATCTATACCTCGACGATGAACACGCCGGCGATGCGCGAGGTCGAGACCTGGGCCTCGCCGAAGCTGGCGGCGCTACGCGACGAGATCACCCAGAACGGCAGGCTCTTCGCGCGGATCAAGGCGGTCTATGACGCGCGCGAGACCAGCGGCCTGACGGCGGAGCAGCAGCGGCTCGCCTTCGTGGTCTACGATCGCTTCGTGCGGCAGGGCGCGGCGCTGTCGGCCGCGGACAAGGCGAGCCTGGCGGCTGTCAACCAGCAGCTCGCCGGCCTCTACACCAAGTTCTCGCAGAACATGCTGGCCGACGAGGAGGGCCAGGCGCTGGTGCTGGAGAACGCCGCAGACCTCGAGGGGCTCGGCCAGGACCAGATCGACGCCGCGGCGGCCGAGGCCGAGGCGCGGGGGCTGGGCGACGGCAAGTGGGCGTTCGCCAACACCCGCTCGGCGATGGAGCCGTTCCTGACCTTCTCCGCCCGTCGCGACCTCCGCGAGAAGGCGTTCAACCTCTTCACCCGGCGCGGCGACGGCGGCGCCCACGACAACAACCCGCTGATCGCCGAGATCATGGCCCTGCGCGCGGCGAAGGCGAAGCTGCTCGGCCACCCGACCTTCGCGCACTGGGTCGCCGACGGGCAGATGGCGAAGACGCCGGACGCCGCGATGCAGTTGCTCGCCGAGGTGTGGGGCCCGGCCAAGGCCAAGGTCGCCGAGGAAGTGGCCGAGATGGAGGAGCTGTCGCGCAAGGAAGGCGCCAACGCGCCGATCGCCCCCTGGGACTACCGCTACTGGGGCGAGAAGGTGCGCAAGGCCAAGTACGACCTCGATGAGAACGAGGTGAAGCCCTACCTGCAGCTGCCGAAAATGATGGAGGCGATGTTCTGGGCGGCGGGCCAGCTGTTCGGGCTGACCTTCACGCCGGTCGACGACGTGCCGCTCTACCATCCGGACGTCATGGCCTTCGAGGTGAGGCGGGACGGCCAGCGGGTCGGCCTCTGGTACTTCGATCCCTACGCGCGCCCTGGCAAGCGCTCGGGCGCCTGGATGAACGAGTACCGCACCCAGGAACGCCTCGGCGGCGAGACGACGACCCCGATCGTCTCCAACAACGAGAATTACATCCCGCCGAAGCCCGGCGAGCCCTGCCTGATCTCGTGGACCGACGCGGTGACGCTGTTCCACGAGTTCGGCCACGGGCTGCATGGCCTCAATTCCAGCGTCACCTACCCGTCGCTGGCCGGCACCGCGGTGCTGCGCGACTTCGTCGAGCTGCCGAGCCAGCTCTTCGAGCACTGGCTGCCGACACGCGAACTGCTCGGCAAGTTCGCCGTGCATTACCAGACCGGCGAGCCGATGCCGCCGGAACTGGTCGACAAGGTGCTGAAGGCGGACACGTTCCACCAGGGCTTCAAGACGGTGGAGTACCTCTCCAACGCGCTCCTCGACCTGAAGGCGCACCTGCAGGGCGATCAAGCCATCGACGCGGCCGAGTTCGAGCGCAGCGCGCTGGAGGAGATCGGCATGCCGCACCAGATCGTGCTGCGCCATCGGCTGCCGCACTTCTCCCACATGTTCTCGTCGGAGGGCTACGCGGCCGGCTACTACAACTACATCTGGGCCGACACGCTGTCGGCCGACGCGGCCGAGGCGTTCGCCGAGGCGCCGGGCGGCTTCTACGACAAGCAACTGGCCGGGAAGCTGCTCGACACCGTGCTCAGCGTCGGCAACACGGTCGAGCCGGGCGAGGCCTACCGGCGCTTCCGCGGCCGCGACGCCGGCATCGACGCGCTGATGCGCGACCGTGGCCTGACCCCCGAGCCGGCCTGAGCGGGAGGCCGGCGAGATGACGCTGAAGGTCCGCGGCCTCGACCACCTGGTGATCCGGGCGCGCGACCTTGCGGCGCTGGAGCGCTTCTACGTCGAGGTGCTGGGGCTGACGGTGGAGCGGCGCGCCGACCAGATCGGCATGGTGCAGCTGCGCGCCGGCGCCCAGCTGGTCGACCTGGTGGCGGCCGACGGCATGCTGGGGCGGCAGGGCGGCGCCGCGCCCGGCGCGGAAGGCCGCAACCTCGACCACTTCTGCCTCAACCTCGACGACTTCGACCTGGCCGCGGTCGAGGCGCACCTGAAGGCGCATGGGATCACCCCGGGCGACTCGGGCGTCCGCTACGGCGCCGGCGGCTTCGGCGTCTCGATCTACCTCACCGACCCCGAGGGCAACGGCCTGGAGCTGCGCGGCTAGCACGCCCTAGATCCAAGCGGGACTCTTGCCGAAGCGCAGTGACGGCCGCCCTGCGCCCCCTCCACCACCCGCCTGCGGCGGGCGGTCCCCCTCCCCCGTCGTCTCCGCGACTGGGCAGGAGCGAAAGCGGCGCCGCTGTGTCGATCGTCGAGCGGCTCGCCGCCAGCGGGCTCGGCGAAGGCGGCCAGCGGGGCGCCGACCTCGCCCCGTACTAGCGCCGGTTCTTTATTGTTCGCTCAGCCAGCCGTGCGCGTGGGCGCATGGACACGCGGGCGCCGAGCT
>DATNEH010000271.1:0-17623 GCA_035553015.1 Caulobacteraceae bacterium | reverse complement strand
GAGGTGTGGCGCGTGCTGCGGCCCGGCGGCTTCCTGTTCATCACCGTGCCCTTCATCTGGCCGATGCACACGGTGCCGCACGACGAGTACCGTTACACGCCGTTCGCGCTGGAGCGGCTGCTGAAGGTCGCCGGCTTTCCCGCGCCGCGCATCGCCGCCACCGGCGGCCGCGATGCGGCGCTGGGCGCCATGCTGGGCCTGTGGGCCGGCCGCATGCCGGCTGCCAACTCGCGGCTGGGACGCGCCAGGCTCCGGGCGTGGACCATTCTCATGTGGCCGCTCGTCTGGCTGTTGTTCAAGATCGACCGGCCACCGGAGCGCTTCGAGGAAAGCACCCTGATCGTCGGCCTCAGCGCCGCGGCGGTGAAACCGCAATGAGCTCCCTCCCGTGAGCGCAAAACTCGCCGTCATCACCGCGCAGGTCGGCACGGTGAGCGAGACCTTCGTGCGCAAGCACATCGAGGGCATCGCGCCGGGCGACACCGTCGCCGTCGCGCTGCGCTCGCGCGCGCCGACCGATGGGCGCTGGGACGCCGGGTGCCCGGTGCTCTACCTCGATGACATCGTCAACAAGTGGCCGTCGCGCATCGCGCACCGGGTCGGCCGTTCGTGGCGCGAGCTGCGCGCCAACGCGGTGGCGAAGTTCCTGCGCGAGCATGGCGTGGGCGTCGTGCTCGGCGAGTACCTCGACCAGTTCGTCGAGTTCGTGCCGATGCTCGACCGCCTGGCGATACCCTACGTGACCCAGGGCCACGGCATCGACCTCAGCGCCGCGCTGCGCAACGCCGACACCGCCCGCAGCTACGGCGCCTACCGCTCGGCGCGCGCCGTGCTGACCCGCTGCGAGTTCCATCGGCGGCGGCTGATCGATCTCGGCCTGCCGGCCGAGAAGGTGCATGTGAACCCCGGCGGGGTCGACCTGCCGGACGAGGCGCCGGCGCGGCCGCCGGAAGCCGGCAAGCGGCTGCTGGCGGTCGGCCGCATGACAGCCAAGAAGGGGCCGATCTACACACTGGAAGCCTTCCGCCGCGCCGCCGCGCGCGACCCCGACCTGCACCTCGACTACGTGGGCGGCGGCGAGCTGGAGGACGCGGTGGCGCAGTTCGTCATCGCCTGCGACCTGCAGGACCGGGTCACCCTGCACGGCCCGGCCAGCGAGGCGGCCAAGGCGCGGCTGTTGCGCGAGTGCGGCGTCTTCGTCCAGCACAGCCTGACCGATCCGGCGACCGGCGACGAGGAAGGCCTGCCGGCGGCCATCCAGGAAGCCATGGCGAACGCGCTGCCGGTGATCAGCACCCGCCACGCCGGCATCCCCGAGGCGGTGGCGCACGGCGAGACTGGCCTGATCATCGAGGAAGGCGACGTCGCCGGGATGGCCGAGGCGATGCTGGCGATCGCGCCGATGGCCGCCGCGCTCGGCGAGGCCGGGCGGCGCCGCGCGCTGGCCAACTACGGCTGGCCGCACGAGCGCGCGCGGCTGGCCGGCTGGCTGTTCGGCGAGACGTCGACGTCCGCATGAGCGAGCCACTGGTGTCGGTGGTCACCCCGACCGGCAGGCTGACGCAACGGCTGCAAGATACGTTGGACTCGGTTGCCGGCCAGACGCTGGACGACTGGGAGCATCTGATCGTCGACGACGGCTCGGACGATGCTGCAGGCGAGATGGCGTCCAGCCGCGTCGCGGAGGATCCACGGTTCCGCCGCATCGGCGTTCAGGGCCGCTGCGCGGGCGACCGTCGCAACATTGGCATCAAGGCCGCGCGCGCGCCATTCGTCGTCCTGCTCGACGCCGGCGCGGTGCTGTCTCGCGGGTGCCTGGAGCGTCGGGCGGCCGTGATGTCGCGCAACGCTGACCTCGATTTCGCCGTCTTCGAGCCCGGCGCGCCGGCGAACGCGAGAGACGATCCGGCCGTGGGCATTCATCCGCAGCTGATCGGCGACGACCTCTGCCGGTTCCTCTATTCGGCGCCGCCCTGGACGAGCGTCGCGCCGATCTGGCGGCGCGAGACACTCTTGCGGCTCGGCCTGTTCGATGAGTCGCTGCCCGGCTGGCAGGACATCGAGCTGTATGTGCGCGCCATCTGCGCCGGTTGCCGCTACCTGCGTTTTCCAGAGGTCGACCACGCCATTCTGCAGCCGTCGAAGCCCGCGGACGCCCGCCTGGAGAGCGCGATCGCGGCGATCGAGCGGCTCGAAGCGCACGTGCGGGCGGGCCCTGGAATGAATTGGGTGCGGCAGCGGGCGCTCTGCAGCCTCTACTTCTTCGTCGCCAAGAGCTGGGTGGAGCGCAGCGACCTGCGAGCCGGGCTGGCTGCCTGGGACTGCATCCGCACCCGCAGGCTCGGACCTGCGCACCTGCACAGGGAAGGCGCCGCGTTGCTGCGGCTTCGGGCGGCCGGCGCGCCTTGCGGGGGACTGATTCATGCGTGGAAGGGATGGACGCGGTTGCGCGCCCTCCCGGAGGCGCAGGCGCGGGGAGCGCCGGTTGGGCTCCCCGTCGGCCCCACCGCATGAGAACGTCAGACGTCGACCCAGCGGCCCATGCCGGCGCGGTGGCCGAACGGTCCGGCCAGCTCGAGCCGCGGCGGCTCATAGTGGTTCTCGGCGGTGAACGGCGCGCAGAACGCCTCACCGACCAGGTCTTCGCGCACGAAGAAGGCGTTGACCCCGGCCAGCGAGCAGCCGACCAGCGCGTAGCCCTTCTCGCGGCCGAGCGCCTCCAGCGCGCCCAGCGACGCGCCGGAGAAACTGCTGCCGTCCCAGACCATGTTCGGATCGTGCGCCACGGTCTTGCGGATGAACGGCGGCCAGACGGCGTTGTACTCGATCACCACCACGCGCGGCTTTGCGGTGCGGATCGCCTGCCAGATCCAGTAGTCGATGGTGTCGATGTCGATCGACAGCAGGTCGAGCTCCTCGCCGCGCGCCAGCTCGCTGATCAGCTGGTCGGCGTTCTCGACCGTGATGTAGCGGTTCACCACCTCGACGTCGTAGGCGGCGAAGGCGGCGCGCGCCCGCTCGGCGCTGACCGGCGAGCCCTCGATCCAGGCGCCCGACCAGCCCTGGGTGAGCAGGAAGGCGCTGTTGCACTCCAGGCCGTCCTCGACGCCGAACTCGATGAAGCGCCGCGAAGTGGTTCCGATGCGCCGGAACACCTCGGCGATCATCCCGTCCTCCTGGTTCTGCGAGAACACCTTGTAGCCGGCCGCGAGCAGCCGCTTGGGGTCCTGGTAGCGGGGCGTGGCGGTGATCGCGGCGAGGATCTGGGTCTGGTGGATCTTGCGCAGCAGATACTCGGAGCGCAGCGCCGCATCGGCGCCGGCGCGCAGCTTTCGCGTGAAGTCCCGCAGGCGCCAGAGAATCGGCAGATCGGCCATGGCTCGGCAGAAAGCCGCTCGAGCCTTGACGGTCAATGGCGGGCGGTCGGCTGATCGTCGCCGCGTGATCTTTCCGGCGGAATCGTCTGCGGGGGCCGAGCCACGCCAACGCTTGCACATGACCGTACGGATGGGCGAAACACCCGCCGTCGCCGCTCTGTCGGGGCGGACCAGTGCGGCCTGCCGTGCGTCGGCCGTTTGAGGGGTTTGACCGATGAGTGACGCCACCCTGTGCGTCGACCGCATCTACTTGGCGGCATGTGCGCGCGATGCGCGGCTGACGCGGATCTGCCTGGCCAGCATCCGCTACTTCTATCCGGATGCGCCGATCCAGATCCTGGCCGGCGACCGGCTGCAGCCGGGCCTGGCCGAGGAGCTGAAGAAGCACTGGAACATCGAGGTGACCGAGCTGCCGCCGGGCGACTACGGCTGGGGCCTGGTCAAGCTGGAGCCGCTGTTCGGGCCGCCGGGCCAGCGCTTCCTGGTGATGGACGTGGACACCGCCTTCACGGGCAAGGTGCTCGACGTGCGCGCGAAGAGCGACGCGCCGTTCTTCGTCGACGACGAGGCGCTTTCGGACGCCGACTTCAAGCGCCTCTACTACGACTGGGAGAAGCTGGAAGCGATCGATCCCGACGTGCAGTGCGCCCGCAAGGCGTTCAACGTCGGCCAGTGGTTCGGCACGGCCGGGCTGGTGAAGCGCGAGGAGTTCGACCGCTGGGTCGAGTGGACGCTGCCGCGCAAGCTTCGCTACCCGGACCTCTTCATGGGCGGCGACCAGGGCGTCATGAACTACGTCGTTCTCAAGAAGGAGGCGTTCGATGGCCTGGAGATCGACCGTCACACGATCATGCGCTGGCCGGGCAACGGCATGGAGGGGCTGGACGCGGCGAGCGTCGCGGCCGGGACCGCGCCGCCGCTGGTGATCCACTGGGCCGGCATGAAGGCCACTCTGTTGCGCGACATGGTGGGCGGCGACCTGTTGCAGTTCTTCGAGGACTGGTACTACGAGCGCATGCCGATGGGCCGCGTGCGCAAGCTGGCCGCGCTATGGCGACACGTGTGGATCCAGTGGTCGTTCGCGATTGGGCGTCGGATCAAGCTGCGGGTGGTGTCGTGGTCGAAGACGCGGTCAAGCAGCGCGCCACGCACGACGGTGGAGGAAGCAATCCAGTCGTGAAAGCTTGGCTTCGGCGCCGCCTCCGTGGACTGGGTTACGATGTACAGGGAGTCCGCTACACGCCGCGGCACTTGCTCGAGCCGGCGCTGATGCGTGTCGTCGAGTTCGACGACATAATCTGCCGCCACATGTTCGAGCGCGGCGAGAACTGCGTGTTCGTGCAAGTTGGCGCTTACGACGGAGTGTCGACCGACCCGCTGCGCAAATACATCTCACGCTGCCACTGGCGGGGGGTGATGCTGGAGCCTCAGCCCGGGCCGGCCGCCCAGTTGCGCGCGCTCTATGAGCACACGCCCGGCATTTGCGTAATGCAGGCGGCGCTCGACCTGACACGAACCCAGCGCAGTCTCTACACCGTCGAGTCTGACGAGTTGCCGAAATGGGCTGGCGGCATGGCCTCGTTCGATCGTGCGCACCTCGAACGGCAGGAGAACCTGATCCCCGGCATCGGATCGTGGATCCGCGAACTGACGGTCGATTGTGTCACCTTCGACGATGTTCTGGAAAAGCTGCCGCCCGGCCGTCTGGATCTGCTGCAGATCGACGCCGAAGGCGCCGACGGCTATTTGCTTAGCCTCTTCCCGTTCGACCGCGTGCGACCCGCGATCATGCATTGGGAGTCCAAGAACATGACCCGCGCCCAGCAAGAGGAGACGCTCGACCAATTGTGCGGCCTCGGCTATCGAATCTGCCGATCGGGGAGCGAAGACATGCTCGCGGTCGACGCCGCGCCGGCGGTTTAAGCGGCGCCCAGTGCTACCCACCGCCGCCAGGCTGGTCGCAACTCTGCCGAGGCCGCTGCGCCGGCATCGGCTGATGACCGGCTGGATGCGGCTGACCGGCGAGGATCCCGTGCAGCTGGTGCGGATCCGCGACGAGGCGTTCGGCTACGCCGACATGCGCGACGGCTTCCTGCGGCTGATCGTGATCGACGGCGACTACGACCACGACTTCTTCCGGATAGCCGACCAGTTGCTGGCGGATGGCGGCGACTTCCTCGACGTGGGCGCCAATTTCGGCCTGCTCAGCTTCGGTTTGGCGCCCAAACACGCAAGCCGCGTGCGTTTCCACCTCTTCGAGCCGATCCCGCGCCTGCTGGACGCCATCGGTCGCAGCCGCGCGCTCTATCCGCAGATGGACGCGGTGGTGAATGCGGCGGCGGTGGCCGACTACGACGGAGAGACGGCCTTCGATATCGCCGAGGAGCAGACCGGCCGCTCGCACATCGACCCGGACGGCGCGCTGAAGACGCCGGTGGTGAAGCTCGACACCTACCTGGCCGAGCGGGCGATCGACGAGGTCGCGCTCGTCAAGCTCGACGTCGAAGGCTACGAGCTCGCCGCCCTGCGCGGCGCCGCCGGCGCGCTCGAGCGACGGGCGATCGGCGCGATCTACTTCGAGTACTTCGAGAAGTATCTCGTGCGCGTGGCGCCGCCGGAGGCGCTGATCGGCTTCCTGGACGATGCCGGCTACGAAGTCTGCTTCTGTCGCAAGTACGACCTTGCGGGAGTCGGCGGGCCGACGCATACCCTGGCTTCGGGACGAGCGGGGCATGGTCTGCCATTGACGCCGGTGCGCGGTCACGCGCTGCCGGCCATGACCGACCTGCTCGCCGCGCCGCGGGAACATCTTGTCGAGCTCTAGTTGAGCGAGCCTTCACCGATGGACGCCGTCGCGCCGCTTTCGGTCATCATTTGCACCCACAATCCGCGTGCGGACTATTTCGGCCGTTGCCTGGCGGCGCTGCAGGCGCAGACGGCGCCCAGGTCGCAGTGGGAGCTCGTCGTGGTCGACAACCTCAGCGACGAGCCACTGGCGGGCCGCCTCGATCTGGGCTGGCACGCGGGCGCGCGGCTGGTGCGCGAGGAGAAGCTCGGCCTGACACCGGCGCGGCTGCGCGGCATCCGCGAGGCCAGGGGCGAGGTGCTGGTGTTCGTCGACGACGACAACGTGCTCGACCCGGACTATCTGGCCACGGCGGCGCGCATCGCCGGCGAGCGGCCGTTCCTGGGCTCCTGGAGCGGCCAGTGCCTGCCATCGTTCGAGCAGACGCCGGAAGCCTGGACCGAACGCTACTGGGGCGCGCTGTGCATCCGCCGGTTCGACAGCGAAGTGTGGTCGAACCTGCCACGGCTGCCCGCCACCATGCCGGCCGGCGCTGGGCTGTGTGCGCGGCGGGCCGTGGCACGGCGCTATCTCGAGCTGCACGACGGTGGCGTGCGCCGCTTCCAGCTCGACCGCACAGGCGGCTCGCTGATCTCGGGCGGCGACAATGACCTGGCCGCCTGCGCCTGCGATCTCGGCCTCGGCATGGGCCTGATGCCGGAGCTGAAGCTGCAGCACCTGATCCCGCCGCAGCGGCTGACCGCCGACTACATCGAGCGGCTGGTCGAGGGGATCGAGTTCTCGTCGGCGGTGCTCGACGCAAGCCGGGGCCAGGCCGGCCCGCCGCGCAGCCGCCTCGGGCGCGCCGTCGACTTCCTGCGCGTCGCGCGCCTACGCGCCCCGCATAACCGCATCCTCGCCGCCGCCTACCGCGGCCGCGATCGCGCCGCGCGCTTCCTGGAGTCGTCGCAGACCCAGGCGCACGTCGCGGCGGAGCCCGGCTGATGGCGCAGGTCGCCGCAACTGCCGCAGCGCCCGACGCGGCGACCGATTCGGACATTCCGGCGTCCGGTCCGCGCGCCGCCCTGCTGCGCGCGCTGGCGGCCGATACCGACTTCACCGTGGTCTCCAACAACTGCTGGGGCGCCCACGTCTACCAGGGCCTCGGCATCCCTTACGCGACCCCGTTCATCGGCCTCTTCATGCCGCCCGCGGACTACCTGGAGCTGATCGCGCATCTCGACGAACTGGCCGGCGCCGAACTGACGTTCGTTGAGGCCAGCCGTTCGGCCAGCGTCAACGCCTGGCGCGAGCGCGAGCGGCTCACCTACCCGATCGGGCTGTTGGGCGGGCGCGTGGAGATCGACTTCCAGCACTACCACAGCGAGGAAGAGGCGCGGGCGACCTGGGCGCGCCGGCGCCGCCGCATAAACCCCGACCCGGCCCGCCGCTTCTTCAAGTTCGACGACCGCGAGGGGGCCACGGCCGCGCACATCGCCGCCTTCGCGGCGTTGCCGCTGCCAAACAAGGTCTGCTTCACCGTCCGCCGCTACGAGACGCCGACCATCCTGGCGCCGGCCGCGCCGGGCGAGGACCACGTGCTCGACGGCGTCTCGCTGGCCAACGTCACGCGCCGCCGCTTCAACACGTTGCGCTGGATCAGCGCCCTCCCCCAATGGCTGCCGCTGCCCTCGCTGGTATGACGCCGAAGGTCCTCCACGTCGTCGGCGTGATGGACCGCTGGTCGGTCGAGACGTGGCTGCTGCAGCTGATGGCGCATGCGCGCCAGCGCGGCCAGCCGCTGGACTGGACCTTCTATTGTGCGTTCGGCGCGGAAGGCGTGCGCGACGACGAGGCCAGGGCGCTGGGCGCCCGCGTGATCCGCTCGCCGGCCCCGATCGGCGACAAGCTCGCGTTCGCCAAGGCGCTGCGCGCGGAGGTGGCCAGCGGTCGCTATGACGTCTTGCATTGCCACCACGACCTCATCTCCGGGGTGTACTTGCTGGCGGCGGCGGGACTGCCGGTGTCGAGGCGGCTGGTGCACGTCCATAATCTCGACGAGGCGGTGCTGACGTCCGACCGGCTGAAGAAGGCCGTGTTGCGACCGACTCTGCGCCGCGTCTGCCTGGTGCTGGCCGACCAGATCGTCGCCAACTCGGATCACTCGCTGGACAAGTTCCTGGCCGGCCGCCGGCGCGACCCGAGCCGCCACCGGGTGCACCACATCGCGGTCGATCCGTCTCGGTTCGCCGCCGCCCAGCTGGACCGCGCCGTGTTCCGACGCTCGCTGGGGATCGCCGAGGACGCGCCGATCCTGCTGTTCGCCGGGCGGGTGACGCCCGAGAAGAACCCGGTGTTCGCCGTCGATGTGCTGGCCGCGCTGCGGCGGCGGATGCCGGAGGCGGTCGCAGTGTTCGCCGGCGCCGGCGGCCTGGAGCCGGACGTGGCGGCGCGGGCGGCCGCGCTCGGCCAGGCGGACGCCGTGCGGATGCTCGGCTGGCGCGATGACGTCGCCGAGATCATGAGCGCCTGCGACTGGTTCATCCTGCCCCACCCGCACCATCCGGCCGAGGGGTTCGGCATCGCCGTGGTCGAAGCGCAGCTCACCGGTCTCCGGATGCTCCTGTCGCTCGGAGTCTCAGACGCGCCGATCCTGCCAGGGGCCGCCTGGCGGCGGTTGTCGCTGGACGACGGCGCCGAGGGCTGGGCCGAGGCGGCGGTGCAGCTCTGGCGCGAACCGGCGCCGTCACGCGAAACTGCGCTCGCCGCGCTGCGCGCGTCGCCGATGGACCTCGACCGCGCGCTCGAAGACATGCTCGCTCTGCACACCGGAGCGGGGGCGCTGGCGCCATGCTGATCGAGCAATCGCGCTCTGCAGAAGGTAGGCGCGCGCGATACTTGGGCGTCCCGCTTCGGACGCCGGCAGCGGTCGCCGAGCCGCGGCCGCTGAAGGTGCTGCAGGTCATCGACTCGCTCGGCGTGGGCGGCGCCGAGACCTGGCTGGTCGAGTTGCTGCGGCACTGGCGCAGACAGGATGCGCCGGTCCAGGCCGACATCCTGGCGACGAGCGGCTGCACCGGCGTCCTCGACGAGGAGGCGCTCGCGCTCGGGGCGCAGATCTACTACCTGCCGTTCGGCCGCCAGGACCTGCCCGGCTTCGCCAGCCGCTTCCGCCGCCTGTTGCGCGACGGCGGCTACGACGCCATCCACGATCACCAGGACCGGGTCAGCGGCTGGCACTACCTTTTCGGCCATGGACGTTTGCCGGCGGTGCGGGTCACCCACGTCCACAACCCTGCCTACCAGCTGCGCAACAACTACGGCGTGACCGCCGGCCGTCGCCTGGCCAGCCGGATCGGCAAGGCGCTGGTGGCGCGCTACGCCACCCACATCATCGGCACCTCGCGCGAAGCGATCACCGCGTTCGGCTTCGACGAGCCGGCGTTCGGGCGCATCCCGAAGGCCGCGCTGCATTGCGGCCTCGACCCCGCGGTCTTCGTCGCCGGTCCAGCGGCGCGCGCCTCGGTGCGGGCAGAATTCGGCTGGCCGGACGACGCCAAGGTCGTGCTGTTCGCGGGCAGGTTCGACGTGTCGCCCGATCTCGGACATCCGCGCAACCACAAGAACTCCGGCTTCGCGGTCCAGGTGGCGATCGAATGCGCACAGCAGGATCCCCAGGTCCGCTTCCTCTTTGCCGGCCAGTTCAGCGAAGCGACCCCGGTCCTGCGCGCGCGCATCGAGGTGGCGGGTGTCGGCGACCGCATCGTCTTCGCCGGCGTGCGGCGCGACATCGGCCGGCTGATGGCGGGCGCCGACGAGCTGTTCTTCCCGTCCCGCGCCGAAGGCCTCGGCATGGTCGCCGTCGAGGCGCAGGCGGCCGGGCTGCCCGTGCTCACCTCGACCGGCGTGCCGCGCGAGTGCGTCGTGATCCCGGGCCTTGTCCGCTTCCTCGACCTCGACGCCGGGCTGGCCGTCTGGCGCGACGCGCTGCTCGCCACGCTGCGCGCACCCCGCCTCGATGCGGCCGAGGCCAACCGACAGGTGGCGGCGTCGCCGTTCGCGATCGCCAACTCGGCCCGCAGCCTCGCCGAGCTCTACGGATCCGCCCGCCGCGGATGATCAACTTCGTCTCCAACCTGCCCAGGGAGCTGCGCACCGGCGGCTTCTCGGCGATGAGCGCGGCCGCGTGCGATGCGCTGCAGCGTCGCCACGAGGTGGCCTATGTCGGGCCGATCGATCCGCCCATCGTCGCCTGGGAGAAGGCGGTCTCGAAGGCGTTGCGCCTCTCGGGCCTCGGCGGCGGCTTCTCCGCCTTCTCGGAGCGGCGACTGAAGGCCATCGCCAGCGAGGTCGACGCCCAGGCCCGGCCGGACGCCGTGCTGGACTTCTTCCACGGCTTCACCCCCTGGATCGCAACCCGGTCGCGCCGGCCCCACGTCGCCTGGAGCGACTGCACGTTCGCCGACTACATCGATATCTATCATGACCGCCGCGCGTTCCGGCCCGACGACCTCGCGCGCATCGAGCGGGCCGAGGCCGCCTGGTTGCGCGGGGCGAGACGGGTGCTCTTCACCAGCGCCTGGGCCGCCGATCGCGCCGCTCGCGCCTACGACCTCGATCCGACCAAGGTCGGCCAGGTCGGGATCTTCGGCGAACTGGAGCCGCCGCTCGCCGATGCCTACGCCGGGGCGGCGGCCTTCGCATTCATCTCGACGAATTTCGCGGCCAAGGGCGGTCCGGTGGTGCTGGAGGCGTTCCGGCAGGTGCGGCAAGCCCACCCAGAAGTCCAGCTGACCATCGTCGGCGCGGCGCCCGCCGATGCGGCGGGCGAGCCGGGCGTCAGCTACGCCGGCTTCCTGCGCAAGGAGGTTCCGAGCGAGCTGGCGCGGTTCCGCGCTGTGCTGGGCCAGGCGCGCGCGCTCGTGCATCCGACCCGCAGCGACATCGCCCCGCTGCTGCTGGTCGAGGCGGCGATGTTCGGCTGCCCGGCGATCGCCTCGCGCGCCTTCGCCATCCCCGAGCTGGTGGCCGACGGCGAAAGCGGCCTGCTGCTGGACGCGCCCGCCGACCCGGCCGCGGTCGCCGCCGCGATGGGCCGCATGCTCGATGAGGGCGCCTACGCCGGCATGCGCGCCGCCGCCTGGCGCCGCGCGAGGGAGCTCAACAGCAAGCGCAGGTTCGAGGACCGGTTGCTCGGCTTTGTCGACGCGGCCCTTGTCGAAATGCAGGCGCGGCGGCGTGAAAACCCTCCAGGCATGAAGATCCTCTTCCCGTGAAGATCTTGTTCTTGGGGCCGATCGGCGAGGGCCAGACCTCGCGGATGCGCATGCGCGCGCTGCAGCGGCTCGGCCACGAGGTGGTCGGCGTCGAGACAGTGGCGCCCTGGGGCGAAGCCTCCTGGCTGGCGCGTCAGACGCAGCGGCGTCTTGGCCAGGGCTCGATCATCGACGGCATCAACCGCGCCGTGCTGGACGCGGCGGCGGCGTTCCGCCCGGATCTCGTCTGGGGCGAGAAGCAGGAGTACCTGCGGCCAGAGACGCTCGAGACGCTGCGCAAGGGCGGCGCGGTGCGCGCCCACTTCACGCCGGACCCCTACTTCTCGCTGGCCTGGAAGCGCACGCGCGCGATGGACGCGGCGATCGGCCATTTCGACGTGCTGGTCTACTGCAAGGCCTACGAGCGGGCCGACTACGAGGCGCTCGGCAAGCCGCTGATCTACATGCCGCTCGGCTATTGCGACGAAGTGCATCGCCCGCTGCCATCCGATGATCCGCAGTGGGCCTGCGCGGTCGGCTTCCTCGGCGGCTGGGAGCCGCGCCGCGAGACCCTGCTGGGCGCCGTCGCAGGCGCGACCCCCGATCTCAAGATCCGCGGCGGCTACTGGGACTTCCTGCACGACGGGCGCTGGACGTTGCGCCGGCAGATCATCCTTGGCCAGCTGGCCGGCGGCGAGCCTTTCTCGATCCACAAGGATGCCCGGCTGGCCGCCGCCTGGCAGGGCGGCGAGGTCTATGGCGACGACTATGCGCGCGCGCTGACCGGCGCGCGGATCGGGCTAGGCTTCCTGCGCAAGGTCTGCCCCGACCAGCACACCACCCGCACCTTCGAGATACCGGCCTGCGGCGGCATGCTGCTGGCCGACCGCACCGACGAGCACCGCGCCTTTTTCGAAGAGGGGCGCGAGGCGGAGTTCTTCGGCTCCGAGGCCGAGCTGGTCGACAAGGCCCGCTTCTACGTCGCCAACGAGGCCGCGCGAGCGAAGATCGCTGCGGCCGGCCGGGCGCGCTGCCAGAGTGGCGCCTATGCTTACGTCGAGCGGCTGCGTCCGGTGATCGGCGAGATCGAGCGCCTGGACCCCATCGCCGCGCAGGCGCACGCCGCGCCAAATGGCGCGGGGCCCCTGAGCCGCCTGACCTCGGTAGGCTGACGGGTGCGCCGGCCCCGTTCGGAGCATGGCGTCGCTTGACAGGCGCGCGCGGCTCATCAACGGCTAGAAGCAGCGTCTGGCGCGTCCTGGGCCAGCGTCAGTTCGGATCGAGATGATCTTATCCATTCTCGTCTGCATCGCCTCGCTGTTCGCGCTGCTCTGGCTGCTGCGGCGTGACCAGCTGTCCCTCGGCTTGCCGATCGCCTACCTCGGCTCGCTGCTGCTGATCCACGTCCCGGGGGCCATCGCCCACGCGGCGACCGGGGATCGGCTCACCGGCAACGACTTCGTCTCGACCGGGATCTTCTATACCGCGATCGGCTGCGTGTGCTTCGTGGTCGGGGTCTGGCTTGCACGCACGATGACCCATGTGCCGGCGCCGCAACGGCCCGGCGACCGTCGCGCCTTCGCCTACTTCTGCCTGGTCGGCGGCTGGCTGTTCGTCTACGGCCTCAGCCCACTCAACCGCGTCACCAGCGTCGGCGCCGTGATCGAGACCGGCGGTTCGATCTGGATGCTCGGCACCATGTTGGGGCTGCGGGCCGCAGTCCAGACCGGCAACACCCAGCGCGCGCTGATGTGGGGCGCTGCGCTGGCGGTCTACCCGGTACTGATGCTGCTGCTCGGCGGTTTCCTGAGCTACGGCGCGGCGGCCGTGATGATCGTCCTCTCGATCCTGACGATCTTTGCGCGGACCTATTGGCGCGCCTCGCTCGGCATCGTCGTGGCCTCGTTCATCGGGATCACGTTCTTCGTCAACTACTTCGACCACCGCGACGAAATTCGCGCGAATGTCTGGGGAGGCGCCTCGATGGAGAACCGCCTCGGCAGCGTCACCGACATGATCTCCAGCATCCACTTGATCAATCTGGATGACGAGAAGGACCTGACCGCGCTCGACGTGCGCCTGAACCAGAACATGTTCGTCGGTCTCGCCGCCGCCCGCATCCAGCAGGGTCAGGTCGATTTCCTCAACGGCCAGTCGGTCACCGACGGCATCATCTCGATGATCCCGCGGGCGATGTGGCCCGACAAGCCGACCACCGCCGGCAGCGGCCAGTTGGTCGCCGACATCACTGGCCTGGAGCTCAACCGGGACACCTCCTGGGGCGTCGGGAACGTCATGGAGTTCTACATCAACTTCGGGATACCCGGCCTGGTCGGCGGCTTCCTGGTGCTGGGTTGGCTGATCGGCGGGCTCGACTTCCGCGCCGCGTCAGCCGAGCGTCGGGCCGACTTCAAGACGGTGATCATCTGCTTCGTGCCGAGCGTTGCGCTGATCGATCCGAACGGGTCGCTGGTGGAGATCACCGGCGGGGCCGCGGCCGCTCTGGTGGCGGCGCTCGGCTGGCGCTGGGGCTGGGGCATGTGGAAGAGCCGCGAACTGGCGCAGACCGCCCGCCAGCGTCCCCTGCGGCCCCCGCAGCCTGGTCCGGATCCAGCGATCTGAGGCCGCTGCGGCCCAAGAGCGCTCGCGCATGAAGGTGCTGATGACAGCGACGAGCCTGGACGCCGCCTACGGCGGCCCGGCGTTCTCGGTCTCGCAACTCGCCTCGGCGCTCGGCGGGGTCGGCGTCGATGTCGGCGTGTGGTCGGCCGACGGATCGGTGGTCGACACGGACCTGCTGGAGCCCGGCGCCCGCGTGAAACGCCTGGGCGGCGAGTTGCGCGGCGCGGCGGCGGCGTTCGCACCCGAGGTCGTGCACGACAACGGGCTGTGGCTGCCCCACAACCACCAGGTGGCCGGCCTGGCGCAAGCCGCCGGATGGCCGCGCGTCGTCAGCACGCGAGGCATGCTCGAGCCCTGGGCGGTGCGCCACAAGCGCTGGAAGAAGGCGGCCGCTTGGCGGTTCTACCAGCATCGCGACGTCGAGCGCGCCGACGCGCTGCATGCCACCGCCGAGGCCGAAGCCGCCAACCTCGCCGCCATGCGGCTGAGGGCGCCAGTGCACACCATTCCGAACGGCGTCGACCTGCCCGAGCTCTCGGCGGACCGGCGCGCCGGCGACGCCGGGCCGATGACCGCGGTGTTCCTGGGGCGCATCTACCCGGTCAAGGGGCTGCCGGTGCTGGTCGAGGCCTGGGCGCGGGTGCGCCCCGCAGGCTGGCGCCTGGTCATCGCCGGTCCGGACGAGGCCGGCCACCGGCGCGAGGTCGAGGCGGCCATCGCGGCCGCGGGGCTTGGCGAGGTGGTCAGCTTCCCCGGCCCGGTGGCGGGCGAGGCCAAGGCAGCGCTGCTGCAGGGCGCCGATCTCTTCGTGCTGCCCAGCCACTCGGAGAGCTTCGGCATGGCGCTGGCCGAGGCGCTGGCGCACGGTGCGCCGGTGCTGACGACAACCGCCGTGCCCTGGCCGGCGCTGGAGGCGCGGCAGTGCGGCTGGCGCGCCCCGCCGACCGTCGAGGGCCTCGCCGAGGGCCTGCGGGTCGCCACCGCGCGGGACCGGCAGACGCTACGCGCGATGGGGAGGGCGGGCCGCGAGCTGATCGCGGCGGAGTATGGCTGGCCACGCATCGCCAGCGCCTTCGTGGCGCTGTATGAGGGCCTGGCCCGGAACCGGCGAGCCGGATCGCCCCGGGGCCGTTTGGAGGCCGCGTCGCCGCGGAACGCCGCCGGGGTGACACCGGCCGGACCCCGCCAGCGGAGTAGGAGCTGACGTGATCATTCTCGGCATCAATGCGTTCCACGGCGACTCGTCGGCGTGTCTCGTGCGCGACGGCGTGCTGGTCGCCGCCGCCGAGGAAGAGCGGTTCCGGCGCATCAAGCACTGGGCTGGCTTTCCCTCGCAGGCGATCGCCTATTGCCTGGCGGAGGCCGGCGCCACGCTCGCCGACGTCGATCATGTCGCGGTCAACCAGGACAGCCACGCCAATCAGCTGCGGAAGATCGCCTACGTTCTGAAGGAGAAGCCGGACCTCGGCCTCGTGCTGGGGCGCCTGCGCAATCGCCGCGACCGCGCCGGCGCCCTCGACCTGCTCGCCAAGGCCTTCCCCGGCCAGGCGCTGAAGGCCGAGGCGCACTCGGTCGAGCACCACTTGGCGCACCTGGCCTCGGCGTTCGACGTCTCGCCTTTCCGGGAGGCGGTGGCGGTGTCGGTGGACGGCTTCGGCGACTTCGCCAGCACCGCCTGGGGCGTGGGCCGCGGCGACGCGCTCTCGGTCGACGGGCGGGTCTACTTCCCGCATTCGCTGGGGCTGTTCTACCAGTCGCTGACCCAGTACCTGGGCTTCCCGCACTACGGCGACGAGTACAAGGTCATGGGCCTCGCGCCCTACGGCCAGCCGCACCAGCTGGACGCCATGCGCAAGATCGTGCGCCTGCTGCCGGACGGAACCTTCGAGCTCGATCTCACCTACTTCCGCCACCATCGCGAAGAGGCGCCCTACCAGTGGTCGGAGGGCGCGCCTGAGTTCGGCGACCTGTTCTCGCCGGCGCTCGAGGACCTGCTAGGACCGCGCCGCGCCGCGAGTGATCCGCTCGAGGACCATCACCGTGACATCGCCCGCTCGGTGCAGGCGATGTATGAGGAGGCGTTCTTCCACCTGATCACCCCGCTGCAGGCCAGGACCGGCCTGACCGACCTGGTGCTGGCCGGCGGCTGCGCCGCCAACTCGGTGGCCAACGGCAAGGTGCGGCGGATGACGCCGTTCAAACGCGTCTATGTGCAGTCGGCCGCAGGCGACGCCGGCGGCGCGGTCGGCGCGGCCTTCCAGGTCTGGCGCAAGCTGGGCGGCAAGCGCAGCTTCGTCATGGACCACGCGCTCTGGGGCCCCGGCTACGACGACGGCGTGCTGGGCAAGATGCTGGCCGCGCGCAGGGACGAGCTCAGCGCCGCCGGGTGCCGCGTGCGCCAGGTTGGCGACGACAAGCAGCTCTGCACCGAGACCGCGGCGGCGGTCGCCGACGGGCAGGTGGTCGGCTGGTTCCAGGGGCGCATGGAGTGGGGGCCGCGCGCGCTGGGCGCGCGCTCGATCGTCTGCGATCCGCGCCGCAGCGACATGAAGCAGATCCTCAACGCCAAGATCAAACGCCGCGAGAGCTTCCGCCCGTTCGCCCCCTCTGTGCTCGACCGCGCGGTCGGCGACTGGTTCGAGGAGGATGACGACGTTCCATTCATGATGCAGGTGTTCCAGATCCGCGAAGAGAAGCGCCCGCAGATACCCGCCGTGACCCACGTCGACGGCTCGGGGCGGCTGCAGACGGTCCACCAGGCTGCGAACCCGCGCTACTACGCGCTGATCGAAGCGTTCGAGAAGCTCACAGGCGTGCCGATGGTGCTCAACACCTCGTTCAACGAGAACGAACCGGTGGTCTGCCGGCCCGAGGAGGCGCTCGACTGCTTCCTGCGCACCCGGATGGACATGCTGGTGCTGGGCGACCACGTTATCGATCGCGTGGCGGCCGCCCAGGACGGCGCGGCAACCGCCTACGCCAACGCCGAAGCGCTGCCCTCATGAGCACTGTCGAGAGCGCTGTCGCCGAGACCCTGGCGACGCGGTTGCAGGCGCGCAGCGCCACGGTCGGGATCATCGGGCTGGGCTACGTCGGGCTGCCGCTGGCGGCCGCGGCGGCCCGCGCCGGCTTCCAGGTGATCGGCTTCGATATCGATCCGCAGCGGACGGAACGACTGAACCGGGGGGATTCGTATATCGACGCGGCGCCCAGCGAGGAGCTGGCGCGGCTGGTGGCCGAGCGCCGCTTCCGCGCCACCGACGATTTCGCCCAGCTCGGGGACTGCGACGTGGTGGCGATCTGCGTGCCCACCCCGCTGACCCGCCAGCGCGAGCCCGACCTCTCCTACGTGGAAGCCACGGTGCGCACCGTGGCGCTGACGCTGCGGCCGGGCCAGCTGGTGGTGCTGGAATCGACCACCTACCCCGGCACCACCCGCGAGGTGGTCAAGCCGCTGCTGGAAGCCGGCGGCCTGAAGTCCGGCCGCGACTTCTTCCTGGGCTTCTCGCCAGAGCGCGAGGATCCCGGCAACGCCGACTTCGCCACCCGCTCGATCCCCAAGGTGGTGGCCGGCGAGGGCCCCG
>DATNEH010000270.1:0-2126 GCA_035553015.1 Caulobacteraceae bacterium | reverse complement strand
GGCCGCCGCCTCGACGGTGCTCTTGAAGGTCGAGTCGGGGATCGAGATCGTCCCCGGAAAGCGCATGTGACCGACCGGCGGCGAGATCGCCCCCTCCGGAACATAGGCCAGCACCGGCGCGACCAGCGTGTCGCCCAGGGTCGCCGCGATTCGCCCAGCGAGAACGCGGGCGCGGAGATTGTGCTTGCCCAAGGCCATGTGCGGCCCGCTCTGCTCGGTGCCGCCGGCCGGAATGACGATGGTCGTCGTGCCCGACTGCAGCGCCGCCTTCACCTCGGTCCAGGTCAGCTCCTCGAGCTGCACGCTTGGCGGCGCAGCGCGCGCCGACACCGCGGCGACCATCGCAAGAGCGACCATGAAGAGAAGTCGACGCACGACCTACTCAATGCCCAAGGAGATCTAGCGCAGCGAACATTACCGTTTGACCGACGAACAGCACGACGAGCGCGGTCAGAAAGTTGCGCTTGTTGATCTTCATAGCCGCCAAAACGCCACTCCTGAAATCAGCAAGCTCGCTTCTGATTTCAGCACGAAACAGGTCGATCTCCTGGCGGACAGCCGCGATGTCGCTCTTGGTTGCCATTTTTTCGCGCAACGCCTGATCCGGCCCGTCGGCCATGCCGCGGGCTTGCGGTTCGGTGAAGCCCACCGCTTTCAGCCGGTCGATGTAGGCGAGTTTGTCGAACGTCATCGTGGTCATTGAGAAGGGACCTCTAGGATAGGGCCGGCCGGCTCACGCCGCCAGCATCGAGCGTGGTTCCTGGCGGCGGTAGCTCAGAGCCTCGGCGATGTGCAGGCGGCGGACGGCGTCGGAGCCGTCGAGGTCGGCCAGCGTACGCGCCACGCGCAGCGTGCGGTGCCAGGCGCGGGCGGAGAGGCCGAGGCGCTCGGCGGCGCGGACCAGCAGGGCGCGGCCCTCGGCGTCGGGCTCGGCGATCGCGGCCAGGAGATGGCCGTCGGTATCGGCGTTGCAGCGCGGCCTGGACCAGCCGCGCGCCCAGTCGGACAGCAGGCCGGCGGTCGGTTCGGCTTCGACGGGGACCGTCTTGGCCTGCAGCCTGGCCAAGCGCTCGCGCTGCACCGTCCGCGCGGCCGCCACGCGGGCCGCGACATCGGCCGAGCGCTCGGCGGGCGGCGGCAGGGCGAGGTCGGCGGCCTCGACCCGCGGCACCTCGATGCAGAGGTCGATGCGATCGAGGAACGGACCGGACAGGCGGCTCTGGTACTCGATGGCGCAGCGCGGACCGCGGGCGCAGTTGGCGCCACCGCATCGGCAGGGGTTCATCGCCGCCACGAGCTGGAAGCGGGCCGGATAGGTCACATGCGCGCTCGCCCGCGCCACGGTCACGCGGCCGTTCTCGAGCGGCTGGCGCAGCGCCTCGAGGGTCGAGCGGGCGAACTCCGGCAGCTCGTCGAGGAACAGCACGCCGTGATGGGCCAGCGACACCTCGCCCGGCCGGGCGCGATGGCCGCCGCCGACCAGCGCCTGCAGGGTCGCCGAATGGTGCGGGTCGCGGAAGCTGCGACGGCGCGAGAGCTTGCCGTCGCCGGTCTCGCCCGCCAGCGAGCGCACCATGGTGGCCTCGAGCGCCTCGTCCGGTTCGAGTGGCGGCAGCACGCCCGGCAGGCGCGCCGCCAGCATCGACTTGCCCGAACCCGGCGGCCCGACCATCAAGAGGTTATGGCCGCCGGCCGCCGCGACCTCGAGCACGCGCTTGGCGGTCTCCTGGCCCTTGATGTCGGCGAGGTCGGGATAGACGCCGGCATCGTCGGACGCGATCGCTTGTGGCCGCGGCAGGACCTGCTGGCCACGCAGATGGTTGATCAGCGCCAGCAGCGAGGACGGAGCGACGATCTCGACATGCTCGCCGGCCCAGGTCGCCTCGCCGCCGCAGGCCACCGGGCAGACCAGGCTGCTTCCCAGTTGCGAGGCGAACAGCGCCGCCGGCAGAACGCCCGGCACCCGTGTGATCGAGCCGTCGAGCGCGAGCTCACCCAGCGCCACCACATCGGCCAGGCTCTCCTTCGGGATCACGCCCATCGCCGCCAGCAGGGCCAACGCGATCGGCAGGTCGTAGTGGCTGCCCTCCTTGGCGAGGTCGGCCGGCGAGAGGTTGACGCTGATG
>DATNEH010000269.1:0-5535 GCA_035553015.1 Caulobacteraceae bacterium | reverse complement strand
GGGTGGGGGTCAGGAAGAGGTTGCGGGCCAGCTGCTGGGTGATCGTCGAGCCGCCCTGCAGTGTCGCCCCGCGGTGGGTGAGGTTGTAGAACTCGGCACGCGCCATGCCCCACGGGTTGAAGCCGAAGTGATGGTAGAACTGGCGGTCCTCGATGGCGATGAAGGCGGCCGGCACGTAGGGCGGCAGGTCATCGAGGTTGACCGGCGGCGATTCCTGGCTGCCGCGCACGGCCACCAGCGCCCCGGAGCGGTCGAGGTAGGAGATCGACGGCTGGCGCTGCACGTTGTTCAACGTGGAGGTGTCGGGCAGCCCGGTGGCGAACACCGCCAGGAACGCGACGAGGAAGATCACCCCCCAGACACCCAGCACCAGCGACCAGTAGACGAGGGCCTGGAATGGAGTGCGTCGGGCGCGGGGCGCGCCTGGGCCGTTCGCCATGTGGTGTGTGCTCGCGCTTCTTCTTCTTACGAGCGCCCACCCCGCCGGGCGCTCATTATCCGACGCCTATGGAGCGCTCCAGCCGATTTAGGGAGCGTTAAGCGATATTAAGCATGCGGCGAATGGTCTGGCCCGCGCGTCGCAACGCTGGCGGCGACTCTCTCTAGTCGCCATAGCAGTCACATGGCCGCCGACCTCGATTCAGCCCGCGAGATCCTGCGTCGCGTGTTCGGGCATGCGGACTTCCGTGGCTTGCAGGCCGGGGTGGTGGCCGAGGCGCTGGCGGGGCGCGGCGCGCTGGCGGTGCTGCCGACGGGCGGCGGCAAGAGCGTCTGCTACCAGGTGCCGGCGCTGGCGCTGGACGGGCTGGCGCTGGTGGTCTCGCCGCTGATCGCGCTGATGAGCGACCAGGTCGAGGCGCTGAAGCAGGCCGGCGTCGCCGCCGCGCGGATGGACTCCGGCCTGGACCTCAACGAGCGCGACGCCACCTGGCGGCGGGTGGAAAGCGGCGAGCTGAAGCTGCTCTACGTCGCACCCGAAGGACTGATGGGCGAGCCGGTGATGCGCCGCCTGCGCGGTCGCCCGCTCTCGCTGATCGCCATCGACGAGGCGCACTGCGTCAGCCAGTGGGGCCACGACTTCCGCCCCGACTACCGCGCGCTGGGCCGGCTGGCCGACCTGTTCCCGGGCGTGCCAAGGCTGGCTCTGACCGCGACGGCCGACGCGCGCACCCGCGAGGACATCCGCGCCCAGCTGGGCCTCGAGGACGCCCGCGAGTTCGTCGACAGCTTCGCCCGGCCCGAGCTGGCGCTGGTGGGCGAGCGCAAACACCGTGGCCACGGCCGCGTTATCGAGCTGGTCAAGGCGCGGGCCGGACGCTCGGGCATCGTCTACGCCGGCTCGCGCGAGGGCAGCGAGACGCTCGCGGAGGAGCTGGCGTCGCGCGGCGTCCTGGCGAAGGCCTACCACGCGGGCCTCGACAAGAAGGTTCGCAACGACCGCCTCGCCTGGTTCCTTGCGGAGGACGGCGCGGTGATGGTGGCGACCATCGCCTTCGGCATGGGCATCGACAAGCCCGACGTGCGCTTCGTGATCCACGCCGACCCGCCCGCCTCGATCGAGGCTTACTGGCAGGAGGTCGGCCGAGCCGGCCGCGACGGCGCGCCGGCCGAGGGCATCACCCTCTACGGCCCAGCCGACATGAACTGGGCGATGCGCCGGATCGCCAGCCGCGGCCTGCCGGACGAGGTGCGGCAGGTGCAGGTGCGCAAGGTGCGCCAGCTCTACGCGATGCTGGAGGGGCTCTCCTGCCGCGCCGCCGCGGTGCGCCGCTACTTCGGCGAGGAGGACGCCGAGCCCTGCGGGGTCTGCGACATCTGCGTTTCGCCGGTGGAGGGCGTCGACGCCACCGAGGCGGCGCAGAAGGCGCTCTCGGCCGTACACCGGCTGGCGGGCCGCGTCGGCCGCGGCCGCATCGTCGACCACCTGCTCGGCAAGACCAAGGACGCCAGCGAGTTCGAGGCGGCGCTTTCGACGTTCGGCGTCGGCCGCGAGTTCAGCCCCGGCGGCTGGCGCGAGCTGATCGACCGGCTGCTGTTCGAGGGCCTGCTCCTCGAAGACCCGAACGACGGCCGCCCCCTCATCGGCCTCGGCGATGCGGCCGTCGTCCGCGCCGTCTACCGGGGCGAGCGCAAGGTCACGATGCGCCGCGCGCTGGAGCCGCTCGACCTCACCACCCGCTCCGGGCGGCCGCGCAAACGCCGCGGCGGCGTCCAGCTCGAGGTGAGCGAGCGCGACCTGCCTCTCTTCGAGGCGCTGCGTACCTGGCGTCGCGCCGCCGCCGCCGCGCAGTCCGTGCCGCCCTATGTGATCTTCGCCGACCGCACGCTCGCCGAGATCGCCCGCGAGCGGCCGGGCAGCCGCGCCGCCCTCGCCGAGGTGAACGGCGTGGGCGAAGCGAAGCTGGCGCACTACGGCGCGCAGGTGCTGAATATCGTGCGGGAGCACGCGTAAGGCGGGCCAGAGAGCGGACCGGATCGGGCGATGGCGGCGACCGGGCTACCGCCTGCCGTGACTTCCTGACCGGCGCCTACGCGCCTGCGATGGCCGCCTGGATCGCCGCCAGTTGGCCAGCAAGTCCCGGCGCAGCGGCCGGGAACGCGCCATCGAGGGCGGCGGTGCCGACGGTGAAGGCGTGCGCGCCGGCCTGGCGCACCGCCGCGATCCGGTCGGGCCGGTCGATCGAGCCCGCCACCACGACCGGCTTGGCCACAGCCGCGCAGACCGCGCGGGCCAGCACGCCGCCGTCGTGGGCGGATCGGTAGGCCAGGAGATCGAGGCCGTCGACGCCGGGCAGCGCGGCGATGTCGCGCGCGCTGGCGACGATCTCGTCGGGCGGCCCGGCGAGCACGCTGGGATGATCGACGACGCGCCCGGCGAACGGGAAGTAGCGCACGCCGGCGCCCTCCACGCGCCGTCCGACCACCTCCGGCCGGACGCCGCCCATCAGCACGTCGACGCCCAGCGCCAGCGCCAGCTCGGCTGAC
The DNA here is from genome assembly GCA_035553015.1 of Caulobacteraceae bacterium. Lineage (GTDB taxonomy): Bacteria > Pseudomonadota > Alphaproteobacteria > Caulobacterales > Caulobacteraceae > Acaudatibacter. Next base: position 2,550 of record DATNEH010000269.1, on the reverse strand, counting down.
GCGAGCTCGACGGCGGCGCCCAGGCTGACGACCTCGAGATAGGTGGTGACGCCAGCCGCCTTGAGCTGCTCGGTCAGCGACTTCAGCACCGCCGGCGGCGCGCCGGTGTCCTTGAAGCCGATGTGCCGCGCGCCGGCGGCGATCGCCTCGTGCGCCAGCTCGGCCGCGTTGGCCACCGTCGCGTCGTTGCGCGTCAGCATGAAGATGAAGAGCGGATCTCGCATCAGCGCGCCTCTCCGCCCACGTCCTATCCCAGCTGAATGCCCGACGTCTCGCGCCGCGGCCGCCGCGTCAGATGTCCACCTCGGCGTCCAGGGCGTTGTCCTGGATGAAGTCGCGGCGCGGCTCGACGAGGTCGCCCATCAGGCGGGTGAACATGTCGTCGGCGTCGTCGGCGTGGCTCACCTTCACCTGCAGCAGCGTGCGGGCATTGGAGTCCAGCGTGGTCTCCCAGAGCTGCTCGGGGTTCATCTCGCCGAGGCCCTTGTAGCGCTGGATGGTGAGGCCGCGGCGTCCCGCGTCGAACACGGCGTCCACCAGGTCGAGCGGCCCGCGGATGGTCGTCGAGCGGTCACGGCGCCGGAAGGTCGCCGGCCGACCGAACGGCTCGGCCAGCGGCGCGATGCGCTCGGCCAGGCGCCGCGCATCGGCCGAGTGGCAGAGCAGGTCGTCGAGCACGATGCGCTCGGTGACGCCGCGGCGCACTCGCGAGAACTCGAAGCCGCCCTCGGCCCGCTCGCCGGACCAGGGCCCGTCGCCCTCCTCGGCGAAGAGGTCGAAGCGCGCGGCGGCCGCGGCTGCATCGGGCGTCTCGCCGAACAGGCCGGCCAACGCCGCCTGTTCGATGGCGAAGGCCGGCGCACGGGCGGCGAGACGCTCGACGGTGGCCTTGGCGCTGCGCGACGCGGCGACCAGCGAGTCCAGGTCACGCCCGGTGCGGCGCTCGCCGCCGGCGAGGTCGAGCTCAGACCCGTCGAGGCCTTCTTCCACGAGGAAGGTTTCCAGTTCGGGGTCGTCCTTCAGGTAGCGGGAGGACTTGCCCTTGCTGGCCTTATAGAGCGGCGGCTGGGCGATATAGAGATACCCGCGGTCGATCACCTCGCGCATCTGCCGATAGAAGAAGGTCAGCAGCAGCGTGCGGATGTGGGCGCCGTCGACGTCGGCGTCCGTCATCACGATGATCCGGTGATAGCGGATCTTGTCGATGTCGAAGTCGTCGGTCCCGATCCCAGCGCCCAGCGCGGTGATCAGCGTGCCGATCTGGTCCGAGCCGAGCATCTTGTCGAAGCGGGCGCGCTCGACGTTGAGGATCTTGCCGCGCAGCGGCAGCACCGCCTGGTTCTCGCGGTTGCGCGCCTGCTTGGCCGAGCCGCCGGCGCTGTCACCCTCGACCAGGAAGATCTCCGACTTGGCCGGATCGCGCTCCTGGCAGTCGGCGAGCTTGCCGGGCAGCGAGGAGATGTCGAGCGCGCTCTTGCGGCGCGTCAGCTCGCGGGCCTTGCGCGCCGCCTCGCGGGCGGCCGCCGCCTCGGCGATCTTCTGCACGATCTGCCGCGCCTCGTTCGGATGCTCCTCGAACCAGCTGGAAAGCCCGTCGCCGACCAGCCCCTCGACCGCCGGCCGCACCTCGGACGAGACCAGCTTGTCCTTGGTCTGCGACGAGAACTTCGGGTCTGGCACCTTCACCGACAGCACGCAGGTCAGGCCCTCGCGCGCGTCCTCGCCCGACAGCGTCACCTTCTCGCGCTTCGCCGTGCCCGAGGTTTCGGCGTAGCCGGTGACGATGCGGGTCAGCGCGCTGCGGAAGGCCGACAGGTGGGTGCCGCCATCGCGCTGCGGGATGTTGTTGGTGAAGCAGAGGACGTTCTCGTGGTAGCCGTCGTTCCACCAGAGCGCCATGTCGAGCGTCACGCCTTCGCGCTCGCCGCGCACGACGATCGGCGCCTTCAGCAGCGGAGTCTTGGCCTTGTCGAGGTGGCGGACGAACGCCTCGATGCCCCCCTCGTAGCGCATGACCTCCTCGAACGGCTCGGCGTCGCGAAGATCCTTCAGGATGATGGTGACGCCGGAGTTCAGGAAGGCCAGCTCGCGCAGCCGGTGCTCGAGCGTCTTGCGGTCGAACTCGATGAAGGCGAACGTCTGCGTCGAGGGCAGGAAGGTGACCTCCGTGCCGGTCAGGAACTCGCCGTCCTCGCGCCTCGGCGCCGCCCCGGTGACCGCGAGCGGCGCAACCGGGTCACCGTGCCTGAAGGTCATCTCGTGCTTCAGGCCGCCGCGATAGATGGCGAGCTTCAGCCACTCGGAGAGGGCGTTCACCACCGAGACGCCGACGCCGTGCAGGCCGCCGGAAACCTTGTAGGAGTTCTGATCGAATTTTCCGCCGGCGTGCAGCTGGGTCATGATGACCTCGGCCGCCGAGATCCCCTCGCCCTCGTGGATGTCGGTCGGGATGCCGCGCCCGTCGTCGGTGACGGTGCACGACCCGTCGGCGTTCAGGATCACCTCGACGCGCGACGCATAGCCCGCCAGCGTCTCGTCGATGGCGTTGTC
>DATNEH010000268.1:0-35168 GCA_035553015.1 Caulobacteraceae bacterium | reverse complement strand
CCGCAGCACTTCCTCGGCCTGCAAGGGATGCCGCGCCGGCAGGTCGACTATCCGGTCGGGTTCGAGACCTGGAACTTCGTCTCGTCGATCGGCTACCTGATCACGCTGGTGGGCCTCGTCGTCTTCTTCGTGACGCTGCTGGAAGCGGCCGTGCGCCGCCGTCCGGCCCGCGCCAACCCCTGGGGCGAAGGCGCCACCACGCTCGAATGGACACTGTCGTCCCCGCCGCCGTTCCACCAGTTCAACGAGTTGCCGGTGGTGCACACGGATACCCATTGATTGAAAGAGCGGACAGCGGTCGTGAGACGCGGAGCATCCCTGAGGAATGTCTGACCGGCGCGAATATGGCGGAGCGCATGCGCCCAAGCGTTTCTGGCGCGTCGAGCCGCCACGAGCGATCCCGAGGAGCGTCGTGATCGAAGCACGGGGGCGAGAACAGCCGCTATGGTCCGCCGCCTTCCGGCCGTTCTTCCTTGCGGCCGCCGCGTGGTCCGCCGGCGCAATCCTCCTTTGGATCGGCCTTTATATGCACGGCGGCGCGACCCCCAGCCGGTTCGATCCGCTGACCTGGCATATTCACGAGATGCTGTTCGGCTTCGTGCCTGCCGCCATAGCCGGTTTCCTTCTCACGGCGATCGCCAACTGGACCGGCCGATCGCCTATCCGCGGCAGTCTGCTCGCCGCCCTGGCGGCGCTGTGGCTGGCGGGTCGGATCGCAGTGTTCTTCTCGGCCCTGCTCCCGGCCTGGGTCGCGCCGGCCGTCGATTTGGCGTTCCCCGCCGCACTTTTCGCGCTGGCCGCGCGCGAGATCGTCGCCGCGCGTAGCTGGCGCAATCTGATGATGCTCGCGCCGCTCGCTGTGCTGACCGCAGCCGATGCTCTGATGTTCCTCGAGAGCGCTGGAGCCGCCATCCCGCACGGCCTCGGTTGGCGTCTGGCAATCGCTGCGATTATCACCCTCGTTTCGGCGATCGGCGGACGCATCATCCCGGCGTTCACGCGCAACTGGCTGGTGCTGCGAGGCGCGAGCGAACTGCCGAACACCCACAGCTTGTTCGACTCGGTTTCGCTCGCAGCGCTCCATACCGGTTTGCTGGCCTGGGCTTTCTTTCCGGCTTCGACGCTGGTGGGCGCGCTATTGCTGATAGCCGCCGCCCTCACCGCGTTGCGGCTGGCGCGCTGGCGGGGCTGGGCGACGGCGGCTGAGCCGCTGCTGGCGATCTTGCATGTGGGTTACGCTTGGATCGCGATCGGTGCGGCGCTGCTCGGCGCCTCGATCCTCACGAGCTTGGCGCCGCAGGAAGCCGCGGTGCACGCTTTCACCGCAGGGGTCATGGGGACGATGGTGCTCGCCATCACGACCCGCGTCGCGCGTGGACACACCGGTCGCCGATTGGAAGCCGATCGGGTGACAGCATCGATCTACGTCCTCGTCAGCGCCGCCGCCGTCGCCCGCGTAGCCGCACCGTTCTTGCCGACGCTCGCAATAACACTGCTGACTGCGTCGGCTGCTCTGTGGGCGGCGAGCTTCCTGACCTTTCTCGCCGCCTATGGGCCCATGCTCGTCCGCCCCCGCCTTGCGTGAAGCGTCAGGCGCGCCAGAAGCGTGGGCGGCGGCGCGCATCTGGAAGTGTGCGGCAACCACTTGCGAGACCGCGATCGGCTACGCGCTGGCTGGCCTCAAAGTCGTGGTAGTTTCGGGTTGATCGCCCCGGCGATGAGCGGAGGAAGAGAATGGGTTTGCGATGCGTTTAACGGTCTACACTGACTATTCACTGCGCGTCCTGATGTACCTGGCCATTCCGCGCAGCCGCCCCGTGACCATCTCCGAGATTGCGGCCAGTTATGGCGTCTCGCGCAACCACCTGATGAAGGTGGTCTACGAGCTCGGCGTGGCTGGATACATCGAAACCATCCGCGGGAAGAACGGCGGCATGCGCCTGGCGAAGGCGACCCGCGCCATCAACCTCGGCGAGGTGGTCCGCCGCACGGAACCGGACATGGCGCTGGTGCCCTGTTTCGATCCCGTGAACGCCCCCTGCGCGATTACGTCGGCCTGCAAGCTGAGCGGGGCGCTTCATCGGGCGCGGGAAGCATTCCTCGCGGTTCTTGACGAGTACACGCTTGCCGATCTCACCGACAATCCATCCGCCCTCGGCGAGCTTCTGGCGCTTGCGCCGGCCAGGGCCGCCGCTGGTCCGCCGGCTGTGCGAAGCCGCCGCACGACTGCCTCGCCGCCCAGCTCACGTTGAGGTCGCGGATCGTCGCGATCCAAGGATCGCTTGAGCCCGCACCGTAGATCTCAATTGTCGCCTGTTGCGTCAGATCAACGTTAGAGACGGTCGCTTCTGCGCCTTGTGCCCGGAATGTCGCCCTGCCGCACTGAACTCCAACACGCAGATCGCGCGGCGGCCGTCGGCAACCGACGGCGCCTTGCGCGAATTTGTGCATCATGAGGTGCTCGCAGGCGCTCGCCTTGCTAACGCTCACCTTCGCCGGCGCGGGCGTCGCCTCGGCCTGGGCGGCGACGCCCGCGCCCCTGCTTCCGCTATCCGACGCATTCGTCCGATTCTGCGGCGACACCAGCGGCGATGCTGATCGGGCGCTCCAGCAGGCGGACGCCGCAGGCTGGGCGGTCCCGCCGGCCATGACGCTGACGCCTGTTCCCTTCGGTTCGGGCAAATGGATCGAACTGCGGGGCCGTTGGAATCGCAGCCCTGAGGGGGTGCTGATGGTCGTCGAGGTGGGAACGATCCGCGATCCCGACGGAGGGGTCGCGCAGGTCTGCACCGTCGCAGAGACGCCCCCACCGGGCGCAAAACCGGACTTCGACGCGATCGAGGGCGCGCTCCAGCACTGGGTGGGCGCCGCACCGATGAAAGCAAGCAAAGGTTTTGCCATTTTCGGCTACCGGGTTGCCGGCGCACAACGCGTCGCCCTGACCGCCTCGCAAGACCCATTTGCCGGCGCCGCGGCGCGCCCACAGCCAGATACAGCGCTTGTATCTCTCGTCGACGTATTCGGAATCACGCCTACGATCACCTACATGCGCTGGCGCTGACCAAGGCCGAACTAGGGCTGCCTCGGCGGAGCCAGCACTCAGCAGCTACTGTTCGTAGTCGTCGCCAGAGCAAGCTAGCGGCGGGGGCCCGAAAGCGGACTCTGGCAAGGCGCATTCAATGGCTCTTTGCCGTCCGTCGGAGAGTCTTCTTTCGGGACAGGGTGAGCGTCGTTGACGTTTCACGGAAGCGCCCTCCCCTCGGCGTCGAACCGGAGAAGGGTTGGAGCTGGACTGCTCCCACGACCAGCCGATCCGGCCCGCCTACTTCGCGCGGCTCAGCCGTCGCTCAGCGCCGCCTCTCGCATGACCTTCTCGGTCTTGGCGAAGCCCTGCAGCTTGCCGAGCGTGCCCAGCCCCTGTGCGACCAGGCCGGCCGTCGCGGTCGCGAAGCGGCAGGCGTCGAGCGGCGCCCACCCCCGGGACAGGGCGGCGATGAAACCGGCGCAGTAGGAGTCGCCGCAGCTCGTGGTGTCGATCGGCTGGATGACGTGCGCGGGAACCGTCCGACGCTGGTCGCCGAGCGCGACGTAGGATCCCTGGCCGCCGTTCTTGATGATGCAGGCGCCCGCGCCGAGGCTGCGGAAGAGCTCGGCGGCGACGCCAAGGTCCTCGGCGCCGGAGAGGAAGATCGCCTCGGCCGCGCTGGGCATGAAGTAGTCGACGTACGGCAACAGCCGCGGCAGCTCTTCCCGCGCCGAGTTCCGCGGCGAGATCAGGTCGCAGGTGACGACCGCGCCGGCCGCCTTGGCCGCCTTCAGCAGGTCCGCGCCGGCCCCGCGGTCGGTCTCGCGGCCGCCCACCGCGGCGTAGTGCACGAAGCCGCTGGCGCAAGCCGCGGCGACGACCGCGTCGGTGATCGAGGCGCCGCCGCCGGCGCCGGCCGCATGGTAGCTGGACCGGCGCCCGTCGCTCTCCACGGTCAGCAGCGTCGTCGACGTGCGCTCTCCCGGCCGCGCGACCAGCAGGCGGGTATCGATGCCGACCGACTCGAACCCGAGCCGGACGAAACGTCCGATCAGGTCGTCGCCGACTGCGCCGACGATCGTGGTCGGCACGCCCAGCGTGGCGGCGACCATGGCCGCGCCGCCCGCCGTCCCCGCAGGCACGCAGGCAATCCCGTCGACCAGGATGGCCCGCTCGGTGTGGGTGAGGGCGTCTACCGGACGCGCGACGATGTCCAGCGTGGTGAGCCCGATCGTCAGCAAGCCAGACTTCATTCGTCGGATCGTCCTCGTGAATGTCGTCGTGGGCCGCGCGGGGCCCTAGCGAGCGGCGCCGTAGCTGGTCCCGCGCGACTTGGCGAAGAACTCGTCCCACTGTTCGGGCGTGAGGCGCGAGGGCTCGCCGAGCTGGCGGGCGAGCACGTACTGCCGGCACATGATCTCCAGGCGGTGCGCGAGGCCGACGGCCGATCTCAGGCTGCGCCCGCGGCAGATCATGCCGTGGTTGCCGAGCAGGCAGGCGCTGCGGTCCGCGAGCGCCGCGGCCGCGCTCTCGGCGAGCTCCTCCGAGCCATAGGTGGCGTAGGGGACGCACGGCACGTCATCGCCGCCGAAAACGCCGACCAGATAGTGGAAGCCCGGCAGCGGACGGTTGTGGCTGGCGACCGCGACGCAATGGTCGGAATGGGTGTGGACGACGGCCCGGGCGTCCGGGTAGCGCCGATAGATCGCCCAGTGCATCTGCCATTCGGAGGATGGCGCATGCGGGCCGGTCCACGCGCCGTCCGGGCCGACGTAGACCACCGACTCCTCGGCGATCGACTCGGCCGAGGCCCCGGTCGGCGAGATCAGCATCCCGTCGCCGCAGCGGCAGCTGAGGTTGCCCGAGGCCAGCTCGTTCAGCTTCAGGTCGGCCGATCGCCGGTATTGGGCGACCAACTCGCGGCGCAGGGATGGCTCGTCGTCGGCGCTCATGGGCGTATCTCAGGTGTCTTCCTTGGCAAGCAGGCCTGGATCGCCGCCTCGCGCCTTGATCACCGCCAGCATCAGCGCGCCGACGCCCAGCCATAGCAGGCCGGCGATCTTGGCGTTGGTCTGGGTGTTGAGCAACACGTAGCCGATGATGGCGAAGCCCAGCAGTGGCGAGACCAGGTGGGCGAACCAGCGGCGGCTCTTCTGGCGGACCATGAACCAGACCACCACCGACACGTGGAGCGCCAGGAAGCCGGTCAGCGCGCCGAAATTCACGATGGAGGTCAGCAGCTCGATCTGGTTGACCAGCAAGACCCCGAGCGCGAGCGTGATCGCCGCCACCAGCAGGATCGCCCGCACCGGCGTCTTGCGCCTGGCGTCGACGTGGGCGAGCGCCCTGGGCAACATGCCGTCGCGGGCCATGCTGTAGATGAGCCGCGCCGTCGCCGCCTGCGCCGTCAGAGCGCCGGCGAGTCCCGAGAACAGCACGCCCAGGATCGACACCGACCAGCGCAGCGGCTCGCCGCCGATGGCCTTGGCGATGATGAAGAAGGCGGTGGCCGCCTCGTCCCCCGGCGCGAACGACTTGCGGTCCAGTACGAACAACGAGGCGAGGTAGGTCTGCAGCACGAACAGCCCCGCCGCCAGCAGCAGTGAGAGCATGGTGGCCTGGCCGACCGCGCGTGCGCCGCCCTTGGCCTCTTCGGCGAGGGTGGAGATCGCATCGAAGCCGAGGAAGCTCAGCGCCGCCAGCGACAGCGCCCCGAAGATCAGCGACGGCGTCATCTTCGCGCGGTCGAACAGCGGCGAGAGCGTGATGTGCGCGCCGCTGACGCCGTGCGCCAGGCCGATCAGGCAGAGAAGCAGGAAGGCGCCCAGCAGCAGCAGTTGCAGGAGCAGGAGCGCGATGCTGAGCTTGGCCGTGCTCTCGATGCCGACGATGTTGACGACGGTGTTGACGCCGAGGAACAGCGCGACCAGGAGCGGCTTCGGCGCCGCCGGGATCACGGCGTGGATCGACACCGCGCAGATCACGTAGATCAGCGTCGGCAGCAGCAGATAGTCGAGCAGCAGCGCCCAGCCGGCCAGAAAGCCGGCGCTCACGCCGATGCCCCTGCCGGCGTAGGCGTAGACCGACCCGGCGACCGGGAAGGCCGCCGACATCACCACGTAGCTGCGGGCGGTGAACACCATCGCCACCAGCCCGACCACGTAGACCAGCGGCACCATGCCGTGGCTGGCGTTGAACACGAACCCGAACGAGCTCCAGGGCGCGATCGGGACGATGAACACCAGGCCGTAGACCAAGAGGTCGAACGGCGAGAGCGTGCGCTTCAGCTCCTGCTGGTAGCCGAAGGATTCGATGCCGGCGGAAAGCTGGGCCTCGCCCTCGGGCGCGGCCAGGGCGCTGTCGGACACCTAGGCGGTCAGCGCTGCGAGGCGGGTGTTCGGCGCCAGTTCGGCCGCGGCCAGCGCCCTGAAGGCCTCGTCCGCCGCATCCAGCGTCTGCACCACGTCATCCAGGGTCAGCGCGTCCGAAATGAACATGTTGTGGAACGGGTGCATGTAGACCCCCCGCGACACCATCTCGGCGCAGAAGCGGTAGCCCTTGCGCAGATCCGGGTCGTCGTCGAACAAGAACATCGGCATCGTCACCGGCCCGGTCTGGCGCAGACCGACGCCATTCTTTTGCGCCACCTTGGCCATGCCCTCGCGCAGGCTGTGCCCAAGCGACTGGATGTTCTCGAGGTAGGGCGTGTTCATGATCCGGTCGAGCGTCACCAGGCCCGCGGCCATTGGCCCGGATTGGAACCAGAAAGAGCCCGTGTAGCGCACCTTCGCCGCGGCTTCGCGGGCCGTGTCCGAGCCCAGCAGAGCCGAGATCGGGTGGCCGTTGGCGATGCACTTGCCCCAGGCGGACAGATCCGGCTCCACCCCCACCACCGACCAGCTGCAGTCGCGAGCCAGCTTGAAGCCGGCGCGGACGTCGTCGACCACCAGCAGCGCGCCGGTCTTGTCGCAGAGGTCGCGCGCGCGCCGGGCGTAGATCGGATCGGGCTCGGCCTGGTCGATGAACACGTCGTGCTTGAACGGCGTGGCGAAGATGGCGGCGAGGTCGTCGCCCGCCTCCTTCACCGCCCGCTCGAGCGACTCGACGTCGTTGTAGGTGCAGGAGATTCGCCCGGCCTTCTCGCCCGCGGTCACGCCCGGCGAGGCCGAGCTCCAGGCCGCCATCCCGTGATAGGCGCCCTCGGCGATGATGATCTTCTCGCGCTTGGTGTGGGCGCGGGCGATCATCGCGCCCAGCGTCGTCGCGTCGGTGCCGTTCTTGACGAACACCGCCCAGTCGGCGTGGCTGACGATGCCGGTGAAGCGCTCGGCGAACTCCACCATCACCGGCGAGACGCCGGTCAGGGTGTCGGTCTTGCGCATCTGCTCGACGAAGGCGTTGTTGATCTCTTCGTCGCCGTAGCCGAACAGGTTCAAGCCATAGGCGCACATGTAGTCGATGTATTCCTTGCCATCGACGTCGGTCATCCGGACGCCTTTGGCGGAGGTGAAGAACTGGGGAAAGTTCTCCGGCATCGCCCGGGTCCCCAGGTGCCCATAGATCCCGCGCGGGAACACGCTCTGCGCACGCTGCTTCAACGCGTCTTGGCGGCTCATTCTCGCACCTCAATGGCTACGCGGTTCGCCGACTCCGCTGACCGGGCGCCGGTGCGGAGTCGGATCCGATTGTTATCGAAATAAGCGCTTCGCAGCGGACAGCCGTCAAGGCTGGATCCGCGCGGCGGCCGGACGCAGTGCAGGGTTGCTTCACTCTTCGTCTCGACCCGTCCAGCGGCCTCAGGCATCGGGCGCACGCAAGGGGATGACCGCCGGCAGGAACGTCTCGCAATAGGCGATCCCGGCCAGTTCCGACTCTCTTGCGAAATCCTCGGTGATCTGGCCGTGCCGCGCATAGGAGGTCATCCAGATCCCGTCGTAGATGCCGATCAGCGCCGCGTACTTGGTGTCGGCGTCGTGCAGGTATGGCATCTCGAACAGCTTGTTCATCCGATCATAGGTGGATGCAGACGCGGCGGCCACGTTCCTGACGTCGAGCAGACGCACGTCAGCTATTACGTTGGCGCCGAAGAACAGCTTCAACATCACTTTATGACTATTATAGTATTCGACGGCGCGATGCATTTCGATCGCGACGAGGTCTTGCCAGCGCCGCAAGGCGCCGGGATCGATCCGCCGGACGATGTGGTGGCTGAGCGCCGTCAGGTAGCGCTCGCCCAGCGCGACGAACGCGGCTTCTTTGGTCGGGAACAGATGGTAGGCGGACGCGGGCGGCACGTTCGCCGCGCCCGCGATATCGTACAGCCCCACCTCGGCCGTCTCCCGGTCGGCCAGCAGCGCGTCGGCGGCGTCGAGCAGCATTTCGAAGCGCAGGCGGCTGCGCTGCTGCGAGGGGCGCCGGGCCTTGGCTGCGGTCGACGCCGTGCGCGCCGGCGCCACTTTTTTCATCCGTTCCTCGCCGGGAAGCCTGGCGCGGCCCGGCTATGCGCGCGACGCCCGCGCATGCGCCGAGCCGCCATCCCCTCGCGTATCAGTAGTGGTACGACAGCGCCACACCGTAGGTGCGCGGCGGCCCTTCGACGGGCTCGAGGAAGCCGAACGGGCTGGAGATATCGCTCGAAGTCAGGTTGTACTTCTGGTTCGCGATGTTGCGGATGAAGACGCCCGCGGTCCAGTGCTGGTGGCTCTCGTAGTCGATGTTGAAGTTGTGCAGCCAGTAGCCGTTCTGCTGGATGTAGGGATCGTTCGTGGCGTCGAACCAGTAGTGGCTGCGGTAGTTGGAGTTCCAGCGGAAGTTGACGTCGTCGTCGTTGCCGAGCGCCCAGCGATAGTCGATCACGCCGGTGAAGGTGAACTTGGGCGCGTTGGCCAGTTCCTTGCCGGTCAGCGAGAAGCCGCCGGGGAAAGAGCCGTCGTCCATGCGTGTCCGCAACAGCGCGGGCTCCAGGTCGATGGTCAGGCCGTCGATCGGCGCGGCCATGATCTGGAACTCCGCGCCCTCGGTATGCGACTTCGGGGCGTTGCCGAGGACGGCCGCCGAGATCGTCGTGACCGTCCCGTTGCCGAGCACGAGCGGTTCGGTGACGCTCGCGAACACCTGCTCGTCGCGGTAGGCGTTGTAGAATAGCGCGGCGTTCAGGACCAGACGGCGGTCGAACAGGGTCGCCTTTTCACCCACTTCATAGGCGGTGACTTCTTCCGGTTTGACCGGCTTCAGCTGCAGCGCCACCTGCGTCGGGTCGTTGCTGAGGAAGCTGCCGTTGAAGCCGCCGCTCTTGAAGCCGGTGGCGACGCTTCCGTAGGCCTGCACCTGATCGGTGAAGGCGTACTTCAGCGCCACGCGGTAGGTGAAGTTCGAAGCCGATGTGCGATGCCCGGGCGAGTCGATGATGTCCGTCGGAGCGCCGTAGTTGCCGAGGCCGCCTTGCTGGAACTGGGACGACTGCGTGTAGTCGAAACCCTTGCGCTCCGAGGTGTAGCGGCCGCCCAGCGTCAGCGTGAAGCGCCGGAACGTGTAGTCGCCCTGGCCGAACACTGCGGCCGAGTCGGTCGTCTGCTTGCTGTTGTCGTGGACGATCTGGGCGATGCCGTCGAAGGCGCCAGGCCCCGGCGGGATGCCGAAGCCGCCGCCGAGGTCGCCATCGTAGAACAGCGAAAGCGGCTGATCCTGCTTGAGGACCTCATGCAGGTAATAGAAGCCGGTGACCCAGTTGAAGTTCTGCTTGCTCTCGGCCGCGCGCAGCTCCTGCGTCCAGGTGTTGGACTGCACGCCGTAGGTCGCGCGGATCAGGTTCAGCGGGTCGCCGTCGGTGTCCTCGGGGTGGAACTTCTTGTCGTACTGCCACGAGGTGATCGAGGTCAGGGTGATGTCGCCGACCTTGTAGTCGGCGCGGAACTGGCTGACGACCGGCAGGTTGGTGAGGTCCTGGGTCTCGGCGTAGGCGCCTTGCCACTGCTTTGGCGTACCGTAGCCGTAGAGGTCGACGCAGCCGCCAGCGAACGCCTGCGCGGGGGTGCAGAACGTCGGGCTCGGCGTGTTCTGCGTGCCGGGCACGAACACGCCGATGTGGCCATAGGGCTGCGGGTGATTGCGGACGTAGACGACGTTGGTGTTGAAGTAGAGCTGCAGCCTGTCGTTGGGCTTGTACTGCAACTGCACGCGGATCGCTTCGTTCTGGACGTTGTCGTAGGGCCTGCCGGTCAGGAAATTGTGGGTGTATCCGTCCGAGTGGTTGATCACGGCGGCGATGCGGCCGTCGAGACCCGGCGCTATAGGCCCGCCGACGGCGCCCATCACTTGGAACGTGTTGTAGCTGCCGTATTCGCCGTGCAGGTCGGCGGTGAAGTAGTCGGTCGGCCGGTTGGACGTGAAAAGCAGCGCGCCACCGCTGGTGTTGCGGCCGTAGAGCGTCCCCTGGGGACCTTTCAGCACCTGCACTTGCGCGATGTCGAACAGCGAGAAATTCTGGACGCCAGGCGCGCTGAGGTAGACGTCATCGAGATAGACGCCGTTCGGGCCGGCGTTGTTGGTGTCGAAGTCGTTCAGCCCGATGCCGCGGATGGTGATCAGCGGCTGGTTGCCGGCGCCGATCGGGCTGATGATTGTCACGTTCGGGGTGATCTGGCCCAGATCCTGGGTGCTCTTGATGCCGGAGGCGACCAACTGGCGGCTCGAGATCGCCTGCACCGACACGGGCACGTCCTGGATATTCTGGCTGCGCCGCTGCGCCGTCACGACCACCTCGCCGACGTGCGCGCCTGACTCAGTCGTGGGCGCGGGCGTGGGCGTGTCGGCGCGGGCCGCTTCGCCCGCCGCAAGCATCAGCGCCGACGTGCCGGCCGCCGCGAGCAAAGCGGCCCGAGCCGCACGAGGTCTCGCACTGGTCATGTCAGGGTCCCCCACCTGAGCGCGCCTGCGCTGAATGTCCGACTACGGCGTCAGGCGCATCCAATTCAACGAGGCGATGGAGGGATCAATCTCGGCCTATGACAAGTGCGAAAAGCGTGAGACGGCGCGGAAAATTCGATTTGTGTCGGATTCACACCAGCGGCCTGCCCTCAGAGTCGGCTGAACGGTCGCGCTCCAGCCCAGAATCCCGCGGTCTCGAGGCAGGCGCGCCTCTCTAAGAGTTGTGTAGATACGCAATACACTTAACAGACGAATTACTCACAATGGGTAGGTAGAACGAGGCAACGCCTGAAGATGACGTTGGAAAAGATTGCAACAAGCGTAGGCATGATGAGCCTATTCGTGGTCACGTATCTAGCAACTTAACCTCCGCTGAGTACTACAGAAATGGTAGAGCCAAGAGAGCAAGCTCAACCTTTTCGCTACGAAACACTTGCCGAGGTCCTCGACTTCGGCCTGGGCTTGTGCCTGCTGGTGACCAGCGCTTGCGAAATCGTCTACGCCACGCCAGCACTGAAGGAGTGGCTGCAGCGGGACGACAGCGCGCTCGCCGAGCGCGCTGGGCGCCTGACTGCAAAGGACGACGAGCAGGCGCTCGAGTTGCGCGCCTGGATCGCCGGGGTGGTCGCGACGACGGATCCCGCCGTCCGCTACCTGACCGTCGAGCGCGACGACCAGCCGCCGCTGATCTTGCGGGCCCACGCGCTGGAGGAGACCGGCCTGCCCGAGCCCGAGCGGGCGCGGCGGTTGGCGGTGGTCTCGGTGCATGACGCCCTGGCCGTCCGCTCGCTCGGCGAGTTGTCGCCCCTGTTCGAGCTGACGACGGCAGAATCGGCGCTCGTGGAACAGATCCTCAGCGGCGCCTCGATGACCGAAGCCGAGGCGGCGCTGTCGATAACGACGAACACCGCGCGCACGCACCTGAAGTCGATCTATCGGAAGACCGGCGCGCGCAGCCAGGTCGACCTCGTGCGGTTGCTCAAGGACGCCGCCAGCATCTCCTCGCGCAGCGTGGAAGCGACGATGCGCAGGACGCCGCCGCGCGAGGACGACGTCAGCGGCGCGCCGCGCCCATGCCTGGGGGGCTCGACCTAGCCCCCTTCGCGCGCACGATGGCGGGCGGGGCCAGCGGCTGGCCGCCTGCCGGGGCGATCAGCCCCCCTCCCCTGAGCGGCCCTGGCCTGCCTATGATGCGCCATGTTGAAGCGCCAGAATGTCCAGACGCACGAACGGCAAACGCTTGAAACCTCGTCCTTCCCGCCGCGCCGTGGTCGCCGGAACGGTGGCGCTGGGCGCGCTCGGCGGGGCGCGCTCGGACGCCGCTGACTTGCCCGTCTCTCCGGCAATGCAGGCGGTGCTCGACTATGCCCGCGGTCAGCGCACCACCGGGTTCCTGGTCGTGCAGAACCGCAAGGTGCTGGCGCAGGCAGACTGGCCGGCGCCGCCCGATCTGCCCTTTCGGAACTTCACCTACGAGACCACACCGGACGGCGCGCTGCTGGAGGACGTGGCCTCGCAGCAGAAGAGCTTCGTCGCGGTGCTGGCCGCCATCGCCGCCGACAAGGGTCTGCTGGATGTCGAGCGTCCGGTCTCGGCCTACATCGGGCCGCGCTGGTCGCACGCCGCGCCGGACCAGGAGGCGCAGATCCGCGTCATCCACGTGCTGACCATGTGCACGGGCCTGACCACCGATTTCGCCTTCGCCGCCGCGCCCGGGACCGTCTTCCTCTACAACACGCCGGTCTACGCGATCGCCAAGCGCATCCTGGCCGTGGCCGCCAAGCAGCCGCTGGAAGCGACCACGCACGACTGGCTTGCCGTGCCGGCCGGCATGCGCGAGACCGCCTGGCGCCAGCGCCCCGCGGCGTTCGCGGACGTCGGCAACCCCACCGGCCTGGTCACCAGCCCCGGGGACACCGCTAAGTTCGGGCAGATGGTTCTCGACGGCGGCAAGAGCGCCGACGGAGTGCGCATCGTTTCCGAGCCGGCGCTGAAAGCGCTGTTCCTGCCCTCGCCCACCAATCCGGCCTACGGGCGCCTCTGGTGGCTGAATGGCAGCGCCTTCGCGATCCGGCCGCTCGACCGACGCGTCGACGGCCCGCTGATCCCGGCCGCCCCGCCCGACCTGGTGGCCGCCCTCGGCGCGCTGGACCGCAAGCTCTACGTCGTGCCCAGCCTTGGTCTGGTTGTCGTGCGCATGGGCGACGCCGCGCCCGACAAGGACTTCGACCAGCAGCTCTGGCTGCGCCTGACGCCGGCGCTCGGCGGGCCGGCGCCGCGGACTTAGCCGCTTGCCAGCGCCTCGGCGAGCGACGCGATGACCGGTTCCCAGGCCCCCGGAGCCGGTTGGCGGAAGAGACGCGCGGTCGGGTACCAGGGGGTGTCGTCGCGGTCCTGCAGCCAGCGCCAGCAGCCATCGAAACGCGAGAGGATCCAGACCGGCCGGCCCAGCGCGCCGGCCAGGTGCGCGACCGACGTGTCGACGGTGATCACCAGGTCGAGGCCGGCCACCAGGGCGGCAGTGTCGGCGAAGTCGCCGATCTCGGCGGTCCAGTCGACCAGGCTCAGCCCACCCGGCGCATCGACAATCTCGGCGGCCGGCTCGCCAATCTGCAGGCTGACGAACTGGACACCCGGCGCGGCGGCGAGCGCCGCAAGCTGGGAAAGACGCATGCTGCGGCGCGCATCGACTGCGGCGGCCGCCAGGTTGTGCCGCCGCGCCGCGCCCGCCCAGACCAGTCCTACCTTGCGGCCGGGCAGCGCCGCCAGGCGAGCGGCCCACGCGGCCGCCGCGGCCGGGTCGGCGGCGAGGTAGGGGATAGGGGCCGGGATCGTCCGCAACGTCACGCCCAGCAGGCGCGGCAGGCACATCATGGCGACCTGCGCATCGAAGTCGGCGTCGCCGGGCAGCCAGTCGACCACCTCGACCCCCGCCAGCGAGGCGGTGATCAGCGGCTTCAACGGCTTGTCGACCAGCACGGTGACGCGCGCGCCCTGCGCCACCAGCTGCGGGACGAAGCGGATGAACTGCAGCGTGTCGCCGTAGCCCTGCTCGGCCCACACCACGAGCCGCTTGCCTGCCAGCGGCTCGCCTTCCCACTCGGGGCAGAGGATGTGCGGCCGCTCCGCCTCGCGGTGGCGCCAGCGCCAGCGGTACTCCGCGAAACCGGCCGCCAGGTCGCCGCTGCGCAGCCAGGCCAGCGCCCGGTTCATGTGCGCCTCGGGGAACTCTGGCGCGAGCGCTAGCGCCCGCTCGTAGCTCGCCAGCGCGGGCTCGAGCCGCCCGAGCGAGTAGAGCGCCACGCCGCGGCTGTTGTGCGGGTCGGCGCGCTCGGGGCTCAGCGCCAGCGCCCGGTCGGCGGCGGCCAGGGCCTCGGTCGCGCGGCCAAGGTCGTTGAGCACGTTGGCGCGATCGCCGTGCGCCTGCGCGTTCGCCGGGTCCATGCCGAGGGCGATGTCATAAGCGGCCATCGCCTCGTCCAGGCGCCGCAGCCGCGTCAGCATGGCGCCCCGGTTGCGGTGGGCTTCGGCGGACGGGCGCAGCGCGAGGGCGGCGTCCATGGCCGCCAGCGCCTCGTCCAGCCGGCCCAGGTGCGACAGCACCTCGCCGCGGTTGCTGACCGCTTCGTAAAAGCCGGGCCACAGCGCGATGGCGGCGTCGTAGCCGGCCAGGGCGTCCTCGAACCGACCGAGGACGCGCAGCGTGCGGGCGCAGTTGTAGGGCCCGCGCGGATCGCCCGGCTGCAGGGCCACGGCATGCTCATAGGCGGCCAGCGCCTCCTGTGCGCAGCCGAGCGCCAGCAGCGCGTTGCCGCGATTGAGGTAGGCGTCAGGGGTCGCATCGCCGAGCGCGATCGCCCGGTCGGCGCTGGCCAGGGCTTCGCCAAATCGACCCAGCGCTTCCTGCGCCATGGAGAGGTTGACGTGCGCAGCCGCCACGCCGGGTTCTCGCGTGATCGCCTGCTCGATCAGGCGCGCGCCCTGCGCCGGGTCGCCGGCCTGCACGACCGCGAGGCCCAGCATGTGCAGCGCGTCGAAGTCGTCCGGCGACTGGGCCAGGATCGACTGATAGATCGCGCACGCCTGCGCCAGCTGACCGGCCCGGTGCGCGGCCACGCCGTGCTCGAAGAGCTGCTGCTGCGACGGCGCGAACGTCGTCGTCCCTGGCTGGGCGCTGGACAGTTCAGGACCTCGCCGAATACTGAATTGCAGCTCCTTCTACCGTCGCTTGCGAAGGCTGATAACCCGCAAGAACACCCGGCGGCCCGAGCGGGCCCGCCTTGCCGCAAGGGCCGATCAGCCTGCCAGATCAGCGTGCTGGTGGGCGGCGGCGGAGGCGTGGACGCCTTCGTGCCAGACCTCGCGGAACAGCGGGCTCGACTGCAGGAGCTCGCGCAGCGTGCCACGCGCGGCGACGCGGCCGTCGTCGAGCACCAGGATCTCGGTGGCGTGGCGATACGCCTCCAGGCGGTGGCTGACCGCCAAGCAGCTGTGCTGGCCCGATGCGAACAGCCGCTCCCAGAAGGTGTGCTCCGTCCGCACGTCGAGCGCGCTGGAGGCATCGTCGAACACCAGCAGCTCCGGCGTGCGCGCGAACATCCGCGCCGCCGCCGAGCGCTGCACCTGGCCGCCGGAGAGCGTCACGCCGCGCGTGCCGACCAGCGTGTCGAGGCCTGAGCCCAGCTGGCGAACGTCGTCCTCGAGCACCGCCAGGTGCACCGCCCGATGCAGCAGCTGGCCGTCCTGGCCGGCGCCGTCGCCCATCAGGATGTTCTCGGCAAGGCTCTCGGTGAAGAGCCGCGGGGCCTGGGCGGTGTAGGCCGAGCGCGGCGGCGTCATGAAGGTGGCGGGATCCTCCACCATCGCGCCGTTCCAGAGGATCTGTCCGCCCTCGGTCTGCAGCAGACCGACGACGGCCTTGAGCAGCGTCGACTTGCCGGCCCCTACCCGCCCGGTGACGATCAGCACCTCGCCGCGGCGCAGCGTGAAGCTGACGTCGCGCACGCCCTGGCCCGAGGACGGGTGGATCGCCGTGAGGCCGCGCACCTCCAGCTGCTCGAGCGGCCGCGTGAAGGCGGGCTCGGCCGGCGCCGGGCGGGGCTGCGCCGGCGCCTTGGCGACCAACGCCTCGTCGGGCGCGTCGTCCATCAGCGTGGTGATCCGCATCCAGGCGACGTCGGCGGTGCGCTTGCGCGCCAGCAGCCGCCCCAGCCAGCGCGGCGCGGAGGTTGCGGCGCCGACGTAGGAGGCGAACAGCGTGAAGTCGCCGATCGTGAAGCGGCCGTCGCGCATCGCACTGGCCGCCAGCAGCAGCACCAGCCCGAGCGCGGCGCTGGAGGTGCCGACCCCGAACGTATCCAGCAGGGTGACGTAGACGCGGTAGCGCACCGCGGTCTTGCGGCGCACGTCGTTCAGCGCTTCGAGGCGTGCGAGCACGTTCGGCTCGGCGCCGGCCACCCGGATCGCCTGCACCGCGGCGAACATCTCGCCGACGAACGAGGTGACCCGCGCCTCGGCCTCGCGCGCCACGCGGCTGTACCTGTGGATGCCGGCGGTGATCCGCTGGGTGATCACCACCACCAGCAGCATCGGCGCGATCACCGCGAAGGTCACGGTCTGGTCGATCTTCCACATGATCGCCAGCGCCAGCACGGCGAACAGGGCCTGGCCGAAGGTGTCGGCCCAGCCCTCCATGAAGCTCAGCGTCTCGTTGACGTCGTCGCGGAAGCGGCTCAGCACCTCGCCGGCGGTGCCGCGCGGCTTGCGCGGGCCGGCGGCGAACATCAGCCAGCCCAGGAGGTCGGTGCGCACCATCACCCGCGACAGCGTGGTGAAGCCCTGGAAGGTCCAGACCGCGAAGTAGAAGGCGACCAGGGGGAAGACCTGCGAGGCGAACCAGAGCCCGATCAAGCTCCAGAGGTCGAGGCCGGCAGGATGGCGGCCTAGCAGGGTGTCGAACACCTGGCGCTGGATCAGGCCCGGGATCAGCGGCAGCGCGTAGAAAGCCCCGTAGAGGCTCATGCCGAGCGTGAAGAGGCCCGGCCGGGTCATGGCGATGCGCCAGGCCTGGCGGAAGGCGCGCTGCTTCGGCGGCGCCGGCGGCAGCGGCGCGGTCTCGGTCGGATCGTCGACGGCGGCGAAGCTCACGCCAGCGCCTCCTCGACGCCGTGGGCCAGGAGCTTGGAGAAGGCGGAGTTGGGGTCGGCGACCAGCGCCTCGCGCTCGGCCGCCTCCAGCACGCGGCCACGCTCCAGGATGCAGATGCGGTCGGCGCGGGCGACGGTGGAGAGCTTGTGGGCGATGATGATGGCGGTTCGCTTGCCGCCCCCGGCACGGCCGCCCAGCAGCTTGTCGAGCGCGCGCTCGATCAGCTTGTCGGAGACCGGATCCAGCCGCGAGGAGGCCTCGTCGAGCACGATGAGGCCCGGGTCCTTCAGGAACACGCGGCCGAACGCCAGAAGCTGACCTTCACCGGCCGACAGGCCGCCGCCGGCGACGAGGATGGTGTCGAGCCCGTTCGGCTGACGCGCCAGCCAGTCGCCGAGACCCAGGTCGGTCAGCACCTCGACGATCCGCCCGTCGCTGATCGCCGCATCGAACAGCGTGGCGTTGTCGCGCACCGAGGCGTCGAACAGCTGCACCTCCTGCGTGACGAGGCCGATGCGGCCGCGCAACTCGGCCAGCGTGGCGTCGCGGATATCGAGGCCATCCAGCGTGATGCGGCCCTCGATCGGGTCGTAGAGGCGGAACAGCAGCCGCGAGAGCGTGGTCTTGCCGCTGCCGGTGCGGCCGAGGAGACCCAACACCTCGCCGGGCGCCAGCGTCAGCGAGACGTCCTGCAGCACCGGCGCATCGGCGCGGTACGCGAAGCTGACGTGCTCGAAGGCGAGCTTCGGGGCGAAGCGGCGCGAGGCGGCCCAGTCGAGCCCGGGCCCGTCCTTCAGCTGCGGCTTGATCGCCAGGAGCGCGCGGATGCGGGTGAGGCTCGCCGACGCGGTCTGGAACTGCTGCAGCTGGGTGCCGATCAGCACGATCGGCTGCGCCATCATGCCGGCGTACTGCATGAACATGAAGACCGCCCCAATGGTCACCGCGTGCAGCTGGTAGAGCCGCGCGCCGACCGCCAGCGCGATCGCGAAGCCGAGCGAGAAGAGGCCGCTGGCCACCAGGTAGATCCACTGCCCGCGCCGGATCGCCGCCATGTTGCTGGCGGCGAGCTCGCGGTTGATCGCTGCGAAGCGCCGCATCGCATGCGCGCCGCCGCCGTTGGCGCGGATGTCCTCGAGCCCGGCGATGCGCTCTTCCAGGAAGGCGGAGAAGGCCGAGAAGGCGTTGCGCACCCGCTCCCACTGCGGGCGCGCCACGTTGCGCATCAGGTGCATGGTGAGCCCCGCCACCACCGCGACCGCGCCCAGCGCCCAGCCGATCCGCCAGTCGGCCACGATCAGCACGATGAAGATGCCGACCAGCAGCAACGCGCCGCCGATGATCTGCAGGACGAACTGGGAGAAGAAGTTGGCCAGCGCCGCAACGTCGCCGTCCACCCGCTCGATCACGTCGCCGGGCGAGGTCGCGGTGTGGAAGCTCATGTCGAGGTCCAGCGTGTGGGTGGCGAGGTCGCGGCGCAGGGCGTTGGTGGCCGTCCACGCCAGCTGCTCGGAGAAGTAGGTCGCGCCGATCTGCAGGACCTGGGTGACGATCGCCGCGGCGATGAAGGCGCCCGCCAGCACCCAGAGAAAACTGAGCGACGCGTGCGCCCCGCCCTGCGCCGCGGTGTCGATGAAGCGGCGCACGATCAGCGGCGAGACCAGCTGCACGCCGATGCTGGCGAGCAGGAAGGTGGAGAGCGTCGCCAGGCGTCGCCCCTGCGGCCGCAGGTAGCGCGCGAGGACGCCGGTGGCCGATACGGCGACCGTTCCGCCGCTGCTTTGCGAATCGGCGGCGCTGGAAATGTCCGTCTGCGACGCGATCTTACCTGCGGCCCCCGTCCGCATTCTTGTTCTGTTTGCAATGGCTTAGCCGCAGGCGCCGGTCAGCGCCCGGCCGCGACGGCTTCCAGTTTACCACGCTCAGCTTCGCCGTTGTCAGCAGCTACGTTTGCGCCCCGTGGTCGCGGCGGTGGCAGGCGCGCGAGCGGGAGACCGCGAGGCGGTTGCGCCACGAACCGGAAAGCCAGCCGGCCAGCCGCTTACGACAGGAAGGCCGTGTCGCCCATCCCGCGGGTCGGCGCCAGGTCCGCCATGCCGTAGACCTTGGAGAGGGGTGCGCAGCACGATCAGATCCTTGTCCGCTGCACCGGCCGCTGGTGCGCGGCGCTTGGCGCGGCCGCCGAAAGTGACGAGAGCGCGTGCGCGGCATCTAGGCGAACGCCGCTGGCTTCGCCACATACTGGCCCATCGGTGGTCGTTTCAAATTCTCTTGGCTTAAGAAGCACGCAAACGCTTGACCCACCGCGGGGCCGCCGGGCCGCGGCCGAACGTCGTATCGGAAACAGCCCGAAGGGAGGCTAACGGCCAACCCAGCATGCAGATTCCCGCCCGACTCTCGCTCGCCGCGATCCTGCCCGCGATCATGCTCGGGGCCCTGGCGAGCGCCGCCAGCGCCGAAACGGCGGCGCAGCGCGCGGCCTGCACGCCGTCGGTGCTGCTGCTCTGCCCAGCCGCGGCGGCGGCCGGCGACCGCGAGGCCGCCAAGACCTGCCTGCTGAAGAACCTCGCCCGCGCCAGCCGGCGCTGCCAGGCCGCGGTGCGCGCCGGCGACCCGCCGCCTCCGGACGCGACAAACCCTCGGTCGCACTCGAGCGACATTCAACGTTAACCCGCCACCCCCGATAGTCACCCTCCGGTAGAGCTTCACGCGCCGAGTTCGCGCTCACGGGGGATGACGTCTTGACCATGGCCGATACGGCCGCACAGCTCAGCGACGGCGCCGACGAGATCGATCCGGAGCCGCTGCGTGAGAGTTTCAACCGCATCGTGCGCGTGGCGGTCGACCTTCTGGGCGGCGTCGGCGGCGAGGTTGCGATCCGGCGGCGACATGGCATGTGGCGCTCGAGCGGCCGCGACACGCAGTACGCGCCGCTGGCGCCGCACGTCGAGGCGGCCGCCGACGCACTGTGGCTTCCGGACTGGCGCGAAGACCCCCGCGCGGGCGCCGACCTGGCGCGGGTCCCCGACGACGTGAAGCCGCTGCGCTTCTACGCCGGCGCGCCGATCCGGCTGGCCGACGGGCGCATGCTGGGCGTGCTCTCGGTGATGGGCGACGAGATCAAGCCACGCGACGAGACCAAGGTGGCGCGGCTGCTGGACCTGGCCGGCCTGATCGCCGACGAGGTCGAGCGTCGGATGGCCCTGCTCGCCAGGGCCGACGCTGAGGCCGAGGCGGCCGCCGCGCGCGCCACGCTGGCCGCACTGGTCGAGAACGCACCCTTCGCCGTGTCGATGACCGACCACGACGTGCGCCTGCTGCAGGTCAGCCGCCGCTGGCGCGAGGAGCGCGGCCTGGTCGGCGCCGACGTCATCGGCCGCTCGCTCTACGAGATCTTCCCGGCGGCGGATTGGTCGAAGGAGCATGACCGCATCCTGGCCGGCGAGACGCTGCATCGCGAGGTGCAGCTGACCCTGCCCGACGGACGCCGGCCCTGGGTGCGCTACGAGCATACGCCGTGGCGCGACGCGAGCGGGCGCATCGGCGGCATCCTCTCGATGAGCGTCGACGTCACCGAGCTGGTCGAGACGCTGCAGCGCGCCGAAGCCTCGGAAAAGCGGCTGATGCTCGCGATGGAGATCGGCGACCTCGCCATGTGGGAGATGGACCTGCGGCGCGAGGAGATGACCTTCGCCGGGATCAATCCCGTCCCGTCCAAGGGCGTGACCGTGCGCTATGCCGACCTGACGGCCGAGGGCGGCGTCTGGGAGGCCGTGCATCCGGAGGACCGGCCGGGCCTGGTGGCGGCGTGGCAGCAGCATTGCCAGACCTGCGAGCCGTTCCGTGGCGAGGTCCGCCTGATGCGCAGCGACGCGCCGCATGTGTGGGTGCAACTGGCGGCCGAGGCGCTGCGCGACGAGAAGGGCGAGATCGTCCGCGTCGTCAACGTGATGCGCAATGTCGACGAGATCAAACGCGCCCAGATCAACCTGCGGCGCGCCCGCGACGCCGCCGAGGCGGCCAACCGCGCCAAGAGCGAGTTCCTCGCCAACATGAGCCATGAGATCCGCACGCCGCTGAACGGCGTGATGGGCGTGGCCAGCGCGCTCTCCCGCACCGAGCTTTCCGGGGGCCAGCGCGAGATGGTGGGGCTGATCACCAGCTCGGCCGAGACGCTGGAGGCCCTGCTGTCGGACGTGCTCGACCTGGCGCGGATCGAGTCCGGGCGCCTGGAGCTGAAGGCCGAGCCGTTCGACCTGGCGCAGGCCGCGCGCGACGTGGCCTCGCTGTTCGAGCCGTCGGCGAAGGCCAAGGGACTGGCGCTTTCGGTCGAGAGCGCGCCGGCCGCCGCCGGGCTCTTCGTCGGCGACGCCGCGCGGCTGCGCCAGGTGATCTCCAATCTGGTCTCCAACGCGGTGAAGTTCACCGAGACCGGCTCGGTGCGGGTCGGCGTGCAGGCGGAGGCGAGCGCCGACGGAACGGCGCTGAAGGTCACCGTCGCCGATACCGGCATCGGCTTTACCGCGGAAGCCGCCGAGCGCCTGTTCGAACGCTTCGAGCAGGCCGATGGCTCGATCACCCGCCGCTACGGCGGCACCGGCCTTGGGCTCGCCATCTCGCGCTCGCTGGTCGACGCGATGGGCGGACACCTCTCGGCGACCGGCGAGCCTGGCCACGGCGCTGTGTTCACCATCGAGCTCACCTTGCCCCGCGCCGACGCGCCGGCGGCCGGCGCGGCCGAGGCGGCGGAGCTTGCCGACGCCGACCTCAGCCAGATGCGCGTGCTGCTCGCCGAGGACCACCCGACCAACCGGCGGGTCATCGAGCTGATCCTGGGCGCGGCGGGCGTGGACCTGACCTGCGTCGAGAACGGCGCCGAGGCGCTGGACGCCTGGCGCGAGGGCGACTTCGACCTCGTCCTGATGGACATGCAGATGCCGGTGATGGACGGCCTCACCGCCACCCGCGGGATCCGCGACGAGGAGCGCCGCCGGGGCCTTCCGCGCACGCCGATCCACGCGCTGACCGCCAACGCCATGGCCGAGCACGCCAAGGCCTCGGCCGAAGCCGGCGTCGACGGCCACCTGACCAAGCCGATCTCCGCCGAGGCGCTGCTGCGCGCGGTGGCGGAGGCTGCGGCGCGCGCGAAGGCAGGCGCGGCGCGGCTGCGCGCGTAGCTGCCCGCGAGTCAGCGAGGCGCGGCCTTGCGCCCCCTCCACCACCCGGCTGCGCCGGGCGGTCCCCCTCCCCCGCACTCTTCGGTGCGGTGGAGGGGCAAAGATGCGCGACCTCGCTCCTCCACCGTCGCGAAGACGACGGGGGAGGTGGATCGGCGCGCTACCAGCGCGACGAGACGGAGGGGGCGCAAGGCCGCTCGCTCCGAGTATGTGGGTTATCCGATCGCTCGACCCGCCGCGAAGTCGGTGAGGATGCGCACGAAGTCGCGCGGGGCGTCGATCGAGGGGATGTGGCCGACGCCGGGCAGCACCACCAGCTGCGAACCCGGGATCGCGGCGGCGGCGGCGCGGCCGAACTTCACCGGCACCAAGTCGTCGTCCTCGCCCCAGAGCACGAGCGTCGGCGTCGTGATCCGTCCGAGCGCCGCTTCGTCCGGCCAGCCCTTCCCCAGGTCGCTGGCCGCGAGGATGGCCTGGCGCGTGGGATTGTTGGCCGCGTCGTGCGGATTGAGCTCGGGCAGGCGCTTCAGGATCGCGCGCCAGAGCGGCGTGTTCGGCGGCGGACGCGGCTGCGGCGGCCCCGAGACGGCGTTCGCCGGGATCTTGACGCCCACCGCGCCGCAGAGGATCGCGTAGCGGTCGACCCGCGCCAGTTCGGCGCCCGGCGCTGCGGCGCGCGCGGCGTAAGCGGCCACCAGCCAGCCGCCATAGGATTCGCCCGCCAGCGTGCAGCCCTCCAGGCCCAGCGCCCCCAGGAAGCCGGAAAGGTGGGCGAGCTGTACGTCGGTCGAATAGGCGATGTCCGGCTGCTCGGAGGGCAGGAAGCCGACCAGCTGTGGGGCGACCACGCGGTGGCGCTCGGCCAGCAGATCGAAGACGCGGCCCCACTCGAAGGCCGCCGAGCCGGAGAACCCGTGCGCCAGCACGAGCGGCGGCCCTTCGCCCTTCTCGTAGTAGGCGATGCGATGGCCGAGGACCTGCACCTCGCGCAGCGACGGCAGCCGCCAGTCGAGGTCGAGGGCGCCGTCCGTGGTTCCCGTGCTCATACGTCCATCCTCCGCCTACATCAGATCGCGCGGGATCGCGTTCGTGTGCTCGCGCTCGAACACCACCGCCTCGCCACGCTTCGCCACCAGCCGCTCGCGCAGGTGGAACGTCTGCGCGTCCGCGGTCAACTCCGCCTCGGCCTCCAGCGTGCAGTCCCATGCTGCAGCGCCGTCTTCGGCGTCGCGGAAGTAGCGCACCACATGCCAGGCGCGCCAGCGGCAGCCCAGCGGCTCGCCCGGCCGGACGCTGGCCTCGACATTGGCGCCGCTGCGCTCCAGCCTGGTCCCGGTGGCTTCGATCGTCCCTCCGCCGAGCGGCCAGACCTCCGTATACGTCACGGCGCCGTCGTCCGCGGTCGCACGCACGACCTCGGGGTCGCCGCGCCCCGAGCTTGGCAATCCGAGGGCGAGCGGGATGGGTATCTCCGGCTCGATCTCGGTCACCGGCCGCAGCGGCAGGGTCAGCACAGCACTGGCCAGGTCGAGGGTCAGGGTCACCGGCTCGGGCGACGGCCAGAGCAGCGGCCACAGGCTCTCGCTGATGGCCAGGCGCAGGCGCGAGCCGGTCCAGACCCGCCGCCCGGTCAGGTAGAAAGGCAGGCGCACGTCATAGTACTCGCCCGGCGTCAGCGGTTGCGGCGCGGCATGGCCCTTGCGGTGGGTCAGGTTGAGGACGCCATATGCGACCAGCCACGAGCGTCCGTCGGGCGTCACCTCGCAGAGCCGCGCCGCCAGCTTGGCGATCGGCCGGTCGGCAGCGATCCGCAGGCTGAGCATCGGCATTCCGAACACGTCGTGCAGCGCCTCCAGCGGATCGGAGTCGAAGACCAGCGAGGCCGCGTCGTCCGCCGACTGTTCCTGCGGATAGGTCGGCGCGGCGAACGGGACCCACTCCGGCGTGGCCAGCCCGACGACGCCGCGATCGCGTTGTGTCGCGGTCCCCTGCCCGGCCGCGTCGCCGAGCCGGCCGGGACTGAGCCGCAGCGAGCGCGCGGCCATCACCGACGCCCAGCCCGGATCGGCGACCCAGCGGCCGCGCAGCTCGCCCGGCGCTGCCTCGATCGGCGACTGGTCGAGCAGGAACATCCGTACGCTAGGCTCGTCCATGATCCCGGTAGCCTCGCCGGCCAGATGTTCCTTCCACCAGCGCACTTCCTCGAACGCCCAGTCGAGGCCCGGACCTGGCGTGGCGGGCGCCGGATAACCGTGCTGCCAGGGTCCGATCAGCGCCTTGGCGGGGACGCCCAGTCGGTACATCAGGCGCGGGATGGTGTCGTTGTAGGGGTCGAGCCAGCCGCCGACGAAGTAGACCGGGCAGCGGACCCGGGCGGGATCGAAACCCACCGAGCCCTGGCGCCAGTAGTCGTCCTCGCGCTGGTGGGAGAGCCACTCGGCCGCGATCGGCGGCGCGGCCTCCAGCCGCCGCATCCACTCGGCTTCCCAGTCCGGCCCGAACACCTCGGGGTCCGGCGGGCCGGCCATGACCGCCTTGAAGCTCGTCGCCCACTTGAGCCCGGTCAGCGCAAAGGCGCCGCCGACATAGTGGGCGTCGTCCGTGTAGCGTCGGTCGGACGCGCACATCGGCATGATCGCCCTCAGCGCCGGAGGCGCGAGGGCGGCGGCCTGCAAGGTCGCAAAGCCGCCCCAGGAGACGCCGCGCATGCCCACTGCGCCGTTGCACCAGGGCTGCGCGGCGAGCCAGGCGATGGCGGTGATGTTGTCCGCCTGCTCCTGCGGCAGGTACTCGTCGGTCAGCAGGCCGCCCGAGTCGCCCGAGCCGCGGCAATCGAGCCGGGCGTAGCCCACGCCGCGCTCGGCCAGCTTCCTGCCCCACCAGCTCGAGTAGCCGCGCGTCGAGTCACGCTTGCGGTAGGGGATCGACTCCAGCACCACCGGCGCCGGCCCGGCGACGTCCGGCAGCCAGAGCGAGACGGCGAGACGCACGCCGTCCGGCGTCTCGATCCACGCGTTCTCGATCTCCCGCACGCCGACCGGATCGGGCAGCCGCCAGGGCGTCATCCGCGCGCCGCCGCGGTTGACGGGCGCGCCGGTCGGCTGCCCCATGGCGCCGTTCGACTCGCGGCGGGACTTGCTGGATGGATCACGTGCGGTTCGGGTCCACGGGGCTGAAGGTCTCGCGACTGTGCCTGGGCACCATGGGCTTCGGAAGCTCGGCCTGGAAGGGCTGGGTGCTCGATGAGGGCGCGTCCGTCCCGATCCTGAAGCGCGCGCTCGACCTGGGCATCAGCTTCTTCGACATGGCCGACTGGTATTCGCTGGGACGCGGCGAGGAGGTGGTCGGCCGCAACCTGCTGAGGATGGCGCGGCGCGAGGAACTGGTGCTGGCCACCAAGGTCTTCTACCCGATGAGCGGGGCCCCGAACGACGGCGGCCTCTCGCGGGGGCACGTCCTGAGCTCGATCGACGCCTCGCTGCGGCGGATCGGGACCGACCACGTCGACCTCTACATCATCCACGCCTTCGACCCGGAGACGCCGATCGCCGAGACCATGGAGGCGCTGCACGACGTCGTGCGGGCCGGCAAGGCGCGCTACCTGGGCGCCTCGACCATGTACGCCTGGCAGCTGGCCGAGATGAACGCGGTGGCGCGCCAGAACGGCTGGACGCCGTTCGTGAACATGCAGTGCCAGCTCTCGCTGCTCTACCGCGAGGAGGAGCGCGAGATGCTGCCCTATTGCGCACACGCGGGGATGGCGGTGACCACGTTCAGTCCGCTGGCGCGCGGCTATCTGGCCGGCGGCGGCTCCAACCTGCGCACCCGCTTCGATCCCTACCTCGAGTGGTTCGGCGATGCGATCGACCGCGAGATCGCCCGGCGCACGGCCCAGGTCGCCGAGCAGCGCGGTGTTGCGCCGGCCGCGGTGGCGATGGCCTGGGTAGCCGGCCACCCCGGCGTCACAGCGCCGCTGATCGGCGCCGACGCACCGGATCAGGTCGACGCGGCGGTGGCGGCCGCCGGGATGCAGCTCTCCGATGAAGAGCGCGCGTATCTGGAGGCGGCCTATCGGCCGCGTGACATGATCAACGACTACAATCCGGTGCGCCGGGCCCGCGCCCTGAACGAAGAGACGCTGGCTGAGGAGGAGCAAAGGGCATGATCGCGATCGGCGAGGCGTTCGAGGGCGAGGGCGCCAACGCGGCGCACATCAACCTGATCCTGGGGACCAAGGCCGAGCTAGGCTCGGCCTATGCGCTGGCCGCCGCCAGCCCAGGCCCCGGCCACATCCCGTTCCAGGCGGTGGTGAGGCCGAACCTGCCGGCCAAGCCGGCCACCCTGTTCGTGGCCAAGGCGGTGCTGAAGGACGAGCGGCACGAGCAGATGACCTGGGGCCCGGCGCAGGCCGGCGTCGCCGCCGGCATCACCGAGGCGCTGCTGGGCGGCGTGCTGCCGGCGGAGGCCGACGATGGCTGGCTGGCGATCGCGCTGGTGTGGGTGGACCCGGCCGCCGACGACGCCGAGGCGGTCTACGTGAACAACCGTGTCGCCACGCTGCACGCCGCCGAGCGCGCCCAGCAGCCCGGCTGGCCGAGCCGCGAGGCGCTCGCCCAGGGGCTGAAGCAGGTCGCCAATCCGTTCTTCACCCCGGCGACGCGCTCGTGAGTCGTCAAGAAGGTGGGCAGAAGATCGCGTCGATTTCGATCACCCGCCACCGGCTGCCGCTCGATCCGCCGTTCCATGCCAGCTGGGACCCGAAGCCGCGCACCGCCTTCGACGCCACGATCGTGCGCGTGGAGACCGATGCCGGCCTGGTCGGCTGGGGCAGCGGCGATGCGATGCTGGGCTTCGCCGGCCACGAGCACCTGTTCGTGGGCGAGGACCCGCTGGCGATCGAGCGTCACCACCGGGTGCTTTCGCACCTGCAGTTTCACTACGGCCGCTGCTGGCCGCTCGACCTGGCGCTCTGGGACCTGATCGGCAAGATCACCGGCCAGCCCTGCTGGAAGCTGCTGGGCGGCGCCACGAACCGCGTGCGCGCCTACGCCTCGTCCGGGGTGCTGCGCGAGCCCGCGGCGCTGGCGGACGCGGCCGAGCGGTTGGCGGCCGAAGGCTTCGCGGCGCTGAAGATCCGCTTTCGACGCGGCGACTGGCGGGACGACATCCGCGCGCTTGAGGCCGTGCGCGCGCAGCTCGGCGAGCAGCTGGAGCTGATGGTCGACTGCAATCAGGGCTGGCGGATGCCGTGGGACACCTCGCCTGCCTGGACGCTGAAGGACGCGCTGCCCGTCGCCCGTGAGCTGGAGCGGCTCGGCGTCTACTGGATGGAGGAGCCGCTCGATCGCGCGGACTACGATGGCATGCGGGCGCTGCGCGAGGCGGTGGCGACGCGCATCGCGGGCGGCGAGATGACCCGCGAGCTCAGCGCCTTCCGCGATCTCGCCACGCACGGCGCGCTCGACGTGCTGCAGCCGGACGCCGCGCTGGTGGGCGGGATCACAGGGTTGCGCCGCGTCGCCCACCTCGCCGAGGCGCACGGTCTGGTCTTCACGCCGCACACCTGGACCAACGGCATGGGCGTCGTCGCCAACGCGCATCTGGTGGCGGGCCTCGGCTGCGCGCCGTTCCTGGAGTTTCCCTACGATCCGCCGCAATGGAGCCTGGAGCGCCGCGACTTTCCGATGGCCGCGCCGTTCTCGGCCCAGGATGGCTGGCTCACTCTCTCCGATGCGCCCGGAATGGGCTATCAGGTCGACGAAGACCAGCTCGCCCGCACCCGGATCGGGTGAAGCCGACGGCCTTGCGGGGAGGAGCGATTGCGCGTCACCGGCCTGAAGACCGAACAGCTGGACGCGCCGCTGGGACTGGAGCTGGCGCACCCCCGGCTCTCCTGGCGGCTGGAGTCAGACCGGCCGGGCGCGGCGCAGTCGGCCTACCGCGTGCGGGTGGCGGCGAGTCCCGGGGTGCTGGCCGCCGGCGGCGCGGACCTTTGGGACTCCGGCCAGGTCGCGTCGGGCGCCACCTTCGACATCGCCTACGCCGGCGCGCCCCTGGAGGCCCGCCAGCGCTGCTGGTGGACGGTCGAGGTCTGGGACGAGGCCGGCGCGCCGGCCGACCCGGCGCCCGTCGCGACCTGGGAAATGAGCCTGCTCGACCCGGCCGACTGGGCCGCCAAGTGGCTGGCGGTGGAGACCGAGGAAGACCGCGCCGACCGCGACGCGGGTCTGCGATGGATCTGGAGCGACGACGATCCGCAGGCGGATCCGCGGCGGTTCCGGCTGACGTTCCGGCTGGACGCCCCGGCCGAGGCGACGCTCATCGTCGGCGCGCGCGGCCGCATCGACGTCCTCGACCTGGACGCCGGGCCGCTCGAGCGCGAGCCGCCCAATCCACATGCGTTCGGCGCGCAGGGCGTGCAGCAATTGCAGCTCGGCGAGTTGGCGAGCGGCGAGCATACGCTCCTCGCCGAGATCGCTGCGACGCCGAACCCGCGCGATCCGCGCCCATTCGAGGGCGCCTTCGCGGCGCTGCTGAAGCTGCGCGGGCGGGACGGCGACCTGCAGCGCATCGTCACCGGCGCGGACTGGCACACCAGCGCCGGCGGCGAGGCGTGGACCGCCGCGGCGTCCGCCGCGCATCCGCCGCGCGCCGGCTGGCCGGCCACCGGCGCTATGCTGCTGCGCAGAGACTTCGAGGTGGAAAGCCCGGTCGCGAGCGCCCGGCTCTACGCGACCGCGCTCGGCGCCTACGAGGCGTTCCTCAACGGCGAGCGAGTGGGCGATGCGCTGCTGGCGCCGGAGAGCACCGACTTTCGGCTGCGCGTGCTCTACCGTGTCTTCGACGTCACCGAGCGGGTGCGGGCCGGCGCCAACGTGCTGGCCGCCCACGTCGGCGACGGCTGGTACGCCAGCTACGTCGCGCCCGGCGGCCGCTACGCGTTCGGCCCGGCGCCGCGCCGGTTCCTGGCGCAGCTGGAGCTGTCGTTTGCGGACGGCCGGCGGCAGGTGGTGGCGACCGGCGACGGCTGGCGCATATCCCCCTCCCCGGTTCTCGCCTCGGAGATCTACAACGGCGAGACCCACGACGCGCGCCGCGAGCAGCCCGGCTGGAGCGCGCCAGGCTTCGACGACGCCGAGTGGACCGACGCGCGCATCGAGACCGGGCCGCCCGGCAAGCTCACCGCCCACGCAGCGCCGCCGATCCGTGTCACCGGGAAACTGACGGCGCGCTCCGTCGGCGAGCCAAAGCCCGGCGTCTTCGTGTTCGACTTCGGCCAGAACTTCGCAGGCCTGCCGCGGCTGCGCGTCAAAGGCCGCGCCGGCGAGACCGTCACCTTGCGCTTCGCCGAGATCCTGCTGCCCACCGGCGAGGTCGACCAGTCCAACCTGCGCGCGGCCAAGGCCACCGACACCTACGTGCTGAAGGGCGATCCGGCCGGCGAGATCTGGTCGCCCGCCTTCACCTACCACGGCTTCCGCTATGTGCAGGTCGAGGGCTACCCGGGAACGCCGACCGCGGCGGACCTCGAAGGGCTGGTCATCCACTCCGACCTGCCGGTCACCGGCGCCCTCAGGATCGACAGCCCACTGATCGAACAGGTCTGGAAGAACGCGGTCTGGAGCCAGCGCTCGAACTTCACCGGCATCCCAACCGACTGCCCGCAGCGAGACGAGCGGCTGGGCTGGCTGGGCGACGCCAACGTGTTCTGGGACGCCGCCGCCTTCAACATGGACGTTTACGGCTTCACGCAGCGCTTTTCCGGCGACATGCGCGACGCCCAGACGCCCAACGGCGCCTTCTCGGACTATGCGCCGGCCGCCCGGCGCGCGATCGACCAGCCGGCCCCCGGCTGGGCGGACGCCGGCGTGGCGCTGCCCTGGACCGCCTGGCGGCGCTATGGGGCCACCTCGATCATCGACGCCAACTGGGACGCCATGGCGCGCTACCTGCGCTATCTGGAAGAGTCGAACCCCGATGCGCTCTGGCGAAGGAACCGCGGTCTCGACTTCGGCGACTGGCTGGCGCTCGACGCCAGGCAACCCGGCGATCCCACCACGCCGAAGGACCTGGTCGGCTCGGCCTGGTGGGCGCGCACCACCGAGATGGGCCACGAGATGGCCGCGGCCACCGGTCGGACCGACGACGCCGCGTGGCTGGACGACCTGCACGGGCGCATCGTGGAGGCGTTCCGCGCGGCCTACGTCGGCGCCGACGGCCGCGTCGGCAACGGCAGCCAGACCGGCTACATCCTGGCGCTGAAGTTCGGGCTGGTCCCCGCAGCGCTGCGGGCCGCGGCCGGCGAGCATCTGGTGGGCGAGATCGAGGGGCGCGGCGGGGTGCTGTCGACCGGCTTCCTCGGCACCCCGTTCGCCCTCGACGTGCTGGCCGACCTCGGCCGCGCCGACCTGGTCTACGACCTGCTCTTGCGCACCGAGTTCCCCTCGTGGGGCTACATGATCGCCAAGGGCGCGACGACGATCTGGGAGCGCTGGAACGGCGACACCGGCGACGTGGCCATGAACTCGTTCAACCACTACGCCTTCGGCGCCGTCGGCGGCTTCCTCTTCCGCCGCGTGGCAGGGATCGCGCCGGCGGCCGCGGGCTTCCGCGAGATCGACGTCGCGCCAATACTCGATCCTGGGCCTGACCCCCGCGTCCGCAAGGCCGGCGCCGACTACGACTCGGCCGTCGGCCGCATCTCCACCGACTGGACGTGGACGCCGGGCGGGTCGTTCAAGCTGGCGCTCACCGTCCCTGCGAACGCCGTGGCGCACGTCGCCCTTCCCGCGCATCCCGGCCGCGAGGCGCAGCTGGACGGCGCTGCGCCCGATGGCCTGCAACGCACTGGCGAAGCGCTGGCGTTCGACGTAGGTCCGGGCGTCCACAACATCCGAGTCTGAAGTCGCATGCGCATCGAAGACGCCAAGGTCATCGTCTGCTCGCCGGGGCGGAACTTCGTCACGTTGAAGATCACCGTCGAGGGCGGGCTCAGCGGCATCGGCGACGCCACCCTGAACGGGCGCGAGCTGTCGGTGGTCAGCTACCTGCAGGACCACGTGATCCCGCTGCTGATCGGGCGCGACGCGCGCCGCATCGAGGATACCTGGCAGCTGCTCTACCGCGGGGCGTACTGGCGGCGCGGGCCGGTGACCATGCGCGCCATCGCCGCCGTCGACGTGGCGCTCTGGGATATCAAGGCCAAGGCCGCTGGCCTGCCGCTCTACGACCTGCTGGGCGGCAAGAGCCGCGACGGCGTGCTGGTCTACGGCCACGCCAACGGCGCCGACATCGAGGCGACCTGCGACGAGGTCGAGCGCTATGTGGGGCTCGGCTACAAGGCGATCCGCGCGCAGAGCGGCATCCCCGGCCTCGACAAGCCCTACGGCGTCTCCAAGGACCACATGTTCTACGAGCCGGCCGATGCGACGCTGCCGACCGAGACGGTCTGGTCGACGCCGAAGTACCTCGAGCACACGCCGAAGCTGTTCGAGAAGCTGCGCGAGCGGGTCGGTTTCGGCGTCGAGCTGCTGCACGACGCGCACCATCGGCTGACCCCGATCGAGGCGGCGCGGCTCGGCAAGGCGCTGGAGCCCTATCGCCTGTTCTGGCTGGAGGACGCGACGCCCGCCGAGAACCAGGAGGCGTTCCGGCTGATCCGCCAGCATACGGTGACGCCGCTGGCCGTGGGCGAGGTGTTCAACACGCTCTGGGACGCCAAGGACCTGATCGCCGAGCAGCTGGTCGACTACATCCGCGCGACGATCGTGGGCGCGGGGGGTGTCACCCACCTGCGCCGCATCGCCGATTTCGCGAGCGTCTGGCAGGTGCGCACCGGCTGCCATGGCGCGACCGACCTCTCGCCGGTGACGATGGGCGCGGCGCTGCACTTCGACAGCTGGGTCCCCAACTTCGGCATCCAGGAATACATGCGCCACACCCCCGAGACCGACGAGGTGTTCCCGCACGCCTACCGGTTCGAGGCCGGCCTGCTGCACCCGGGCGACGCCGCCGGGCACGGCGTGACGATCGACGAGGCGCTGGCCGCCAGGTTCCCCTATGAGCCGAGGCAGCTGCCGATCGCGCGGCTGGAAGACGGCACGATGTGGAACTGGTGAGAGCAGGACGGTGGGCCCGCTGATCGTCCTCTTCGGCGAAGGCATGATCGAGGAGCGCGCCGACGCGTCCTTCGCCTGGGGCGGCGACGTGGTGAACACCGCCGTCTACCTCGCCCGCCAGCTGCGCCATCACCGCGTGCGGCCTGAGCTGATGACCGCGATGGGCGCGGACGCCGGCAGCGAGGCGATCGTCGCGGCATGGGCGGCGCAAGGGATCGGCGTCGAGCATGTGCTGCGCGATCCGACCCGTACGGCCGGGCGTTACAGGATCATGATCAGCCCCGCGGGCGAGCGCACCTTCTCCTACGACCGCGAGCGCAGCGCCGCGCGCAGCTTCTTCGCGCATGCCGAGGCCGACGGGACGCTGGACTGGGCGGCGGGCGCCGACGTGCTCTACCTGACGGGCATCACCCTTTCGATCTTCGGCGAGGCGGCGCTTGGGCGGCTCGCCGAGCTGGCGCGGCGGGTGCGGGACCGCGGCGGCGCGGTGGTGTTCGATTCCAATTACCGGGCGCTCGGTTGGCCCTCGCCGGCGGCGGCGTGGGCGGCGATCGAGGCGCTCGGCCCGGCGATCACGCTGGCGATGCCGTCGAGCGACGACCACGCGGCGCTGCGCGGGGCCGCGTCGCCCGCTGAGATCGCAGCCGCCTGGCTGGCGCTCGGGCCGCGCGAGGTGGTGGTGAAGCTAGGACCCGACGGGGCGTACGCCGCCAACGCAAGTGGCGAGCACGTCGCCGTTCCCGCCGCCGTCCCGGAGCGGATCATCGACACCACCGCGGCGGGCGACTCGTTCAACGCCGCCTACATCGCCGCTCGCCTCGTGGAAGGCGCTTCGATGGCGGAGGCCGCCCGGCGCGGGGCGGCGCTGGCGGCGGAGAAGATCGGCTGGCCCGGCGCAATCGCCCCGCCGCACGTGGGCGCGCGCCAAAGTTCGCATCTGGGCGAACGGGCTTAAGCAGCGTGGCCGCTTCCCTCGCCCGCCCGCCGCGCTTCGAGCTGAAGGGGCGCGACGGACCGCGGGTGGTCCTGAGCTCGGACCAGGGCTGGACGGCCAATGTGTTCGTGCTGGAGCCCGACATCATCCGGGTGCTGCTGATCCCGCCGGGCGGACTGACGGGTCCACGCACCTGGGCGATCGCACCCGGCCAGCTCGACGCCCCCGCGCCCGGCCGCGACCGTCACGACGTGCGCGGTTTCTCGCATCCGCCGTACGAGGTCGAGCCCATCGACCGCACGCTGACCATCTCCACCGACCGCCTGCGCGTGAGCATCGAGCTCGACGGCTTCTTCTGCATCTGGCGCATGCGCGAGGACGGCGGCTGGCGGCGGATCGCCACCGATCGTCCGACCCAGGCCTATAACTTCGGCTGGTGGACCGGCGGGCCGCGCCACTACCTCGTGCGCCGCACCGGCGAACGCTACTTCGGGCTGGGCGAGAAGTCCGGACCGGTCGACCGCGCCGGCCGGCGCCTCAGGATGAGCAACACCGACGCCCTGGGCTACGACGCGGAAACGTCGGATCCGCTCTACAAGCACATCCCGTTCTACATCACCCGCAGCGACGAGACCGGCCTGGCGTTCGGCCTGTTCTACGACACCTATGCCGATGCGGCGTTCGACTTCGGGGCCGAGCTCAGCAACTACCATGGCCTCTTCCGCAGCTTCAGCGCCGAGGCCGGCGACCTCGACTACTACGTGATCGCCGGGCCGGGCGTGACCGACGTGACGCGCCGCTTCACCTGGCTGACCGGGCGGCCGGCGCTGATGCCGCGCTGGGCGCTCGGCTACTCGGGCTCCTCGATGGCCTACGCCGATGCGCCCGACGCGCAGAAGCGGATGGGCGACTTCATCGACAACTGCCGCGCCCACGACATCCTCTGCGACAGCTTCCACCTCTCCAGCGGCTACACGTCGATCGGGCCACGCCGCTACGTGTTCCACTGGAACCGCGAGAAGTTCCCCGATCCGGCCGGCTTCGCCGCCGCTTTCCATGCGGCCGGCGTGAAGCTGATCGCCAACATCAAGCCGTGCCTCCTGGACCTGCACCCCCTCTTCGACAACGTGCACCGCAAGGGCCTGCTGGTCGCCGGCGCCGACGGCGAGCCGGCCTGGGCGCAGTTCTGGGACGGGCTGGGCGCCTACCTCGACTTCACCAACCCGGACGCCGCCAACTGGTGGCGCGAGCAGGTGACCCGGCAGCTGCTCGAGGTCGGCATCGACGCCACCTGGAACGACAACAACGAGTTCGAGATCGCCGGGCCCGACGCGCGCGCCTTCATGCTGCGCCACCCAACGCCCGCCGCGCAGATCAAGCCGCTGCAGACGCTGTTGATGTTGCGGGTCTCGCGCGCCGCGCAGGTCGCGCATGCGCCCGGACGGCGGCCGTTCATGGTGACGCGCGCCGGCGCGGCCGGCATGCAGCGCTACGCGCAGACCTGGACCGGCGACAACGCCACCAGCTGGCAGACGCTGCGCTGGAACATCCGCATGGGGCTGGGCCTGGCGCTCAGCGGCGTCTCGAACTGCGGCCACGACGTCGGCGGCTTCGCCGGCCCCAAGCCGGATGCGGAGCTGTTCGTGCGCTGGGTGGAGGCGGGCGTCTTCATGCCCAGGTTCTCGATCCACTCGTGGAACGACGACGGCTCGTCGAACGAGCCCTGGATGCACCAGGCGGTGACGCCGCTGGTGCGTGACCTCATCAAGCTGCGCTACCAGCTGATCCCCTATCTCTACGACCTCACCTGGCGCCACGCGCAGGACTTCGAGCCGATCGTC
>DATNEH010000267.1:0-7073 GCA_035553015.1 Caulobacteraceae bacterium | reverse complement strand
CGCGCCGGCCAGGGTCCGGGACGCCGCCGCGCGGCTGAAGCGCTGGCTGCTGGAAGCTGCGCTGCCGATCTGGTGGGCGCGGGCGGCGGACCGCGAGGGCGGCGGCTACTTCGACCGGCTGAACCTCGACGGCACGGTTGCCGCCAACCCGAAGCGGCTGCGGGTGCAGGCGCGCCAGGCCTACGTCTACGCGCTGGCGCCGGGCCTCGGCTGGAGCGGACCGGCGAAGCAGGCGAGCCGCCACGGGCTCATCCAGATGATGTCGCACAAGTGCGACGACGGCCTCTTCCGCACGCGGCCGGACGAGCCGGCGCCGCGCGACGGCATGGGCCTGCTCTACGATCAGGCGTTCGTGATGCTGGCGCTGGCCAGCGACCTCGTGGCGTTCGGCGACCACGACCAGCAGCGGCACGCGCTGGCGGTGCTCCGCGACATCGCGGCTTTCGCGCATCCGCGCGGCGGCTACGCCGAGGCGCCGGGCCTGCCCGAGCCACTGTTCGGCAATCCCAACATGCACCTCTTCGAGAGCGCGCAGGCCTGGATGCGGGCGAAGGACGGCGGCGCGTGGGACCAGCTGGCGGCCGGCCTGGCGAGGTTCGCCTGCGAGCGGCTGATCGATCCGGCCAGCGGCGCGATGCTGGAGCGGTTCGGGCCGGACTGGCAGGCGCCGGCGGCCGCTGCCGAGCGCTTCGTCTGGCCGGGTCACCTCTACGAATGGGCGTTCCTGCTGCTCGACCGGCCGCGCGTCACGGCGGGCGAGCGCGCCGCGGCGCTGCGGCTGATCGAGGTGTCGGAGGAACGGGGCGTCGACCGCGCGCGGGGCATCGTGATCTTCGCGCTCGACGACCAGCTGGCGCCGCTCGACCGCGGGGCGCGGCTCTGGGCACAGACCGAGCGCCTGCGCGCCTGCACGAGAGCCGCCGCCATTGCCGGCGACGGCTCCCAGACAACGGGGATTCAGGCTTCGGCGATGTGGGATGCGGTGGCCGAGGCGATCGGCGCGCTGGACGCCTTCCTCGACGTGCCGACCCGCGGCCTCTGGCGTGACTGGATGGGGCCGGACGGCGCCTTCGTGGACGAGCCGGCGCCGGCCAGCAGCCTCTATCACATCGCCGGCGCCATCGCCGAGCTGGTCCGGCAGACCTCCGCGCCGCCGTAGGACGTTTCCGGCGACGCCTCGGGCAGGCAGCCCATGTCGGCCAGCGAAGCGGCGAGCGCCTGGTCGAGCGGGGTGTGCGGCTCTTCGCCGAGGAAGCGGACCAGCTTGTCGTTGGCGAGGCCGATCGGCCGTCTCCAGAGGTAGCGCATCTCCAGCAGCTCGCGGAACGTCTCGTTGAACGGCGACGCCGCCCAGACGACGAACCACGGGAAGGGGCGCACCGGCAGCCTCGGATTGCCGGTCACCCGGCGGATGGCCTCGCCGAATGCGGCATTGCGCTCCAGGTAGTGGCCGCGGAAGTGGAACACCTCGTAGCGGCCGAGCCGGTCCTCGTTGTCGACCAGCCGCGCCAGCGTCTCGGCGAGGTCCGGCAGGTAGGCGTAGGCGTGGCCGTTATCGCCGGGGCCTGGCTGGTACACGCCGATGACGCGGCCTTTGGCGTGCTGCACCAGCCAGCCGAGCGCACCCGGCGCGGCCGGGCCGAAGAAGTCGCCGGCGCGCACGATCAGCACCTTCACGCCATCGTTGGCGGCGGCGCGCAGCCGCCGCTCCATCTCGACCCGGATCGCGCCCTTGCGGGTGACGGGCGCCTGCGGGGCGTCCTCGCCGATCGCACCGCCGGCGTCGGGGGCGTAGTTGTAAACGTTGCCGGGGATCGCCAGACGTGCCCCGGTCGCCTTCGCGGCGGCGATGGCGCTCTCGGCCATCCGCAGCACCGTGCCCTTCCAGTTGCGGTAGCCCGGAGGGTTCGCGGCGTGGACGACCAGCTGCACGCCGGCGGCGGCCGCGATGACGCTGGCGGCGTCCATCGCATCGCCCTTCACCCACTCGATCGGGGTCTTCGGGCCGAGCTTGGCGGCCGCCGCGGCCGGATCGCGGGCCAGTGCGCGGATGCGCCAGCCGTGCTTGATCAGCGCCTCGGCGGCGTGCAGGCCGAAGAGGCCGGTGGCGCCGATGATGAGGGCCGTGCGCTCTGAAGTGGCTTGGGTCGGGTTGGTCATGGGGATCGCTCCTCGTTGGTGGAGCGAGAGATGCGCCGCGGGCCGCCTGAACGGAATTGCGAGAAAACGTGCCGTCGATATACGATTTCGTATGGATAGCTGGGACCACTACCGCACGCTGCTGGCGGTGCTGGACGAAGGCAGCCTTTCGGGCGCGGCGCGCAAGTTGGGGCTGACCCAGCCGACGGTCGGGCGCCACGTCGAGGCGCTGGAGACCGAGCTCGGCACGCCGCTCTTCACCCGCTCGGCCAGCGGCCTTGCCCCCACCGAGACGGCGCTCGCCTTGCGCCCGCATGCCGAGGCGATGTCGGCGGCCGCCGATGCGCTGGTGCGCACCGCCTCGGGCGAGGCCGACGCGGTGCGCGGCGCGATCCGGATCACCGCGTCCGAAGTGGTCAGCGTCGAGGTGCTGCCGCCGATGCTGGTCGGCTTCCACGAGGCCTGGCCGGACGTGACCATCGAGCTGGTCTCCTCGAACCGCCACGAGGACCTGTTACGCCGCGAGGCCGACATCGCGGTGCGGATGTTTCGCCCGACGCAAGGCGCGCTGGTGGCGCGGCGGATCGGCGACGTGCAGCTGAAGCTCTACGCGCACCGCCGCTACCTCGAGGCGCACGGCGCGCCGGCGAGCCTGGCCGATGCAGCTCGCTCGGCGATCGGCTTCGACCGCGACATCCAGATCCAGCGCTATCTCGAGGAGCGGCAGATCCCGCTGGCGCGCGAGAACTTCGCGTTCCGCACCGACCACGATCTGGCCGGGCTGGCGGCGCTGCGGGCCGGCTTCGGCGTCGGCGGCTGCCAGGCCCCGATCGCCCGCCGCGACCCCGACCTGGTGCCGGTGCTGGAGAACGAGTTCAGCGCCGACATGGAGTTCTGGGTCGCCATGCACGAGGACCTGAAGTCCTCGCGCCGCATGCGCCTGATGTTCGACTGGCTGGTCGAAGGGCTGAGCGCGTACGTGAAGTCGTAGACACGCCATCCCTCCCCTTCATGGGAGGGTGGTCGAGCGCAGCGAGACCGGGTGGGGAAGTCAGACGCTCCCTGGCGCCAAGCGGCTGGCCTGAGTCGACGCGTCGGACAGCCCCACCCGTCCGTCGCTCACGCGCCGGACACCCTCCCCGTGAAGGGGAGGGATCGCGGGGGTGCGAAAATCAGTCTTCCGCGGCGTCTTCTTCGCGGGCGTCGCGGCCGCCGCCCATGGCGCGTTCGGCGATGCGGGCGGACTTACCGCGGCGGTCGCGCAGGTAGTAGAGCTTGGCCCGGCGCACCGCGCCGCGGCGCTTCACCTCGATCGACTCGATCATCGGCGAGAGCACCGGAAAGACCCGCTCGACGCCTTCGCCGAAGCTGATCTTGCGCACCGTGAAGCTCTCCTGCAGGCCGCCGCCCGAGCGGCCGATGCAGACGCCTTCGAAGGCCTGCACCCGCTCGCGCTCGCCTTCGCGGATGCGCACGTTGACACGGACCGTGTCGCCCGGCCCGAACGCCGGGATCTTCTTGCCCTTGGAGAGACGCTTGGTCTCTTCCTTCTCAAGCTCGTCAATCACTCTCATCGTCATCTCCTACTGGGCTTGATGCGCCCTTTGCCTGTTGATTGGCGAGATGCGCCGCCCAGAGGTCTGGCCGCCGCTCCCGCGTCGTCTTCTCCCGTTCGACCCGCCGCCACTTGGCCACCTCGGCGTGGTGGCCGGAAAGCAGGACGTCCGGTATCTCCCGCCCCTCGAAAAGCCGGGGCCGAGTGTACTGCGGATGCTCGAGGAGATGGTCCTCGAAGCTCTCCTCGCTCAGACTGGCGGCCTCGCCCAGCACGCCGGGCAGCAGCCGCACCGCGGCCTCGATCGTCACCAGGGCCGCCGCCTCGCCGCCGGCGAGCACCGCATCCCCGACCGAGACCTCCTCGAACCCGCGGGCGTCGATCACCCGCTGGTCCACCCCCTCGAACCGCCCGCAGAGCACGATCAGGCCAGGGCCTGCCGCCCACTCGCGAACCCGCGCCTGAGTCAGGGGCCGGCCCCGGGCGCTCATGCACAATAGCGGCCGGCCGCCGCGCTCCACGCTGTCCAGCGCAGAGGCGATGACGTCCGCCCGCATCACCTGTCCCGGACCGCCACCCGCAGGGGTGTCGTCGAGGAAGCCGCGCTTATCTTTGGAAAAGCCCCGGATGTCCACCGTTTCCAATCGCCACAGGCCGCGCTCGCGCCACGCCGTCCCGATCAGCGAAACCCCGAGCGGCCCCGGAAAGGCCTCCGGGAACATGCTCAGCACGGTGACGTCGAACGGCATCGGCGCCACCCGTCATGGGCGACGCCGCAGCGTCAATGGAATTTCTTCAGGTCCTCGCGCTTGGTCACCTGCCAGGCGCCGTTCGGGGCCTTGTGCAGGGTGACCAGCCACGGGCCCTTGGCCAGGCCAAGCACGCCGTCGCCGCCCTTCGTCGACATGAAGGCTTCGTACATGACGGCTTCGTCGCCGGCCTTGTCGACCGCCGGCAGGCCAAGCGCCAGCGTCGCGACCGGGTAGTCGCTGCCCATGGCGTTCCAGCCGAAGCCGCTGACGAATGCGGACATGCCGGGACACCAGCGCCAGTCGGCGGGCGCCTTGCTGTTCAGGTTGGTGGTCTCGTCGTCGCTGATGCCGGCGAAGTCGGCCGGGTTGATCACCCTGCTGTGGTCGCCGAGCGTGATGCCGGTCACGCCAGCGCCGGCCTCCCATTGCTTGTCGTCGCCGGCGGTGTGGACGGCGCTGGCGGCCGCCTTGGCCATCGCGCAGTCGTCGGCCGCGGGCTTGGCCAGGTCGGGATCGCCGGCGAGCGCCTCGGCCGGCTGCTGCGTGGAGGCGCCGCGGTGCGCCCACCACTGATAGCCGAAGTAGATGGCGCTGCCGACGACCAGCCCCAGCACGATCGGGACGACGAACCGCATCGGCGAGGACGACGGCTTGGCTGGCTTGGTCGCTGGACTAGGTGTCTGATCCGCCATGAGTTTCCCCCTTCTTCATGCCGCCAGCTTCAGCCCGCACCATCGTTCGAAATGCCGATAGTCCCGATCGCGGGCGATCAGGGCGACGTCCGCATCGACGCAGCATTGCGCGATCACGGCGTCAGCGAACCTGGCCTTCAGTCCCTTCTCGATCAGGAGCCGGCGATTGCGGCCAGCGCGGTCCCAGAGACCGTCGTCAAGCACCAGGCGCGGCGTCTGGGTCAGCAGGGTCTCGAGTTCGTCGTTCGGCACGGCGCCAGCCCGCAGTTCCGTTATCACGGGCGGGGCGAAGACCAGTTCCCCGTCAATGATGGCGCGCTCGATCAGATCGATGTCCCCACCCGACTCGCCCTGCAGGTAAGCGATCAAGCTGCTGCTGTCGGCAGAGATCACTTGACGTTGCCGTGCTGATCGAACTCCCGATCCTCACGGAGCGTGTCGAGATCTATGTCGAACTTCACCTTACCTCGAAGCGCCCGAAACCGCTCGTAGAACGACTGCCGCGCGAGTTTCTCGAGCGCGATCCGCAACGTCTCAGTCACGCCTTCGCCGGTGTAGGCCTGCGCCGCCGCCAGCGTGTCGGTTGGTACGAACGCCGTAATCTTGCGCATCTCGCCCATACGGCAGATGGTGCCATATTCAGCTGCTGGCGACAATGGAGGGCGCATGACCGTTACCGACGCGCGGTTCCGATACGAGGGGCAGGACGGGACCGGGCTCGCCGGGTTCCGCTGGAGCGCGCCCGGCAAGCCGAAGGCGGCGATCCAGCTGGCGCACGGCGCCGGCGAGCACGCGATGCGCTACTTCGAAGTGCTGCAGCCGATCGTCGAGGCCGGCTACGTGGTCTACGCGGCGGACCATCGCGGTCACGGCATGACCTCGGGGATGGCCAGCCTCGGCGACTTCGGCCCTGGCGGCGCGCCGGCCGCGGTCGACGACATGGCGGTGCTGATGCGGCTGATCGCCGAGCGCGAGCCCGGCCTGCCCCGCATCCTCTTCGGCCACTCGATGGGCGCGATGTTCTCGCAGGCCTGGCTGCTCGACCATTCGGACCTGATCGATGCGCTGGTGCTGTCCGGCACCGCCGGCCCGGCGCCGATCCGCGCCGAGGCAATCAACGCCCGCTTCGAGCCGGCCCGCACGTCCTACGACTGGCTCTCCCGCGATCCGGGCGAGGTCGACAAGTACATCGCCGACCCGTTCTGCGGCATCCGCTT
Organism: Caulobacteraceae bacterium; assembly: GCA_035553015.1. Lineage (GTDB taxonomy): Bacteria > Pseudomonadota > Alphaproteobacteria > Caulobacterales > Caulobacteraceae > Acaudatibacter. The sequence continues at coordinate 718 of DATNEH010000267.1, read as the reverse complement.
CAAGCCGGAGTCGCAGGCCTCGTTCATGACGCTGCGCGAGCGGCGCCTCGATGCGGAGACGCTCGCCAGGATCAAGACGGGCCTGCCCGTCTACATCTTCGTGGGCGACGCCGACCCCATCAACGACGACCTGAAGCGCTTGACGCCGCTGGTCGACGCCTACAGGGCCGCGGGTCTCGACGTGACGCTGAAGGTCTATCCGGGCGGCCGCCACGAGATGCTGAACGAGACCAACCGCGCCGAGGTGGTGGCCGACCTGAAGGCCTGGCTGGACCGCACGGTGGCCGCGCTCGGTTGAGCCGGGCTGCCATCGGCGCGTAAGGGAGCGCCATGAGACTGCCACGCTCGCTGTTGCTCGCCCTCGTGCTGATCGCCGCCGCGGCCGCGGTCGGTGTCTGGGCCTACCGCATCCTGCCGGCCGGCGCACAGGTCGCCGTCCACTTCGGCGCGCACGGCGTGGCCGACGGCTTCATGCCCAAAGCGCGGGCGCTGGCCGTCCTACCGATCGTCGGGCTCTTCGTCGTCATGCTGCTGGCGCTGACGCCGCGCTTCCTGGGTGGCGGGCAACAGGTGGCGCGCGCCGGCGGCGCGTTCGGCTTCGTGCTGATCGGCGTGGCGGCGATGTTCCTGGTCGGCGAGGCCGCGATCGCCGTGCATTCGCTCGACCCGGCCTTCGACGTGGTGCGCTGGCTGTTCGTGGCGATCGGCATCTTGCTGG
>DATNEH010000266.1:0-6339 GCA_035553015.1 Caulobacteraceae bacterium | reverse complement strand
CGTGCGGTCCTGCTGGTAGCCGTCGAGCGAGCCGACCAGCGTGTTCTTCAGGAACTGGAACTTCACGCCGCCCTCGGTGAGGCTCGAGCGCGAAAGCCAGCCGCCGCTGACGATGTCGGCGGGCCGGACGTCACCGGCCTGCTGCACCTCGAGGCCCGCGTCCTGCGCGTAGGTGAGGTAAGGCATCAGTCCGCCGGGCAGCTTGTACGAGAGGCTTGCGGTGTAGGTGAAATGCCCCTTCGAGGCGGAAACCGGGCCGGCCGGCTCGAACGGCAGGATGCCGGTGTCCGAGCTCTTGATGTCGTACCAGTCGTAGCGGCCGCCCAGCACCAGATCGAGCCGCCTGAGCAAGCTGACGTCGGTGGTGAAGAAGACCCCGGCGTCGTTCTGCCGGCTGTGGACGTCGTTCTCCCAGCCCATGCAGTTGGTCGGGACCTGGTCGCCGGAGATCCCCAGCGTGAACGGATCACACATGCTGTCGGTGGCCGTCGCGCCGACCGTGAGGTCGCGCCGGTCGAGCGCGATCAGGCCGGAGTTGAAGCTCTGCATGTCGCGGCCCGAATAGAAGCGGTCGGAGACGCCGACGATGGTGTCTGCGCCGAGCCGGTCGGGGTCGCCGAGCTTGAAGTCGTAGGTCGCGCGCACCTCGCCGGTCTGCGCGCGCAGCCAGGCCGGGAAGCCGTAGCTGACGTAGCGCCGGTTATCGAGCCCGTTGAAGAAGAACTGCAGCTTCAGGTCGCTGGTGTCGGTGACCTGCTTCTCCAGCCCCGCCACGATCGCGCCGGTGAAGGTGTCGGAGAAGTCTTGCGGGCCGATGTAGACGTCGCGTGGGCTGAGCTTCGCCAGCGTCCCGGCGCCGGGCGTATCCAGCACGAAGCGGTTGTCGCCGATCGGGAACGAGATCGGCAGTGCGTAGTAGAGGCCGCCGCCGAAGTTGGTGAAGGCGAAGTTGGCCGTGAAGATGTTCGGATAGGCGCCGAACGCGATCACGGACGTCGGCGGCACGGTTTGCGCCGGGGTCAGCCACGGAACGCCGGGGGTGTTCCGGAGCGCGGTGTTGCGGCCGGTCACGTAGAGCTGGTTGTCGATGAGGTTCTGGCTGAGGCGGTTCCAGCCCGCCGTCTGCACGTCGCCCTGCGAGCCGTAGAGCATCACGTCGGTGGTGAACGTCCAGCGGTCCGGCAGATCGAGGTTGAACGAGGCCTCGAAGTCGCCGCGTTGCGGATTGATCCCCTTGTAGAAGCTGCCGCCGGCGTTGAAGTCGCCGTAGAGGTAGAGGCCGGCGTCGTAGGGGCCGAGCTTCAGCGGCTGGCCGAACTGGCCGTTGATGTCGAAGAGCCCGTAGCTGCCGCCGGTGATTTCCATTTCGCCGGTCGGGCGCGTCAGCCCCTCGGTCTGCGCCGACTTGGGCACGAAGTTGAGGAAGCCGCCCACCTTGCCCGGGCCGTAGATCGGCGAAGGCGGCCCGCGCACCACATCGATCCGGGCGGCGTCGCCGATCGGCGTCGTGTAGGTGCCGCGGTTCTCGATCAGCCGGAAGCCCTGGAAGTAGTTGTCGGCGAGGGTGCCGCGGATGTTGAGCGAGCCCGGCACGCCGTAGAAGCTCGCCGTGTAGGCCGACGGCGCGACCGCCACGAAGTCGTTGATGGTCTTGATGCCGTAGCGCTCGATGGTGGTGTCGGAGACGATGCTCGCAGCGCGCGGCGTGTCGATCAGCGGCTTGGTGAGCCCCATCACGGTGTCGTTCGGGCGTCGTTCCAGCAGGCCGGCCTTGTCGGAAGTGACCACCACCTCGGAGGTCGTGGCGGGTCCGTTGGCCCCGTTCGCAGGGGTGCTTGGATCGGCCGCGTGCGCCGCGCCGGCTGCGATCAGCGCCAGGCCGGACACGCCCGCCAGCGCCGCGATTTTCCGCCCGGCGCGCATCAACCCGCCGCCGCCGCGCGGTTGCCGAAGAAGACGCCCAGCACCTGCAGCATCGCCGTGCGGGCCGCCTCGGGATCGCGCGCCGCAACCGCCTCGGCGAGCGTTCGGTGCCGCTCCACTTCCGCCACGCGGTCCTCCGGCCGGTCCTCGCGCATCGAGTAGGCCCAGAACCGCGAGGCCTTGTGCTGCAGCGGGATGACGATCTTGGCCAGCGTCAGGTTGTGGGTGGCGAGCGCCAGCGCGGCGTGGAAGGCCTGGTCCATGCTGATCAGGCCGCGCATGTCGCCCGCCTGGGCGGCGTCCTCGGCGCCGTTGAAAGCGGCGCGCAGCGCTGCGACGTCGTCGGGCGTCGCGTTCATCGCCGCCAGCTCGGCGCAGTGCGGCTCGATCAGGCGCAGCACGTCGAACGCCTGGCGCACGTCCAGCAAGTCCAGCGGCGCGACGGTGGTGCCGGCGCGGGGGCGGCGCACCACCAGGCCCTCCAGCGCCAGGCGGCCCAGCGCGTCGCGCACGCCGGCCAGCCCCGCGCGGTAGCGGCGGGTGAGCACCCGCTCGTCGAGCCGGCTGCCGGGCTCCAGCTCGCCCAGGATCACGTCGAGCAGGATCTGCTCATAGACCCGCGCCTTCTGCAGCTCGGGCGCCCAGCCGACCAGTCCGCCGGGCCGGCCGCCCAGCGTGTCGCCTTCGTCTTCCTGGTGATCGAGCCCGGTCACGTCCCCGCCTTCGTCGCTAGTCTAAAATTTCAGATGACTGATTTATTAGTCCGTCCGATTTGGCGACATAAAACGCGAACGTACTGCACGGCAAGCCAGAAAGCTTGGCAGCGGCGAAAGATTTCCTTAGAAATTTCAGACGGTTGACGCTGCGGCGCCTGCGCGGGCGGCTCCCCGCGAGCCCCCCAGCCCCTTCCCCGCGCGGGGAAGGGGCTTTTTCACCAGATCCGCACTCGGTCCGATGGCGCCAGGTACAGCGACGCGCCCGGCTTCACGTCGAACGCGGCGTACCAGGCGTCAACGTTCCGGACGACGCCGTTGACCCGGTAGAGCTCGGGGCTGTGGACGTCGCCGACGATCATCTCGCGGATGGCGTCTTCGCGGCGTTTGTCGCGCCACGACTGTGCGTAGGCGAGGAAGAAGCTGGTCGCCGGTCAGCCCGTCGATCACCGGCGCTGGCTGGCCGTGCAGCGAGTTGTGGTAGGCGTCGAGCGCGATCAGGATGCCGCCGAGGTCGGCGATGTTCTCGCCGGTGGTCTGGTCGCCCTTCACGTGCACGCCGGGGAAAGGCGAATACGTGTCGTACTGGGCGTTCAGCTTCTTGGCGGCCGCCTCGAACTTCGCCGCGTCGTCCTTGGTCCACCAGTCGGCGAGCCGCCCGCTCCCGTCGAACTTGCGGCCCTCGTCGTCGAAGCCGTGGGTCATCTCGTGGCCGATGATCGCGCCGATGCCGCCGTAGTTGGCCGCCGGGTCGGCCGCCGGGTCGAAATTGGGCGGCGCCAGGATGGCCGCGGGGAAGACGATCTCGTTCTGGACGCCGTCGTAGTAGGCGTTGACCGTCTGCGGGGTCATGCCCCACTCGGCGCGGTCCACCGGCCCGTTCATCCGCTTCAGCTCGCGGTTCCACTCGAACGCCTTGAACGCGCGCGCGTCGCCGACGAGGTCGCCTGCGGACACCTGCAGCGCCGCGTAGTCGCGCCACTTGTCCGGATAGGCGATCTTCACGGTGAACTGGGCGAGCTTGGCGTGCGCCTTGGCCTTGGTCTCGGCGCTCATCCAGTCGACCCGCTCGATCCGTTGGTCCAGCGCGGCGCGCAGCTCGGCGACCAGCGCGTCGATCTTCGCCTTGGCCTCGGGCGGGAAGTACTTGGCGACGTAGGCGCGGCCCACCGCCTCGCCCATGCCGCCGTTGACGAAGGCGACCCCGCGTTTCCAGCGCGCCCGGTCCGTCTGCTGGCCCTGCAGCAGCTTGAGGCGGAAATCGAAGCGCGCGCCCTCGAAGCGGCTGTCGAGATAGGGCGCGGCGTTGTCGGCGACATGGAACACGGCCCAGGCCTTCAGCGTCGGCAGCGGCGTCGCGGCGAAGATAGCCGCCAGCTTCGGCAGCGCGGTGTTCTCCTGCACGACCACGCGCGATGCGCCGCCGAGGCCCTCGGCCTTCAGCCAGGCCGTCCAGTCGAAGCCGGGCGCGGCTTTCGCCAGCTCGGCCGGGGACATCGGATTGTAGGTCTTGTCGGGGTCGCGGCGCGCGGCCCGCGTCCAGCTCGCCTCGGCGACCTTGGTCTCGAAGTCGACGACCGCCGCTGCGCTCGCGGCCGGGTCGTCCCAGCCAGCCAGCGTCAGCAGCTGCGCGACGTACGCCTGGTAGGCCTGCTTCTTCTGCGCGAACTGCGGCGTCAGGTAGTAGTCGCGGTCGGGCAGGCCGAGGCCGCCCTGGCTGACGTAGGCCGCGTAGCGGGTCGGGTTCTTCTCGTCGGGATCGAGGTCGGCGTCGAACAGCGACGACTGCAGCCCGACGCTGCTGGTCCCCATCAGGGCGGCGATGTCGCTGCGATCCTTGGCGGCGCGGATCGCCGCGAGGTCGGGCTCGATCGGCTTGCCGCCCAGCGCCTGCGCCTTCGCTGCGTCCATGAAGGCGAGGTAGGCGGCGTGGATCTTCGGTCCATCGGGGCCATCCGGCGCGGCCGGATCGGCCTCGAGGATGCCGCGCACATGCTGCTCGGCGGCATCCGACATCACGAAGTCGACGCCGTAACCCGACTTGTCGGCCGGGATCTTGGTGTGCGCATCCCAGCCGCCGTTGACGTACTTGAAGAAGTCGTCGCCGGGCTTCACCGCGGCGTCCATGCCGGGCGTATCGAGGCCCCAGTCGCCGAACTGCGGCTTGCTGATGGTCGCGGCGACGCCGGCCCCCGCCAGCGCCGAGGCGCAGACGAGCGCGAGGATCCAGGGAGCTGGCAAACGCTTGGTTGTCATGGGGCCTCCGACACGCGCCCGCCATCAAGCACAGGGGCGCCGCAGCGGCAACGCGGCTGCGCGCCGCCGCCGCTTGGTCGCGTCCAGGGATCGCGGTTTCAGGCCGCTTCGAAGATCTTGCCGGGGTTCAGGATGCCCTTGGGGTCGAGCGCCTGCTTCAGGGTGCGCATCAGCGCGATCTCGGCCGGCGAGCGCGACAGCGGCAGGAACTCGCGCTTCTGCAGCCCGATGCCGTGCTCGGCCGAGATCGAGCCGCCGATCGGCGCCAGCGGCCCATACACGACCTCCTCGACGGCGTGTCGCGTCTCGCGATCCGAGGCGCCGACGCCGACGATGACATGCAGGTTGCCGTCGCCGAGATGCCCGAACACCACGCAGGTCGGCGCAGCCCAGCGCGCCGCCAGTGTCTCGCGCAGGCCGGCGACGTAGGCCTCCATGTGCTTGACGCCGAGGCTGACGTCGAAGGTGAAGATCGGCCGGTTGCGGCCGGTCTGGCCCACATCATCGCGCAGCGCCCAGATCTGGCTGGCCTCGGCGCGGGTCTTGGCGATCACCGCGTCGTCCGCCTCGCCCGCCTCCAGCGCGCCGCCCAGCACCGCCTCGAAGCGCGCCTCCATCTCGGCGGCGTCGGCGCCCGAGGCCTCGACCAGCACGTAGTAGGGATAGCGCTCGGCCAGGATCGGCCGCCCGCGCGCCGGCTCGGTGGTGACCAGCTGATAGTAGTCGTCCCACATCACCTCGAACGCCGAGAGCGCGCCGCCAAGCTCGGTCTGCAGCCGGCGTAAGAGGCGCGGCAACTGCTCGAAGCTCCGCACGCCCAGGAACGCCACGTTCTGGCTGGCCGGCAGCGGCTGCAGGCGGATCACCGCGCGCGTGACGACGCCGAGCGTGCCCTCCGAGCCGATGAAGAGCTGCTTCAGGTCGTAGCCGGTGTTGTTCTTGAGCAGGTGGTTCATCGACGAGACCACCGTGCCGTCGGCCAGCACCGCCTCCAGCCCGAGCACCAGCTCGCGCATCATGCCGTAGCGGATGACGCGGTTGCCGCCGGCGTTGGTCGAGATGTTGCCGCCGATGGTGGCCGAGCCGCGCGCGCCGAGGTCGAGCGGCAAGAGCAGTCCCTCGGCCTCGGCCGCTTCGCAGGCGGTCTGCAGCACGCAGCCGGCCTCAACGGTCATCGAGCCGGCGGCGGTGTCGATCTCCTCGATGCGGTTCATCCGCTCGAGCGAGAGCGCCAACGCGCCGTCGGCGCGGCAGCCTTCGACGAGCCCGGTCTTGCCGCCCCAGGCGGTCACCGGCTGGCCGGCCGCGTGCGCGGCCCTGAGGATGGCCGAGACCTCCGCCGTGGAGCGCGGCCGCAGCACCGCGGCGGGCGCGCCCAGCCGGGTCCACGGGCTCTGGGCGGCGGCGGTCGCGTCCTCGCCGGTCAGCACCGCGCCTTCGCTCAACG
>DATNEH010000265.1:0-9207 GCA_035553015.1 Caulobacteraceae bacterium | reverse complement strand
CGTCGAGGTGGACGTGGTGCTGGAGGACGGCGCCCTGGGCCGCGCCGCCGTGCCCTCCGGCGCCTCGACCGGCGCGCACGAGGCGGTGGAGCGCCGCGACGGCGATCCGGAGCGCTACGGCGGCAAGGGCGTGCGCGGCGCCGTCGATTCGGTGATGGGCGAGATATTCGACGCGCTATCCGGCGCCGACGCCGAGGACCAGCGCCGGCTCGACCGCATCATGATCGAGCTCGACGGCACCGCGAACAAAAGCCGGCTGGGCGCGAACGCCATCCTCGGCGTCTCGCTGGCGGCGGCGAAGGCGGCGGCCAAGACCCGCGAGCTGCCGCTCTACAAGTACGTCGGCGGCGTCTCGGCGCGCATCCTGCCGGTGCCGCAGATGAACATCATCAACGGCGGCGCCCACGCCGACAATCCACTCGACTTCCAGGAATTCATGATCCTGCCGACCGGCGCGCCGACCTTCGCCGACGCGCTGCGCATGGGCGCAGAGATCTTCCACGCGCTGAAGAAGGCGCTCTCCGAGGCCGGGCAGCCGACCAACGTCGGCGACGAGGGCGGTTTTGCGCCCAATTTCGCCAACGCCGACGAGGCGCTGGCCTTCATCATGACCGCGGGCGAGCGGGCCGGATACCGCGGCGGCGAGGACTTCCAACTCGGCTGCGACGCAGCGGCCAGCGAGTTCTTCAAGGACGGCAAGTACCGGATGACCGGCGAGGGCAAGGCGCTGGACGCCCTCGGCATGGTCGACTTCCTGGAGGGGCTTGTCGACCGCTACCCGATCGTCACCATCGAGGACGGCTGTGCGGAGGACGACTTCGACGGCTGGAAGCTGCTGACCCAGCGGCTCGGCAAGAAGGTGCAGCTCGTCGGCGACGACGTCTTCGTCACCAACCCGGAGCGGCTGAAGATCGGCATCGACCAGGGCTTCGCCAACTCGATCCTGATCAAGGTCAACCAGATCGGCACGCTGTCGGAGACGCTCGACGCCGTCGAGATGGCGCACAAGGCCGCCTACACCGCGGTGATGAGCCACCGCTCCGGCGAGACCGAGGACACCACGATCGCCGACCTGGCGGTCGCCACCGGCTGCGGCCAGCTGAAGGCGGGCTCGCTGTCCAGGTCCGATCGCCTGGCCAAGTGGAACCAGCTGCTGCGGATCGAGGAAGAGCTCGACGACCAGGCCATCTACGCCGGCGAGGCGGCTCTGAAGCGGCGCTGAAGCGGCGCTGAGGGAAGGGCATAAGCCCTTCATTAAGCACGAATCTGCGACAACCGGGGCGTGCTCGCCCGCCTCACCACCTTTGTCCCGACGCTGATCCTGGCGGCGCTGATCTTCTACTTCGGGTTCAACGCGCTGACCGGCGATCGCGGCATCCTGACCACGCACCAGCGGCAGGCGACGCTGGCCGAGGACGAGAGCGAACTGGCCGCGCTGAAGGCCGAGCACGCCGAGCTGGCGCAGCGCGCCGCGCTCTTGGCCGACAACCACGTTTCTCAGGACCTCCTGGAGGAAAGGGCGCACGTCGTCCTAGGCTTCGCCGATCCGAGGGACTATGTGATCCGCACGCCCGAGCCCGCACGCTGAAACGATGCATGGGCCGGCGCGTTCGGTCCTGGATCGTGGAGTGGAGCGCGCGATGGCGAGGGCGGCCAAGCCGCAAGACAAGGCCGCCGGCGCCGCCCGCAGGGCCGCCGCGACGAAGCCTGCCGCCCGCGGCTCGTCGGCGAGCGCTGCAAAGGAGCCGGAGGCTAGGCGATCGGAGCCCAGAGCCCCGGCGCTCGACAAGGACGGGCTCCTCGCGCTCTACCGCCAGATGCTGCTGATCCGCCGCTTCGAGGAGCGTGCGGGCCAGCTCTACGGCATGGGCCTGATCGGCGGCTTCTGCCACCTCTACATCGGCCAGGAGGCCGTCGCGGTCGGCGTGCAGTCGATCAAGGCGGCGCGCGACCAGGTGATCACCGGCTACCGCGACCACGGCCACATGCTGGCCGCGGGCGTCGATCCGAAGGCGGTGATGGCCGAGCTGACCGGCAGAGCCGCGGGCGCCTCGAAGGGCAAGGGCGGCTCGATGCACATGTTCGCCCTCGACCATCAGTTCTACGGCGGTCACGGTATCGTCGGCGCCTGGGTCAGCCTCGGCACCGGCCTGGCGCTCGCCAACCGCTACCGCGACGACCAGACCGTGGCGTTCGTCTATTTCGGCGACGGGGCGGCCAACCAGGGCCAGGTCTACGAGAGCTTCAACATGGCCGAGCTCTGGCGGCTGCCGGTCGTCTACATCATCGAGAACAACCAGTACGCGATGGGCACCTCGATCGAGCGCGCCTCCTCGGAGACCCACCTCTATCGGCGCGGCGCCAGCTTCAACATCCCCGGCAAGGAGGTCGACGGGATGGACGTGCTGGCGGTGCGCGAGGCTGCCGCCGAGGCGGCGGACCATGCGCGCTCCGGCGGCGGGCCGTTCATCCTGGAAATGAAGACCTACCGCTACCGCGGCCACTCGATGAGCGACCCGGGCAAGTACCGCACCCGCGAGGAGATCGACGAGGTGCGCAAGCACCGCGACCCGATCGACCACGTCGAGGAGCTGCTGCGCTCGAAGGAGATGGCCGACGATGCGGCGCTGAAGGCGATCGACGCCGAGGTGCGCCGCATGGTCGCCGACGCCGCCGAGTTCGCCCGCACGGCGCCCGAGCCCGAACTCAGCGAGCTTTACACCGACGTCTACGCGGAGAGCGCGGCCGTATGACCGACGTTCTGATGCCGGCCCTGTCGCCCACCATGGAGGAGGGCACGCTCGCCAAGTGGCATGTGAAAGTGGGCGACGCGGTGCGCTCTGGCGACGTGATCGCCGAGATCGAGACCGACAAGGCGACCATGGAGGTCGAGGCGGTCGACGAGGGTGTGATCGAGGCGCTGCTGGTGCCCGAGGGCACGGAGGAGGTGAAGGTCAACACGCCGATCGCGCGCCTGAAGGGCGGCAACGGCGCGGCGGCGCCGACGCCCGCGCCAACCGAAGCGGCTGCGGTCACGCAGAAGGGCCGGGAAGACAAGCACGCCGAGACGCCGAGCGCTGGCGGCGGGAAGGGCGAGGCACCGGCCGGCGATCCGGAGAAGCAGCCGCCGGAGACCGCGAGGCCGACGCCGGAAGGCGAGGGGACGGCCGCCGTCACGCCCGAGCCACCGCAGCCCGATCCGGAGATTCCGGAAGGCGCCACGCTGGTCCGCATCACCGTGCGCGACGCGCTGCGGGACGCGATGGCCGAGGAGATGCGCCGCGACCCGGACGTGTTCCTGATGGGCGAGGAGGTCGCCCAGTACCAGGGCGCCTACAAGGTGAGCCGCGATCTGGTGCAGGAGTTCGGCGACAAGCGGGTGATCGACACCCCGATCACCGAGCACGGCTTCGCCGGCCTCGGCGTTGGCGCGGCGATGGCGGGGCTGAAGCCGATCGTCGAGTTCATGACCTTCAACTTCGCCATGCAGGCGATCGACCAGATCATCAACTCGGCGGCCAAGACGCTCTACATGTCGGGCGGCCAGGTGCATTGCCCGATCGTGTTCCGCGGGCCGAACGGGGCGGCCGCGCGCGTCGCCGCCCAGCACAGCCAGGACTACTCGAGCTGGTATGGACATGTGCCCGGCCTGAAGGTGATCGCGCCCTACGATGCGGCCGACGCCAAGGGCCTGCTGAAGGCCGCGATCCGCGATCCCAACCCGGTGATCTTCCTCGAGCACGAGATTCTCTACGGGCAGGAGTTCGACGTCCCCGAGGTCGACGACTGGGTCTTGCCGATCGGCAAGGCCAAGGTCCGCCGCGAGGGCAAGGACGTGACCATCAGCGCCCATTCGCGCATGGTCGGCTTCGCGCTGCAGGCGGCCGAGGAACTGGCCAAGGACGGGATCGAGGCCGAGGTGATCGACCTTCGCACCATCCGCCCGCTGGATCACGGCACGGTCGTGGAAAGCGTGAAGAAGACCAACCGGCTGGTCACCGTCGAGGAAGGCTGGGGCCCGATGGGCGTCGGCGCCGAGGTCGCGGCCCGCGTGGTCGAAGAAGCGTTCGACTGGCTGGATGCGCCGCCCGCGCGCGTCCATCAGGAAGACGTGCCGCTGCCATACGCCGCCAACCTCGAGGCGCTCTCGATGCCGTCGGTCGACAAGATCGTGAGGGCGGCCAAGGCGGTCTGCTACCGATGAGCGGCAAGGACCTCCCGAACGCGCTGGCGCCGCCGCCGGGCGCGCAGATCGATCCCAAGCGGGCGCGCGAGGTGCTGCGCGCCTGGATCGTCGGCGAGGGCCTGCAGGTCTCGATGCAGCCGGCGTTCGAGGACCCCTCGGTCTGGGGCATCATGCTGGTCGACATCGCCCGCCACGCGGCGCGCATGTATGCCGACCAGGGCGAGACGACGTTCGAGCAGGCGATGGCCAGGATCCGCTTCATGTGGGACGCCGAGACCGCCAAGCCGACCGACATTGGCTCCACGCAGCGACCGAGGTCCGCGCAGTGACGGGCGGCGCGCTCAGCTGGCGCGGCGGCGGCTGCCATTGCGGCGCCGTACGGTTCCGCGCCCAGCTCGCCGACGAGGTCGAGGCGCAGACCTGCACCTGCTCGATCTGCGCCATGACCGGCTTCGTCCACGTGATCGTGCCCGCAACCCGCTTCGAGCTCACGAGCGGACGCGAGGCGCTGACCACCTACACGTTCAACACCGGCGTCGCGCAGCATCTGTTCTGTCGGGTTTGCGGCGTGAAGAGCTTCTACCGGCCGCGCTCCAACCCGGACGGCTGGTCGCTGAACGCCCGCTGCCTCGATGCGGCGACGCGGCCGGCGCTGCAGCTCTCGGAGTTCGACGGGCAGAACTGGGAGGCGCACGCCGCCGACCTCGCGCATCTCTCCAGGGAGACCTCATGAGCCTCGCCGTGAGCGTCTATGGGGGCGCTTGTCACTGCGGCGGGGTCACCGCCCGCTTCGAGACGGCGATCGCGCCGGACGCGATGGACGTGCGCGCCGACCAGTGCGGCTTCTGCCGCCGGCATGGCGCGAAGACGGTCAGCGATCCGGCCGGGCGCCTAGCGCTGGCGTTCCGCGAGGCCGCCGTCGAGCGCTATCGGTTCGGCACGCGCTCGAGCGACTTCATCGTCTGCCGCGCGTGCGGGGCCTACATGGCCGCGATCATCGAGGGCTACGGGGTGCTGAACGTGGTGGGCGCCGACATCCGCGCCTTCGCCGACAGGCCCGCCCGCCCGGTCGACTATGATGACGAGACCGCCGCGATGCGCCTCGCGCGCCGCCGCGAGCGGTGGACGCCGCTGACGCTGGAGATCGCCGCTTGACGGACGTGCTGATGCCCGCGCTGTCGCCCACGATGGAAGAGGGCACGCTCGCCAAGTGGCACGTGAAGGTGGGCGACGAGGTGCATTCGGGCGACGTGATCGCCGAGATCGAGACCGACAAGGCCACCATGGAGGTGGAAGCGGTCGACGAGGGCGTGGTCGAAGCGCTCCTGGTGCCGGAAGGCACGGAGGAGGTGAAGGTCAACACCCCGATCGCGCGGCTGAGGGGGGAGGGGGAGGCGGCCTCCCCGGCGCCCGCGCCCGCTCAGGCGCCTGCGCCGACTGCTCCTCCAAAGGGGGAACAGAAGTCCGCGGAAGCTGAGCAGAGGCCGCAGCAAGCGGCCGAAGCGAAGCCGCCCAGCGCCCCAAGTCCAGCCCCCGTCGCCCACGACGGCGAGCGTGTGCCGGCCTCGCCGCTGGCCCGGCGCATGGCGCAGCAGGCGGGCATCGACCTCGCCCAGGTGAAGGGCTCCGGCCCGCACGGTCGGGTGATCCGCCGCGACCTGGAAGGACTGAAGGGCGCCCCGGCGGCGAAGCCCGCGCCGGCGCGGGCGACTGCCGGGCCGCCGGCCGCGGCCCCCGCCGCCGAGCCGCGGCGCGTGCAGTCGCTGGAGCAGCAGGGCATCCCCGCCGGGTCCTACGACCTCGTCCCGCTGGACGGGATGAAGAAGACCATCGCGCGGCGGATGACCGACTCGTTCCGCGATGTGCCGCACTTCCCGCTGACCATCGACATCGAGCTCGACGCGCTCCTGGCTGCGCGGACCAAGATCAACGGGCTGCTGGAGAAGGACGGCGGCAAGGTCAGCGTCAACGACATGATCATCAAGGCGGCCGCCACCGCGCTGAAGCGCGCGCCGGACGCCAACGCCAGCTACACGCCGGAGGGCATCGCCTACCACCACCACGCCGACATCGCCGTCGCGGTCGCGATCGATGGCGGGCTGATCACGCCGATCGTGCGCGCCGCCGAGACCAAGGGCGTGGCCGTGATCGCCCGTGAGATGAAGGACCTCGCCGAGCGGGCGCGCACCCGCAAGCTGAAGCCCGAGGAGTTCCAGGGCGGCACCTTCTCGATCTCCAACCTCGGCATGTTCGGCATCAAGAGCTTCGCCTCGATCATCAACGAGCCGCAGGGCGCGATCCTTTCGGTCGGGGTCGGCGAGAAGCGCCCGGTCGTGCGCGGCGACCAGCTGGCGATCGCCACGGTGATGAGCGTCACGCTGACCTGCGATCATCGCGTGGTCGACGGCGCGATCGGCGCGCGCTGGCTCGGCGTCTTCAAGGCGCTGGTCGAAGATCCGATCACCATGATCGTCTGACGGGGGAGGCGAGCCCATGCGGCGTGCATCTGCGGTGTTCGGGCTTGGCGTGGCGGCTGCGCTCGTCGCGCTCGGCGGCTGCGTCAAGATGGACAAGAACCCGCCGAAGGACCTGCCGGGCTACGTGCAGCTCTACCCGGGCGCGCAACCGACCGCGACGATGAGCATGGGTCCGCTCTCCACCGAGATGGAGACGACAGCGGACGCGCCGGCCGCCGTGATCGCGTTCTACCGCAGCCAGGCCGCGGCGAATGGACTGGTCGAGAAACCGGTGTCGGCGCCCGCCAACGCGTCGGCAGGGCAGTTGCAGACCCAGTTCAGCGACGCCACGGGCGACAAGATGCTGATCGTGCTGGTCAGGCCCCAGCCTCCCGGAACGCTGGTGAGCCTTACCTATCGACCTGTGAAGGCGCCCAACACATGAGCATCTACGACTTCCAGGCCGAGACCCTCGAGGGCAAGCCGGCCTCGCTCGCCGACTGGCGCGGCCAGGCGCTGCTGATCGTCAACACCGCCAGCAAATGTGGGTTCACGCCGCAATACGCAGGGCTGGAGCAGCTCTATCGCACGTACAAGGACCGTGGGTTCTCCGTAATCGGCTTTCCCTGCAACCAGTTCGGCGCGCAGGAACCGGGCGATGCGGAGGAAATCGCCAACTTCTGTTCGCTCACCTACGACGTGAGCTTCCCGATGATGGCCAAGGTCGACGTCAACGGGCCTACCGCGCACCCGCTTTACGCCTACCTGAAGCACGCGCAGAAAGGCATGTTCGGCAGCGAGGCGATCAAGTGGAACTTCACCAAGTTTCTCATTGATCGCAAAGGCGAACCGATCCGTCGCTTCGCGCCGCTGGACAAGCCCGAGACGCTCTCCGCGTTCATCGAGTCCGTGCTCTGATGGCTGATGCGTTCGATGTGGTGGTGATCGGCGCCGGTCCGGGCGGCTACGTCGCCGCGATCCGCGCCAGCCAGCTCGGGCTCTCCACCGCCATCGTCGAGCGCGAGAACCTGGGCGGCATCTGCCTGAACTGGGGCTGCATCCCGACCAAGGCGCTGCTGAAGACCGGCGAGATCTACGACACCCTGGGTCATCTCGACGCCTACGGACTGTCGGCGCAGAACCGATCGTACGACTTCGGAAAGGTGATCGCCCGTTCGCGGGCCGTGGCCAAGCAGCTCTCCGGCGGCGTCGCCTTCCTGATGCGCAAGCACAAGATCGTGGTGTTCGACGGGACGGCGCGGCTGGAGAAGGCTGATCCCGCGCCGACGGTCTTGGTGACGCTGAAGGATGGCGGCGAGCGCACGCTGACCGCCAAGTCGGTGATCCTGGCGACCGGCGCGCGGGCGCGCACCTTCCCGGACGTTGGCCTCGCACCGGACGGCGATCGCGTCTGGACCTATCGCGAGGCGATGACGCCCTCAGCTTGCCCAAAGTCGCTCCTGGTGGTCGGCTCGGGCGCGATCGGCATCGAGTTCGCCAGCTTCTACAACGCGCTGGGGGCCGAGGTGACCGTGGTCGAGGCGCTGCCGCGCATCCTGCCGGTGGAGGACGAGGAGGTCTCGGCGGCGGCCCAGAAGGCGTTCGAGCGGCGCAAGATTGCGTTCCGGGTCGGCGCCAAGGTGACGCGGCTCGCCAAGACCGCCAAGGGCGTCGCGCTGGAGCTGGAAGCCGGCGGCAAGACCGAACGGCTGGAAGCCGAGCGCGCCATCGTCGCGGTCGGCATCGCCGCCAACGTCGAGGACATGGGCCTGGAGGCGCTGGGACTGAAGCTCGACCGCGGCCACGTGGTGGTCGACGACCACGGCGCGACCAACGTGAAGGGCCTCTACGCGATCGGCGACGTCGCCGGCGCGCCGTGGCTGGCGCACAAGGCGATGCACGAGGGCGTCCATTGCGTGGAGGCGATCGCCGGCTTCGCCTCGCCGAAGCTGGCCGCGCCGATCCCGGGCTGCACCTACTCGACGCCGCAGATCGCCTCGGTGGGCCTCACCGAGGCGCAGGCCAGGGCGGCCGGGCGCGAGGTGAAGGTCGGCCGCTTCCCGTTCCGCGCCAACGGCAAGGCGATCGCCGCCGGCGAGGTCGAGGGCTTCGTCAAGACGGTGTTCGATGCGTCGACCGGCGCGTTGATCGGCGCCCACATGATCGGCGGCGAGGTCACCGAGATGATCCAGGGCTACGCGCTGGCGATGACCATGGAGGCGACCGAGGAAGACCTCTTCGCCACCGTCTTCCCGCATCCCACGATGAGCGAAGCGATGCACGAGGCCGCGCTCGACGCCTACGGGCGGGTCCTGCACATCTGACGCGGCCCGCGTCGACGCCCAGAGCAAGGGCGCCGCCTTTCCGGTAGACAGCGGTCGGATCAAGCTTAGATTGCGGACATCCCGGGGGGGAACGTAGACGTGAGCTTTCTGGCGCGAACGGCGACCGTGTGGGCTGTGGTCGGCTTGGCCGCATCCCCCGCATTGGCGCAAAGTATCCCTCCGGCTTCAGCGCCCCCCGCCGTCGCAGCGCCCGGCTCGGGTGACCCCCAGGCAGCAACGC
>DATNEH010000264.1:0-10570 GCA_035553015.1 Caulobacteraceae bacterium | reverse complement strand
ATCTCCCAGTAGTCGCGCAGCGTGACCTTCTCGGCCGAGTGCTCGGCGACGATACGTTCGGGCGTGAAGAGGCTGGCGACGCCGATCCCCAGCGGGGTCACCACGACGATGAACCAGCCCATCACCTGGACCGCCGTCACTGAGTCCTTGCTGAGCGCCAGGGCCACGATGAGGACGGCGGTCGCCGCGGTGGTCGCGACCACCTGGATGGTGCCGAACACGCGCGAGCGGTCGTGGTAGGCCGAGGCGACCACCGAGGCCCACGAGGCGTGCGCCAGCGCCACCACGGAGGTGCCGAGGTAATAGATGAAGAGCCAGAGGATCAGGTAGATCAGCGGCACGCCGGTCGGCGCCAGGAAGAGCATGTAGACCGGGATGCCCAGGAGGGGCGCGCCGGCGAGCAGCCACACGCGATAGCGGCCAATGCGCGTCTTCGTGTGGTCCATGATGACGCCGATCACCGGGTCGAAGCACATGTCGACGATGCGCACGATGGCGAAGGCCGCGCCGACCGCCGCCAGGCTGAGGCCGATGTGGCTCGCGTAGTAGCGCGGCAGGTAGACCGACAGCGCGACAGCCAATGCGCCGACCGGCAGGCCTGGCAGGGCGAAGGCGAACAGCCGCGGCCAGCTGATGCTGTGGGTGGCAGGCGTGGCGGGGGCAGTCACTGGCGAGTCCTCGATGCGGGGGGTCGACGCGCCACGACTTGGGCGCTTGCCCTCAAGGGAAGCCCGCCCGGCCGGCCCGCGCAAGCGGATTTGTGAGCGGCGATAAGTTGCCGCGGCTCCGCTGTCGTCAGGCCGTCTCGCTCATTTTGCGGAAGAACTTCTGGGTCTGCTCGCCGCCGTTCGTGTAGGCCTGCTGGCCGCCCTCGTCCGCGATCTTGCCCCAGTGGTCGCGCACTTCCTCGACGGTGAGGCCCTTGTCGCCCAGGTAGACGCCCTCGGTCTCGTGGATCCGCGCCATGGCGAAGGCGCCGCCGCCGGCGGTGAGGATCGCGCCGGTCGGCGCCTCGTCGGAGCAGAGGAACACCACGCCGGGCGTCACGTGGTCGGGCGTCAGCCGCTCGCCCATCTGCGCCGGGATGATGCCCTCGGTCATCCGCGTGTAGGCGACCGGCGAGATGGCGTTGACGTGGATGTTGTTCTTGGCGCCCTCGAGCTTCAGCGAGTTCATGAAGCCGACCAGCCCCAGCTTGGCGGCGCCGTAGTTGGTCTGGCCGAAGTTGCCGTAGAGCCCGGTGGACGAAGTGGTGACCACGATCCGCCCGTAGTTCTGCTCGCGCATGATCTCCCAGAGCGCCTTCACCGGCTTGACGGTGCCCATCAGGTGCACGTTCAGCACGAACTCGAAGTCGGCGATCTCCATCTTGGCGAACGACTTGTCGCGCAGCACGCCGGCGTTGGCGATCAGGATGTCGACCCGGCCCCAGGCGTCCATCGCCTGCTTGACCATCAGCGCCACGCCCGCATCGTCGGTGACCGACGAGCCGTTGGCGATCGCCTCGCCGCCGGCGGCCTTGATCTCGGCGACGACCTTGGCGGCCGCTTCCGACGAGCCGCCGGAGCCGTCCACCGCGCCGCCGAGGTCGTTGACCACCACCCTGGCGCCGCGCCGCGCCAGCTCCAGCGCGTGCTGGCGACCGAGCCCGCCGCCCGCGCCCGTCACGATCGCCACCTTGCCGTCGAAACGGATGTCAGCCATGGCCCTCAAGCTCCAGAATATCGAAGTCGGCGCCGTATGCGCGGCGGACAGGGGACGGTCAAGCATCCCTCCCCGAGGGAGGGACTAGGCGGCCGGCTTCAGGAACTTCACCAGCACGCGCTGGCCGATCAGGAACGGGGCGCCGTCGGCGTCGACGACCACCTCGACCACCCGGTCATCGGTCTTCTGCGACGGATCGTCGGACTGCAGCTTGCGGGCGCCGAACACCGGGGCGATGCGCAGCACCTTGCCGGCGTAGCTCTTGGTCTGGTCGGCCTCGGGCACCAGCTTGACCGCCTCGCCGACCGTCACGAACGGCTCGTCGGTCTCCGACACCTCGGCGCGCACGATCCGCTGGCCGGCGGGCTCGAGGTCGAACATTGGGGTGTCATTGAGGGTCGAGGCGCCGACGCCCGGCGCGGCGTAGCGGCGCACGATCTTGCCGTCGATCGGCGCGCGGATGATGGTCTCGTCGAGCGTGTAGCGCGCCTGGCTGAGCTGGGTGGCGGCGACGTCGACCGCCGCGCGCTGGGCCTCGAGCGTCGCATCGGCGTTGCGCACCGCGTCCTCGGCCTGGTCGACCGACTGGGTAGAGACGAAGCGCGCGGCGACCAGCGGCTTCAGCCGGCCCACCTCGCGCTGGGCGGCGCTGTGCTGGGTCTCGGTGAGCGCCATCGCGGCCTTCGCCTGACTGAGGTTCGCCTCGGCAGTGGCGACCGCCAGCCGCGGCGCGTCGTCTTCCTGGCGCGCCAGGACCTGGCCCTTGGTGACGCTCTGGCCTTCCTGGACATAGACGTAGCGGACGACGCCGCCGGTGCGGGCGGCGACCTGGATGATGCCGCCCTCGACGTCGGCCTTGCCGTCGGCGATCGCTGCGAACGGCGTCGACGCCGGGGCCATGGTGTTGGCCTGGGCCTGGCCGGTCTTCTGGCAGGCCGAAAGGCCGCCGGCGGCCACGGCGATCAACGCGAGGGCAGGGGCGAGAACGGGGAGGATGCGGGCGCGGCTCAATTGAGGGCGGGCTCCAGTTGCGGCGTTGGCGCCGCGCGGACGATCGGTTCGTCGGACAGCACCTGGCCGTCCTCGATCCGCACCAGGCGGTCGGCGAAAGCTTCGAGGCGCGGGTCGTGGGTGACGCAGATCACCGCCGCGCCATGCTCGGTGGCGGCGCGGCGCAGCAGGCGTACGACCAGTTGGCCGCTCTCGCCGTCGAGGGCGGAGGTCGGCTCGTCGGCGAACACCAGGCTGGGCGCCTTGGCGAGCGCGCGGGCGATGGCGACGCGCTGCTTCTCGCCGCCGGAGAGCTCGGACGGGCGCTGGCGCATGCGCGGGGCGAGGCCCACTTCGGTCAGCGCCTCGACGGCGCGGTCGCGGGCCGCCTTGCGCTTCAGGCCTTTCTGGCGAAGCACGGTGGCTACCTGCTCGTAGGCGGTCAGCGCCGGGAACAGGTTGAAGCCCTGGAAGATGAAGCCGCAATGCTCGAGCCGGAAGCGGTCGATCCGGCCGGCCGGGAGGCGCCACAGCTCCTCGCCAAGCACCGTCACCTTGCCGGCGTCCGGCCGCAGCAGGCCCGACAGCGCCGCGATCAGCGTCGACTTGCCCGAGCCCGACGGGCCCATGACCATGGTCACGTGGCCGGCCTCGGCCTCGAAGTCGACCTCGCGCAGCACCGTGGCGTGGGTGCGGCCGGTCTTGAACCGCTTGACGAGGCCCTGAGCGGAGACGGCGGCGGTCATCTCAGCAGGTCCGCCGGCTGGCTCTTCTTCAGGATGCCCATCGCCATCGCGCCGGAGATGATGGCGATCACCATCATCATCGCGCAGACGAAGATCGTGATCGGCGGGCGGATCACCAGCGGCAGGCCGATGCCGGACGCCGCAAGACCGATGAGGCCGGTGAGCAGCAGCGCCGCGAACAGGCCGGCGATCCCCACCCAGAACGACAGCTCCATGACGATCCTGCGCAGCGACATCATGCCGATGCCGAGCGCGCGCAGGGAGGCGAACTCGCGGATATTGGAGAGGATCGCGCCGCGCAGCGTCTGCGAGGTGACGCCGATGCCGATCAGCGCAGCCAGGAAGACCGAGAACCCGAGCAGCAGGCCGATGATCTGCTCGCCCATGATCGCCGCCTCGTTGGCCTGGTTCAGCTCTTTCAGGGTCATCGCGCGGTAGGCGCCGTGCGCCACGGCGTTCAGCTGGTCGCGGACGATCGTGGCGCGCTTCGGGTCCTTCAGGCTGACCATCAGCGGCCCGGTCATCAGCCCGTCGCCCTGCAGGCCGAAGAGACGCATCGTGGCGTAGGACGCGACCACCAGCGGCTGCTCGGGGCTCTGGTAGCCGTGCAGGATGACCCGCACGTGGGCCGAGTGGTGATTGAGCGAGATCTCGTCGCCAGGCTTCACGCCCAGCTGCTTCAGGGCGCTGCCGTCGACGGCCACCGCGCCGGGCTCCATCAGTCCGATCCGCTCGGCGTCCGTGAAGTCGCGTGGCAGCGTGACCGACCCTGCGTAGGGCTCGACCCCGAACATCTGCACCCACATCTGCACGCGTTTCTGGCCAGGGCCTGGCGTGTTGATCCACTGGGCGCCGTCGCCGCTGATGGGCTCGACGTCGGTGACCTCGGGGTTGAGGTAGATCAGCGGCTTGATGCGGGCCGGCAGGCCGTTGCCGCCGCCGTTGTTGACGATGGCCTTCACGTTCGGGGACACGATCACCAGGTCGGCGCGCGAGCGCTCCCAGGTGGCGAGTTCGGCGTGGATGATGCCGGCGAACAGGCCCGAGAACGCCAGCACCATCATCCCGGAGAAGGCCAGCGCGATGATCGCCGCCAGATAGCGGCGCCACTCGTAGATCAGCGTAGCCAGAGCTAGTGACATGATCCCCTCGCGCAGGTCGTGTCTTACGGGGGGCGTTGGGCGAGCGACCAATTAATTCGAGGTAAGGGGCGGTTCCGGGGCATTAATTCGCCGTAAGCCGGGAACCGCTGGTCGGGCGAGGTCGCCACACCTGAGGCGGCTGCAACGAGCCTAGCCGAGGATATCCTCGAAGAACGCCACGTTGGCGGCGCGGGCCGCAGCGGCGGCTTCGGGATGGAAGGCCATGGTCACCGGGCCGCCCTTGCCCTTGTGGGCGAAGGGATCGTTGATCTCTTTCGCCGGACCCTGGCGGTCGAACGCGTGGCCGGCGCCCTTGTGGGTGATGCCGCGGACCAGGGCGCGCGAGGCCGGCGGCAAGCGCGCCAGCAGCTGATCCAGGCCATCCGGGTCGTCGTAGGCATCCGCGTCGCCGGTCTGGATCAGGATCGGCGCGCCGGTCAGTTCATCGAGCGAGAAGCCGGGCACGGTCCCGTAGGACCAGCAGACCGGGTAGAGCGCCGCGTGGGCGACGAACGGCGGCGCGCCGGCGCCCAACTCGTCCCGCCATCGCTGCGCGGCGGTCAGCAGCGAGACCACGCCGCCCCAGGAGAAGCCGAGGATGCCGAGGCGCGCGGCGTCGATCTCCGGTTGCCGCGCCATGAAGGCGGCCGCCGCGAACGCGTCCGGCAACGTCTGCGGGACCGAGCGCGGCCGCGCCGCCGCGCCGCGACCGACGCCGCGGGCGGCCCACATGTCGATCTCGAAGGTCGCGATGCCCGCCGCGTTCAGCGCCTGCGCGTGGAACTCGCCGCGCCCGTCGACGCCGTCCGAGCCATGGCAGATCAGCACGCCCGGCGCTGGATCGCCCTCGGCCGGCGCCGAGAGCTTGCCGGCTACGGTGAGCGGCGGGTCGGCCGCGGTCGAGAACGCGGCGTACGAGGTGCGGAAGGCCGCCCCCGGGGCGTTCTTGGGGGCGTTCTTGGAGGCGTTCATGGGCGCGCTCATGGGGCGAAGCTCGAGCGCGCCTTCACGCCCCAGTGGCCGTTCTCGCAGGTGACCACGTAGATCGAATCGAACGCGCCGATCTCGCTGCCGTCCTTGCGGTAGCGCACGAAACGGGTGTCGATGTGCACCTTGTCGTCGCCGGCGTGGATGATCTCGCGCCGGGCCCAGGCCGAGTGGTCCCATTCGCTGAGCGCGCCGCGGCCGAACATCTCCGGCTGGTGGTAGGTCTCGTCGATGATCGCCAGCGTATTGGAGGCCAGCCGCACGCTCGGGAAGTTGAAGGTCTTTTGCCAGGCGTCGATATCGCGCGCGTTGAACGCGGCCATGAAGTCGTCGAGGCATTGCATCGCGGCGGCGACGGACTGGGCGTTGTGCGGCATCGGCTCTCTCCGGGGCTGGTCGGCGGTCGCGCGCATTGATGGCGGCTGGCGGCGCTGCCGTGAAGGCTGGAAATTGCGCCGTTTCGCAGCGTGGACAGGGCGCGCCGGGCGGCCTTAGACTTTGCCGGTGATGTTCAGGAAGGCTCTGGCCTTGGGCGGCGCGGCGCTCATGCTCTGCGCCGGGAGGGCGCAGGCCGACGAAGGCATGTGGCCCTTCGACGAGGCGCCCGTGGCGCGCGTCAAGGATGCCTTGGGCGTTTCGCTCGACGCGCGCTGGCTGGACCACCTGCGCGACGCCTCGGTGCGGCTCACCAACGGCTGCTCGGCCTCGATCGTCTCGCATGGCGGCTTGGTGCTGACCAACCAGCACTGCATCGTCGCCTGCGCCGAGCAGGTCTCGCCGGCCGACCGCGATTTCGTCGCCGACGGCTTCGTGGCGGACGGACCGACCGAGGAGCGCACCTGCCCGGACGTGCAGGCCGAGGTGCTGGTCGCCATCACCGACGTGACCGCACCGATCTTCGCGGCCGGCGCCGGCAAGCTCGGCGAAGACTTCGCCAACGCCCGCCAGACCGCCATCGCCAACGTCGAGCGCGAGGCCTGCGGCGGCGACGCGCGCTTCCGCTGCCAGGTGATCAGCTTCTACCAGGGCGGCCAGTTCAAGGTTTACAAGTACCGCCGCTACGCCGACGTGCGCCTGGTGTTCGCGCCGGAGCTGGATGCGGCCTGGTTCGGCGGCGATCCCGACAACTTCACCTTCCCGCGCTACGACCTCGATTGTGCGTTCCTGCGGCTCTACGAGAACGGCAAGCCCGCCGCGACGCCCAACTTCCTCACCTGGTCCACCGTCGCGCCTCAGGCCGGCGAGCCGGTGTTCGTGTCCGGCAACCCGGGCATCACCGAGCGGCGGCTGACGGTGGCCCAGCTGGAGTCGCTGCGCGACGTCTCGCTGCCGCTGCTGACGCAGGAGATGGCCGAGCTGCGTGCGCGCCTCATCGCGCTCGGCGAGCAGGGGCCGGCGATGCGCCGACTGGTGGCCAGCGCGCTCTTCGAGACCGAGAACACCCAGAAGGTGCTCGTGAACCGCCTGGCGACGCTGCGTGATCCGGCCTTCATGGCGGCGCGGGCCAAGGACGAGGCGGACCTCAGGGCCAGGCTCGCGACCGATCCGAAGCTCGCCGGCGAGATCGGCGACCCGTGGGGCCAGATCGCGGCCGGCGAGCAGGCCTACGACCGCCAGTTCGTGGTCTGGCATGAGCTGGAGGCGGGCGCCGGCGGGGGCTCTGACCTCTACCGCTACGCCCGCGAGCTGGTCCGGGCGGCGGCCGAGCGGGTCAAGCCCAGCGGCCAGCGGCTGCCGGAGTACGGCGACTCGCGCCTGGCGCTCGACGAGAAGCTGCTGGTCGATCCCAAGCCGGTGCAGCCGGCGCTGGAGAAGCTGCGGCTGGAGTTCTGGCTCACTCGGGCCCGCGACCAGCTGGGCGCCGATACGCCGGCGGTGACCATGCTGCTGGGCGGCGAAACGCCTGACGCTCTGGCCACGCGGCTTGTCGCCGGCTCCAGGCTGGGCGATCCGGCGCTGCGCAAGGCGCTCTGGGAGGGCGGCATGGCGGCGGTGGCCGCCTCCGATGATCCGATGATCCAGTTCGTGCTGCGCACCGACCCCTTGAGCCGCGCCGCGCGGCAGGTGTGGGAGGAAGAGGTCGAATCGCAGGTGCAGGACGGCGGCGAGCGCATCGCGCGTGTGCGCTACGCCTTCGAGGGGACCGGCCTCTATCCGGACGCCAACTTCTCGCTGCGGCTCAGCTACGGCAAGGTCGCCGGCTGGACCGACCAGGGCGGACAGACGACGCCGTTCACCACCTTCGCCGGCCTCTTCCAGCGCGCCACGGGCGCGCCGCCGTACCGGCTGCCGAGCCGCTGGACCGAGGACGGGCCGAAGCTCGACCAGGACACCATCCTCGACTTCGCCACCACCAACGACATCACCGGCGGCAGCTCCGGCTCGCCGGTGGTGGACGCCCACGGACGCATCGTCGGCACCGCCTTCGACAGCAACATCCACGGCATCGCCGGCGACTTCACCTACGACGCCGCCCTCAACCGCACGATCGCCGTCTCCACCGTCGCCATCACCGAGGCGCTACAGAAGATCTACGGCGACGCGGCGCTGGCGCGGGAACTGAGCCAGCAGTAGCCGCACCTGCCAGCGGTGGGGCTAGGAGAGGCGAGGGGCCGATGCGGACGAGCTTGAAAGCGACGGGCGGCGCCATCTGCGGCGCGGCGTTGCTCTGGAGCGCCGGCGCCGCCGCCAACGACTCGACAGCAGAGCTCGCCGCCGGCGGGCTGGTGCTGACCAAGAGCGCGGCGATCGAGATGCGGGCCGAGGACCTCTTCATCTCGGCCAAGCAGGTGCGGGTGCGATACCGGTTCGCCAATGCGTCGCCGCACGACGTCACCGTCACGGTGGCGTTCCCGATGCCCGACATCACCACCGAGGGCTATGACGACATGCTCTCGATCCCGACCCAGGACCCGGTCAACATCCTCGGCTTCTCGACCCTGGTCGACAGCAAGCCGGTGGCGGCGCAGGTCGAGCAGAGGGCGATCAAGCACGGGGTCGACCAGACCGCCTACCTGAAGTCGCTGGGCGTGCCGCTGGCGCCGCACCTGGCCTCGACCAACGAGGCGCTCGACCGGCTGCCGCAGCCGGTGAAGGACGCGCTGGTCGCCAAGGGCCTGGCGGTGATCGACGAGTACGGCGACAGCGCGACCACCATCAAGAAGCATTGGGAGGCGACCTGGACGCTGAAGACCACCTATTTCTGGCGCCAGACCTTCCCGGCCGGCCGCGAGATCGTGGTCGAGCACCGCTATTCGCCGTCGGTGGGCGAGAGCGCCGGCACGGAGTGGGGCTCGGCCTATTTCGCCAAGCAGCCCGAGTACGCCGCGCGCCGCGCTCACTATTGTGTCGACGACGCGTTCCTGGCGTCGGTGCGGAAGACGATGAAGGCGGGCGACGTCGAGGCGCCGTTCACCGAGCAGCGGATCGAGTACATCCTGATCAGCGGGGCCAACTGGCGCGCGCCGATCGGCGACTTCCGCATGGTGGTCGACAAGGGCGCGCCGGCCAACCTGGTCAGCTTCTGCGCCGACGGCGTGAAGAAGATCTCGCCGACCCAGTTCGAGGTCCGCCACACCAACTTCACGCCGACCCGCAACGTCTCGATCGTGATCCTGCAGCCGCGGCCGCCCGAGTAGCTTGCGCGCCCGCCCCGGCTCATGCCCAATCCGGCGGTCGGGCGAGGCGGGGCGGATGTTCGGGCCGGAGAATGCGCAGAGCCTGCTGGGGATCGTCGTCGTGCTGGCGATCTGCTGGGCGCTGTCGGAGCGGCGGTCGGCGTTCCCCTGGCGGCTGGCGATCGGCGCGCTCGCGGTGCAGGCGGGGCTGGTGCTCTTGCTGTTCGGGCTGCCGAGCGCGCGTGCGGTGCTCTCGGGCGCCGGAACGGTGGTCGACGGCCTGACCGACAGCACCCAGGCCGGCGTCGCCTTCGTGTTCGGGTTCCTGGCCGGCGGCGACGCCCAGCCCTACGCGGTGACCAACCCGGGCGGCCTCTTCGTGTTCGCGTTCCGCGTGCTGCCGGTGATCCTGGTGATCTGTGCGCTGTCGGCGCTGCTCTGGCACTGGCGGATCCTCAAGTGGATCATCGAGGGCTTCGGCTTTGTGTTCGAGCGGCTGATGGGCCTGCGCGGACCGCCGGCGCTGGCCACCGCGGCCACCGTGTTCATGGGCCAGGTCGAGGGCCCGATCTTCATCCGCAACTACCTGCCCTCGCTCTCGCGCTCCGAGCTCTTCCTGCTGCTGTCGGTGGGCATGAGCTGCGTCTCCGGCTCGACCATGGTGGCCTATGCGACCATCCTGAAGGGCGTGCTGCCCAACGCGGCGGCGCACGTGCTGACCGCCTCGGTGATCTCCGCGCCGGCCGGCGTCCTCTTGGCCCGCATCCTGGCGCCGCGCGACGCGGCCGCCGAGGCCGCGGCGGATGCCCAACTCGAAGACGGCGGCAAGACCTACGAAAGCTCGATCGATGCGCTGATGAAGGGGACCGAGGTCGGGCTCGACATCACGCTCAGGATCGCCGCCACGCTGATCGTGTTCGTCTCGCTGGTGGCGATGATCGACGGCGCGCTCGGCCTGCTGGCGCCGGTCGGCGGCGCGCCGCTGAGCCTGGAGCGCGGTTTCGGCGTCGTCTTCTCGCCGCTGGCCTGGTGCATGGGCATCCCGTGGAAGGAAGCGCAGCCGGCCGGCGCACTGCTCGGCGTGAAGCTGATGCTCACCGAGTTCACCGCCTTCATCAACATGGCCAAGCTGGGTCCGGAGGTGCTCTCGGATCGGACCCGCATCATCATGACCTACGCGCTCTGCGGCTTCGCCAACATCGCCTCGGTGGGGATCAACGTGGCCGGCTACTCGATCCTCGCGCCCTCGCGGCACAAGGAGGTGATGGGGATGGTCTGGAAGGCGATGCTGGCCGGGTTCCTGGCCACCTGCATGACGGCCTCGGTGGTCGGCGCCTTGCCGAGCGGCCTCTTCGCGCAGTAAAGCTGCCACAAGCGTCGGGTG
>DATNEH010000263.1:0-6772 GCA_035553015.1 Caulobacteraceae bacterium | reverse complement strand
CCTGACGATGGTCTGTACACGGATCTTCGGCAACGAGGCCACGATCAGCTTCGCCGGCGCCTCGGGCCACTTCGAGCTCAACGTGTTCAACCCGGTGATGGCCTACTCCCTGCTGCAGTCGATCACGCTGATGGCCGACGCCGCCGAGAGCTTCACCGAGCACTGCGTGGTCGGCATCGAGCCGCGCGAGGCCAACATCAAGGCCGCGCTCGACCGCTCGCTGATGCTGGTCACCGCGCTGGCCCCCAAGATCGGCTACGACGCCGCGGCCAAGATCGCCAAGACTGCCCACAAGAACGGCACCACGCTGCGCGAGGAAGCGGTCGGCGGCGGCTATGTCACCGACGCCGAGTTCGACGAGGTCGTGCGCCCGGAGAACATGATCGGGCCGGGCTGACGCCTTCTCCTGCCGGGCGAAGGTTTCGGCACGGAGTTGAATGGCGCGCGGGCCCCGATTCAGCTAGCGCTGGCTCCGGCGTCGCCTTGGGTGAGTCGGGTGGGTTCGCTAACGAATCGCTGGCCACCCTGGCGCGCGCCTGCCGCCAGCGTTCGGAGTTCGCGTGACGCCCGCCCTTCTGCTTTCCGCCCTGCTGGCCGCCGCCCCGGCCGCCGTCCTGGCCGCCGCGCCCGCCGCGGCCAGCGGGCCGATCCTCAAGGACGGCGTCGAGATCACCATCCTGCTGGCCAGCGGCGGCTCGCAGTCCGCGGAGACCCAGGTCGGCCTCGACATCGAGGCGACCACCAACGAGGCGGCCACACGCTTCGGCTTCCGCTCGCTGCGCGCCGTCGCCGACGTGGACTGCGCCCACAGCGTCAATCGCTTCGTCAGCGCCGAGGCTTACGACCAGCCCCGCTTCGGCGGCGCCGAGCGGCCGCGGACCGTCACCGGCGCCTGGGTGGCCCCGACGCCGGACTCGTTCATGGCTCCGGTCCTGGCGCGCGTCTGCGCGAACCAGAAGGTCGCGCCGGCCGGCCCGCCGCCGGTCGTGAAGGAGATGGCGCAGCCAGCACCGGCGAAGGTCGCCGCGCCGCTGCCCATCGTGCGCGCCTTGCCGCCGGCTGCGCCCGCGCCGCAGGCCGGCCCGCAAGTCGCCTCACAAGCCGCACCGCAGCCTGCCGCCGGCGTGGCGCCGCCCAGCGCCCCGCCGCCGTCCCCGCCTCTGGTGGTGAAGATGGGCGCCCCGACGCAGGCCGCCGTCTACGCGCCGAG
Source organism: Caulobacteraceae bacterium (assembly GCA_035553015.1). Taxonomy (GTDB): domain Bacteria; phylum Pseudomonadota; class Alphaproteobacteria; order Caulobacterales; family Caulobacteraceae; genus Acaudatibacter. Next base: position 5,562 of record DATNEH010000263.1, on the reverse strand, counting down.
CGCCCCGGCCGCGCCGCAGGCCGCATCCTACATCCCCAAGGTCGCCGGCGACCGCATCGCGCAGGTGGCCGCCAGCGCCAGCCTGCAGGACGCCCAGAAGGTGCTGCGCGAGCTCAAGCACCTGGTCGAGCCGCCGCTCACCACCACGATCGAGCAGGCTGTGGTGGGGACCGCCCACGTCTACCGGGCGGACGTGGTTGGCTTCCAGACCGCGGCGGACGCCAAGGCGTTCTGCCGCAGCGCCGCGCAGTGGTCGAAGACCTGCTGGGTCCGCGCCAAGGGCGACGCGCCCGCGCCCGCCCCCAAGCCCGCCGAGCGCCTGCGCGCCGCTAAGCGCGCCGGCTGACGGCGAAGTCGGCGAGGGCTTCGAGGGCTTCGCGCCACTCGCCGGCGGGGAACACTGCCAGCGCGCGCTTGGCGTCGTCGGCGTAGTCAGCGGCGAGGCTCAGCGTCGCGTCGAGCCCGCCGACGCCGAGCACCAGCTCGCGGGCGCGGCGGAAGTCGGCGTCCGTCTGCTCCTTGCGGCCGATGACCCGTTCCCAGAACTCGGCCTCGCGGGCGCCGGTGCGGGCGATGGCGAGAATCAGCGGCAGCGTCGCCTTGCCTTCCCGGAAATCGTCGCCGGCGTTCTTGCCGAGCGTCTCGGCCGAGCCGGCGTAGTCGAGCGCGTCGTCCGCCAGCTGGAACGCCAGCCCCAGGTTGGCCCCGTAGCTGCGCAACGCCGCAGCGCGGCGATCGTCGGCGCAGGCCGACACCGCGCCGGCCTCGGCGGCCGCGGCGAACAGCTCGGCGGTCTTGGCGCCGATGATCTCGAGGTAGGTGGCCTGTGAGAGCTTCAGGTCGTGGGCCCGGGTCAGCTGCAGCACCTCGCCCTCGGCGATCACCCGCGAGGCGCGCGCCAGGATCTCCAGCGCCCGCATCGAGCCGGTCTCCACCATCAGCTCGAAGGCCCGCGCGAACAGGAAGTCGCCGACCAGCACGCTGGACGGCGCGCCCCAGATCAGGTGTGCGGCCACCTTGCCGCGCCGCAGCTGCGAGGAATCGACCACGTCGTCGTGCAGCAGCGTCGCTGTGTGGATGAACTCCACCGCCGCGGCCAGCTTCAGCGCCGCGTCGCCGCGCCCGCCCGCCAGCCGCGCCGCGCCGACCGTCAACAGGGGCCTCAGCCGCTTGCCGCCGGCGGCGATCAGGTGCTCGGCCAGCAACGGGATCACGCTCACGGGGCTCTGCATGCGCGCCAGGATCAGCGCGTCGACGCCGTCCATGTCCGACCGGGTGAGCCGGACCAGACGGTCGACGGAGCCGGCCGGTCGGACGGTGGCCGCTTTCACTGCGTCCAAGACTGGGCTCCTACAGGCGCCGGGCGATCGCCTTGCGGGCGGACAATGGGTGCGGGATAGGGGAGCGTCAAGGCGAGCACAAGGCTCGGGAACCCGCGGGATGAACGAAAGCGGCGCCAATGTGACTGGCGCGTTCACCGACGATCGCATCCTGGGCGGCCGCGTCGCGCTGCGCCAGCCGGCCAGGGGCTACCGCGCCGGGCTGGACGCCGCCCTGCTCGCCGCCGCTTGCGATGCGGTTGCAGGGGCGCGGGTCGTCGAGGCCGGCTGCGGGGTCGGCGCAGCGCTGCTGGCGGCCGCTGCACGGCGCCCGCAGGTGCAGTTCTGCGGCGTCGAGCGCGATCCGGCGGCGGTGGCGCTGGCCCGTCATAACATCGCCGCCAACGATCTGGCGGCCCGCGTCGAGGTGCTGGAAGGCGACGTTGAAGCGGGCGTGCGCCCGCCCGCCGCGCCGTTCGACGCGGCGCTCTGCAACCCGCCGTTCTTCGACGATCCGGGCGCGCTGCGCGGGCCGCATCCAGCGAGGCGCGGCGCGTACGTGGCCGACGCGGGCCTCGCCGCCTGGACCGGGTGGCTCGCGAAGACGGTGCGCGACGGCGGCACGATCACGCTGATCCACCGCGCCGATCGGCTGGCCGACATCCTGGCGCTGCTCGGCGAGAAAGCTGGCTCGTTCCAGATCCGCCCCATCCAGCCGTTCGCCGACGAGCCGGCCGGCCGCGTGATCGTCCGCGCGGTGCGCGGCGGGCGCGCGCCGCTGCGCTTGCTGCCGGCTCTGGTCCTGCACGAGCGCGGCGGGGCCAAGCACGCGCCCGCAGCCGAGGCCATCCTGCGCGGCGAGGCAGGCCTGGCATGGCTCTGACCGCGCAGATCGCGCTCTTCCGCGCGGTGAACGTCGGCGGCCGCAAGGCGACCTCGGCCGAGCTGAAGGCGCTGGCCGACGAGCTCTGCCTGGAGGACGCGCGCACCCTGCTGCAGACCGGCAACCTGGTGTTCAGGAGCGCGCTGACCGGCGCGGAGCTGGAGGCCGAGATCGAGCGGGCGTTCGCCGCCCGTTTCGGCTTCGCCTCGGACGTGCTCGTGCGCGCCGACCATCAGTGGCGGGCCGTCCTCGCGGCCAACCCGCACGCCGAGATGGCCGAGCGCGATCCCAGCCACCTCGTCGTCATGCCACTGAAAACCGCCCCGGAGCGCGACGCGGTGGCGGCGCTACAGGCCGCCATCAAGGGCCGCGAGACGCTCGCCGCGGCGGGCCGCGAGCTCTTCATCGCCTATCCGGACGGCATCGGCGACTCGAAGCTCACGGGCGCCGTCATCGAGCGCCGTCTCGGCGTCCGCGGCACCGCCCGCAACTGGAACACCGCAACGAAACTGGCGGCGATGCTCGAGGGCTAGGCTGCCGCCACCTCGGCTGTCGCCCGCCAATGGGCGCGGATGGCGTCGGCCAGTTCGTCGGGGCGCTCTTCCGGGAAGAACAGCTTGGCGCCTTCGAGCTCGACCACCTGGCGCGCGCCGGGGACCGTCTCCTTCAGCCAGTAGGCCCACTTCAGCGGGAAGAAGGCGTCGCCCGTGCCCCAGACGATCAGCGTCGGCGCCTGCAGCTGGCGCAGTTGCGGCTCGATCTCGGTGGTCTGGCTGTTGTCGCCGATCGAGACCAGCCAGCGCTCCAGCGTCCGCGTCGCCTCCGGCGTCGCCAGCAGCGGGCCGACGTAGGTCCGCAGCGTCTCGTCGCTGACCGCGTCGACGTTCTCGTAGCCCGAGCCGAAGCCGCCGCGCAGCAGGCCGACGTCGGCGGCGAACGCCTCGCGCTGCGCCGAGAAGACGCCCGCCTTGGCCAGCTCGATTGTCTGCGCGAAGTCGGCCGGCGGGTAGTTGTCGTGCGTGTCGCCGTTGGTCAGCGTCAGCGTGCGGATCCGCTCCGGATGGCGCGCGGCGAAGATCTGCGCGACCGCGCAGCCGCTGTCGTTGGCCACCAGGTCGACCTCGGCCAGGCCCAGCGCCTCGCAGAACGCCTCCAGCAGCTCGGCCTCGGCGCGAAACGAGACGTCCTGGTCGGGCCTCGCCGGCGTGTCGCCATGGCCCAGCAGATCGGGCGCCAGGCAGCGCCGCTCGCCGGCCAGCCGGTCGATCACATGGCGCCAATAGTGGCTGTTCAGGAAGACGCCGTGCACGAAGAGCGCCGGCGGCCCATCGCCCTTGTCGACAAAGGCCACCTCACCGACGCGCGTCGTCACGCGCTGCTTTTGCTGCGCCATGGCAGATCCTTTCCGCTATTCAGAGAGTCGGTCCTGGTTTGCCGACCGACTGTCGGTATATTTACGTACCGACTGTCGGTCTGTCAAATGGAGTCTGCGTGGGAGGCGACGAAGGTTGAATCGGAAGGTCGAGCAGGGCCTGGAGACGCGCCGCGAGATCATCGAGGCGGCGCGGCGGCTGTTCGCGGAGCACGGCTATGCGGGCGTCTCGATCGAGCAGGTGCTCGCCGCCAGCGGCGTCAGCCGCGGCGCGCTCTACCACCACTTCCGCGGCAAGGAGGCGCTGTTCGAGGCGGTGTTCGAGGCGATGGAGGCGGAGATCGCGCAGATCGTGCTCGCGCGCTCGGCCGCGGCCGCCAGCCCGGCCGAAGCGCTGGCCGTCGGCGGCGACGCATTCCTCGACCTGGCGCGCGAGAAGGCCGTGCGCCAGATCGTGCTCACCGACGCGCCGGCGGCGCTCGGCTGGGAGAAGTGGCGCGCGATCGACGCCCAGCACGGCTTCGGCCTCTTGAAGGCCGCGCTGGCGCCCGCGGCGGCCGAGGCCGGGCTGCCCGAGGCGATGGTCGAGCCCTTCGCCCACATGCTGCTGGCCTCGCTCACTGAGATCGCGCTCTTGATCGCCCGCGCCGAGGACAGCGAGGCGGAGGCGGAAGCCGGCAAGGCCGCGATCCGCGAGTTGCTGGGCCGGATCCTGCGCACGCCCTGACCGCGCCGGCGCTCGCCGCACGCAGGTCCGCGCTGCTCAATCGTAGCTCAGCGACGGATACCACTCGGGGTGACGACCCTCCGGGGTGGCGTCCATCATCGTCCACAGCGGCGAATAGCTCTCCACCGTGCCGCGCGGGCCCTGGCCCGGGTCGGCCGTTTCGAGCGTCATCTCGTTCGACCAGAAGTGCCGGATGGTCCCGTCGCGGCGGGTGAAGATACTGAGGCTGCCGTCCTCGGAGCCGTCGGGCTGCAGGGCGAAGTAGTCGCGGCTGTAGTCGCAGGTGAGGTCGCTGGTCAGGCGCAGGTTCGTCCAGCCGCGCTCCTTCTTCCACGCAAGGAGCCGCTCGAGCGGCGAGCGGGCCACGACCACGAAGGCGATGTGCTGGCCGATGTCGAGCGCGTTGGCGTCCCATCCATCGATGAGATTGGTGCACACCGGGCAGGGACGCCGACGCTCGGGCCCGAACATGTAACTGAAGACGGCGAGCGTCTGCTTGTCGCCGAAGAGGCCCGCCAGGTCGGTCGGACCGGCTTCGGTGTCGAAGCGATAGTCGCCCGTCACCGGGGCGCCGAGCGGGAGCGCGCGCCGCTGCTCGGCGACGCGCTCCATGTGACGTCGCAGTTCGATCTCCTCGGCCAGCAGCGCCGTCCGCGCGGCGCGATACTCGGCGCTCTCGCCCGAGATGCGCAGGGGGTTGCGCGCGGCCAGCTCGGCCGCCGGCGTCAGTGGTTCTGTGTTCGCGCCCATGACGGGTCCTCCTCCCACGGGTCATTGCCCACCCCAGCAGGACGATCGAGCGCGCGCGATTCCGACAGCAGCCGCGAGGATCCGCTCTGGCCGGTTCCGCTCGCCGCCCGCTTGCTGCCTCCGGGGCAATGCGGGCTAGAATAAGCGGTGCATTCGAGCCATCCGACATGAGCGCCGCCGATCCCGTTCCGATCGATGGCGTCTGCGACCCACGCTTCGCGGCCGTCCGCGAGGCGTTCGCGGGCAATTTCGTCAAGCACGGCGAGATCGGCGCGGCGGTGACGCTGTTCGTCGGCGGGCGCAAGGTCGTCGACCTCTGGGGCGGCTGGGCCGATCGCGCCCGCACGCGGCCGTGGGCCGAGGACACGCTGGTCAACGTCTTCTCGATCGGCAAGGCGATCGCCGCCACCTGCGTCCTGCGGCTCGTGAAGCGTGGCCAGCTGGAGCTCGATGCGCCGGTGACGCGGTGGTGGCCCGAGTTCGGCGCGGCCGGAAAGCACGAGATCACGCT
>DATNEH010000262.1:0-5087 GCA_035553015.1 Caulobacteraceae bacterium | reverse complement strand
ACTTTGTGTACATGAACTGGCGAAGGTAGCTCCACACGCCCATCATCACGCGCTTGGCGTGGCCGGCGTACGCCTTCTTCATGGAGACCACCGCGATCCGGTAGCTGCAGCCCTCCGGCGGCAGCCAGAAGTCGACGATCTCCGGGAACTGGCCCTTCAGCAGCGGCACGAACACCTCGTTCAGCGCCTCGCCGAGCACCGACGGCTCGTCGGGCGGGCGGCCGGTGTGGGTGGTGAGATAGATCGGGTCGCGCCGCATGGTGATGGCCGTCACCCGGAACACCGGGAACGGCTCGACCGCGTTGTAGTAGCCGGTGTGGTCGCCAAAGGGCCCCTCGTCGGCATAGTCGTCGAGCAGCACCTCGCCCTCGATCACCATCTCGGCCTGGGCCGGGACCAGCAGCGGCTGCGTCTTGGCCGGGACCAGCTCAATGGCCGAGCCGCGATACAGACCGGCCAGCTGATATTCCGAGAGGGTGTCGGGCGCCGGCGTGACGGCCGCCAGGATGGTCCCCGGGTCGGCGCCGATCACCGCGCACGCCGGCAGCGGCTCGCGCCTGCCGGCGCCCTTCCAGCGGCGGTGGTGCTGCGCGCCGCCGCGATGCGCCAGCCAGCGCATGATGGTGCGGTCGCGGCCGATCACCTGCATGCGATAGATGCCGAGGTTGAAGTCGTCCTCGCGGCTGGCGGACGGCCCCTTGGTGACCACCAGCGGCCAGGTGATCAGCGGGGCCGGCTCGCCGGGCCAGCAGGTCTGCACCGGCAGCTGCGCCAGATCGATCTTGCCGCCGGTCCAGACCACCTGCTGCACCGGCGCGCGCGATACCGTCTTCGGGCGCATGTCCATCACGGTGCGGGCGAGCGGCAAAAGGTCGAGCGCCTCCCTCATGCCGCGCGGCGGCTCCGGCGAGCGCAGGAACGCCAGCAGCTCGCCGACCTCGCGCAGGTCGGCGGCGCTGGTCCGCCCCTTGCCCTGCAGCGTCACCCCCATGGCGACGCGCTTGACCGTGCCGAACAGGTTGGCGAGGCAGGGGATCGGCGAGACCGAGCCATCCGCGCGGATCGGCTTTTCGAACAGCACCGCCGGCCCGCCCTCGGCGAGGAGCCGCGTGCAGATCTCGGTGATCTCCAGTTCGGTCCGCACCGGCTCGGCGACGCGCACCAGCTCGCCCTCGGCCTCCAGGCGGGAGATGAACTCCCTGAGACTGCGATAGGCCAAGGATCGCCCCACTTCCGCTCTTCCCCGCGAAGGCGGGGACCCAGGTTCTCTGACCACGAACCCTACGCACTTAACGAACGGTCCAGGATAGCCGCGATCAGCCCGGCCTGTTCGTGTGGTTCGTGAGGTTCGTGGTCAATCCTTCACGCGCCGGAAGCCGCCCCCGGCGCATGAGAAAAAGCGTGGGTCCCTGCTTGCGGGGAAGAGCGGCGGAGGGTCAGGCCGCCGCCGGCTGCCCCAGCTTCCGCGTCCCCGCCACCGCCGGCTTCAACGGGTCGATCACGAAGCGCACCGGCATGTAGCTCCAGTCGGCGAGGATCCAGGTGGCGGGCAGGTGGTTGCTCACCGTCAGCGTCGGCGCGCCGAAGGCGGCGATGTCGAGCGTGTGGTAGTGGGCCGGCCCGCGCCGCGCCTCCTTGATCTGGAACTCGAACTCCTCGGCGATCAGCGTCGGCGCCCCGTCCAGCACCGCCAGCACGCTGTTCTGCACGTGCAGCACGTCGACGCCGGCGATCTGGGTGGGGTTCTCCACCACCGCGTTCAGCACGGTCTTGCCACCCGCCACCACGTTCGCCTCGAAGCCGTAGTGCCGCTTCTTCAGCGACACCGTCTCGGCCACCGCCAGACGCTTGCCGTAGCCGTTCTCCAGCCAGGCCGAGACACGTTCGTTGTCGGTGAAGCCGCCGAGCACGTAGCCGACATAGTGGTTGGTGGCTCTGGCGTGCAGCCGCAGCTCCGCCGTCGTGACCGGGCCCAGCGGGCTGTCGTCGTGCCGGCGCAGGATCAGCGAGCAGTAGGTCGGGAACGGCGGATGCAGCGCCGCCGGCAACGCGGCGATCGCCGCCTCGCTCAGCACCTCGAAGGTCAGGGCTAGCACCTGCGCGTTCTCGAGGTCGATGCGGTCCTCGGCCAGCGCCTTGATCACGGGCAGGCCGTCGGCGGTCGGCTTGTAGCCTCCGAAGATGGGCATGGCGGTGGGCTCTCCCTACTCGGCCGCGACCGGCGTCTTCGGCTTCGCCGCCGGCGCCTTGAAGTGGGGCATCACCTCCTTGGCGAAGAGCCGCATCGAGGCCAGCACCTCCGCCTGCGGCACCGTCTCCAGCGCGTTCAGCAGGAAGTTGACGCAGTCGATGCCGGTGGATTCCCAGTTCTTCAGCACCTCGGTGATCCGCTTCGGATCGCCGACCGCCAGGCCCGGCGGCGGCCCCGGCATCTCGCCGGGCACGGCCGACTGGCGGCGCACCTGCGGCAAGAGGCCGAAGCTGCCGTACGACGGCGAGGCGTAGACCTCGCGCGCCGACACCAGCTGCGCGGCCGCATAGCCGAACGTGCCGGAGAGCCGCAGGCCCGTCTTCTGCCCGACGGCGTTGTCCTCGTGGCAGTAGAGGAAGTTGACCGTGGCGACCTGGTCGTTGACCGCGCCGGCCGGCTCGCAGTTCTGCAGCACCTTCTTGTAGCCCTTCACCCGCCGCTCCTGCTCGGCGAAGTCGTTGAAGGTGAGGCCCAGCGCGCCGATGCCGTGCTCGGCGGCGTCGATCTCGGTGCCGGGGCTGGTGACCGCCACCCACAGCGGCGGGTGCGGCTTCTGGTAGGGCTTCGGGATCACCGCCCGCTCCGGCATCGAGAAGCAGACGCCGTCGTGCGCGTAGCGCTCGTTCATCCACATCTTCGGCAGCGCCCGGACGATCTCCGCCCAGGTCGCCTTGGTGAGGTCCGGGTTGGCGCGGAAGCCGCCGAGCTCGGTCCAGGTGGCGCTGCGGCCGGTGCCGACGTCGAGCCGGCCGCCCGAGACCAGGTCGAGCACCGCCGAGCGCTCGGCGATCCGGATCGGGTGGTTGATCTCCGGCACGCAGACGTTGATGCCGTGGCCCACCCGGATGTTCTGGGTTTTCGCCGCCACCGTCGCCAGGAAGATCTCCGGCGCCGGGCAGTGCGAATATTCTTCCAGGAAGTGGTGCTCCACCGCCCAGACGTGGTCGAAGCCGAGCTGGTCGGCGAGCACGCACTGCTCGATGCAGTTGGCGTAGACCTGCCGCTCGGTCTCCGGCCCCCACGGCCGCGGCACGCTGATCTCGTAGAAGATGCCGAACTTCATGGGTGTCCTCCCACCTTCGCTCGTTCGGAGAACGTTGCGACCGGAAGCCGCAGTCTGGCAAGCATTCCGCGACGTGAGCGTGCAGGTCACGAACGCGCGAGCCAGCGGCCGGCGCTCTCTCGAACCACGGAAGACACGGACCGCCTTTTCCGTGGTTCCCCGCGTGCAGCGCGGCGCGCTCTGGCCTAGCCGGACGCCATCCCCTACCTACGCGCCGATGGCGCTTTCCAAGATCTGCGGCCTTTCCACGCCCGAGACGGTGGCGGCGGCCGTCGCCGGGCGGGCGGCGTATGTCGGGTTCAATCTGTTCGAGAAGAGCCCGCGCTACGTGAGCCCGCAGGCGGCGGGGCGGCTGGCGGCGGGGGCGCGCGGCAAGGTGCGGATCGTGGCGGTCACCGTCGATCCGTCCGATGCGCTGCTCCGCGAGATCGCTGAGGCCATCCAGCCCGACTTCATCCAGCTGCACGGGCGCGAGACGCCGGCGCGGGTGCGCGAGGTGGCCATGCGCACCGGGGCCGGGACGATCAAGGCGATCTCGATCGGCGAGGCGGCCGACCTCAGACATCTGGCCGAGTTCGAGGCGGTCGCCGACCACCTGATGCTCGACGCCAAGGCGCCGCCGGGGGCCGACCGGCCGGGCGGCAACGGCGTCGTGTTCGACTGGTCGCTGACCTACGGCCGCAAGTTCGCCCGCCCCTGGCTGCTGGCCGGCGGCCTCGATCCGTTCAACGTGGTCGAGGCGGTGCGGCTGTCGGGCGCGCCGATCGTGGACGTTTCCTCTGGCGTGGAGCGCGGCGCCGGACTAAAGGACCCGGCTCTCATCGAGGCCTTCCTGCAGGCGGCGGCTCGCGCCTGATCCCGAGACGTGACCAAGCCCCTGACTCCCAACGACTATTCGGCCTATCCGGACGCGTCCGGCCGTTTCGGCGAGTACGGCGGGCGCTACGTCGCCGAGACGCTGATGCCCAACGTGCTGGCGCTGGAGACCGCCTGGCGCGAGGCCAAGGCCGATCCCGCCTTCCAGGGCGAGCTGAAGGCCGAGCAGTTGCACTATATCGGCCGGCCGAGCCCGCTCTATCTCGCCAAGCGCCTCTCCGAGCACCACGGCGCGCGCATCTGGCTGAAGCGCGAGGAGCTGAACCACACCGGCTCGCACAAGATCAACAACTGCATGGGCCAGATCCTCTTGGCCATGCGGATGGGCAAGCGGCGGATCATCGCCGAGACCGGGGCCGGCCAGCACGGCGTCGCCACCGCGACGGTCTGCGCGCGCTACGGCCTTCCCTGCGTCGTCTACATGGGCGCGGTCGACGTCGACCGGCAGGCGCCCAACGTGGCGCGGATGAAGCTGCTGGGCGCCGAGGTGCGGCCCGTGACCAGCGGCTCGGCCACGCTGAAGGACGCCACCAACGAAGCCTTGCGTGATTGGGTGTCGAACCCCGAGGACACCTTCTACATCATCGGCTCCGTCGTCGGCCCGCACCCCTATCCGGAGATGGTGCGCGACCTGCAGCGGGTGATCGGCGAGGAGGCCCGCGCCCAGGTGCTGGACCAGGAGGGCCGGCTGCCGGACGCGGCGGTCGCCTGCGTCGGCGGCGGCTCCAACGCCATGGGCCTCTTCCACCCGTTCCTCGACGACGACGTCAAGCTGTTCGGCGTCGAGGCCGCCGGCCGCGGCATGGCGAGCGGCCTGCACGCGGCGGCGATCAACGGCGGGCGGCCGGGCGTGCTGCACGGCAACCGCACCTACCTGCTGCAGGACGCCGACGGCCA
>DATNEH010000261.1:0-15874 GCA_035553015.1 Caulobacteraceae bacterium | reverse complement strand
CGCCTTGCGCGCCGCCGCCGTGCCGGGTGGCTCGACGCCGGTGGCGGCCGGCAGCGGCATGCCGATGGAATAGTCGGGCGTGGCCCCGGGCGTCTTCGGCGTCAGAGCGCGCACCACCTCCTCGAAGTGGCTGCTGTCGCCGGTGGAGGTGAAGCTCCAGGTGGCCAGCGAGACCAGCCGCATGAAGCCGCCCGGCGCGATCGGCACGATCGGATCGCCGCCCTCGCCGATCGCCTGCGTCGGACTGGTGATCTCGCTGGCGTCATCGCCGGCCGCGGGGTCGATCGGCAGGAACGGCGCCAGCCCCTCCAGCGTCACCAGGTGGGCGAAGCTGCGCACGCCGGCCTTGGGCACGCGGTTGCCGAACACCAGCGAGAATTCGGACGTGCCGGGCACTTGCGAGAGGTCGTTGCGCCCGGCCGGCACGCCGTTCTGCGTCGCCTTGCTGATGATGTTCACGTTGCGCACGTGCGCCATCATCTTGAGGTCATCGACCGACGGCGCGACCTTCCAGAACAGCGGCATCGGCACGTCGATGAACTGGCAGGCGTCTTCCGGCGCCTCGCCGAAGTCGAGATGCGCCTGCATCTGGCTGGCGTCGACGTTCCCCGCCTCCCAGAAGCTGGAATAGCCGACGCCGCCATCCTTCTTGACGTCGAACAGGTCGGCGACCGTCCCCGACGTGGCCTGGGCGCTGAAGCCCGGATACGCGGCCTCGTCGTCGGCGTCGAACAGCAGCACCGCCAGCCAGGTCGGCACGTCGCGGTCGTGCTGGTGGTCGGGGAAGAAGCGCTCCGGCTCGTCGAGCGTCGGATAGCGCTGCCAGGGCAGCGTGCGGTTGACCAGCACCGCATGCGGCAGCGTGCCGTTGAACTCGCCTTGCGACTGATCGGGCGGGTAGGTGGCGAAGAGGTCGGTCGGGTTGAGCGCGAACCGCGCGCCGCTCACCGCGAAGAAGTAGGTGTTCGACGGCTTCGCGGGCTGGGTCGACAGCGTCTGCGTGAGGCGCAGCATGTAGGCGCCCGACTCCAGCCCGGGCAGCACGTGCTGGACGAACTCGACAGTGCCGGTGACCGGCGATTCCAGGGTGGCCGTGGTCACGCCGCGAGCTCCTCACCGAGGGTTCGGATCGCCGGCCAGTCCCAGAGCGGGTACCTGGCGAGTTGCGAGACGTCGATCGCGTTGGGATCCACCGGCAGCCCCAGCGAGGCGAGCCCGGTGACGATGTCCTTGCGCGCCTGGGCGACCGTATCGATGGTCAGCGCGGTCAGCGTGTAGTCGACGCAGGTGACCTTGTTCCCGGCCAGGGTGAAGGTCAGCGTGCCGCCCTCCGGGTCCGCCTCGTAGCTGTCGGTGGTGTCGGCGGCCGGAACCACCGGGCGCCAGGTGATAGGCGCGCCCTGGTCGAACAGCATCGCCCACAGGTCGGCCTTGAAGGTGATGTCCGGGTGCTGCGCCATCGGCGACAGCCGCATCCCGACCAGGCTGTCGTCGATCAGCCGGTCGCCGTTCAGGCCGGGGTCCTTGCCGGCCCACAGGGCCGTGCTGGACGACTTCAGCTGCGGCGTCACGGCGATCGAGTCGATCGCGTCGACGTAGTTGGCGACTTGCGTGTGGTCGCTGCCCGGCTTGGGCCGCAGCAGCTCCACCTTCATCTGGCTCTGGAACGCCGCCGGCGCGAGCTGCATCGGCAGCACGCCGAAGTCGGTCGCCCAGGTCATCCCGTGCGGATAGGTGGTGGTGTCGTAGAGCGCGGTCGGCGTATCGCCTGTCGCGGCGGGCGTGAAGCCGGCCTCGGCGGTGAACGGTGCGTGCAGGTCGAACGTGTTGTAGGCGGCCGCCTTGGCGGGGATCAGCGTGCTGGCCTGCAGCGCGAACTGGTTGGCGTCGACCAGCCAGGCGAAGAACGACGTCTTGTCGGCGGCCGCCAGGTCGCGGGCCAGCCCGTCGGAGACGCTGCCGGTGATCCACAGGCTGCCGTGATCGATCGGCGGCCCCGGATCGTCGAGCGCCGCCATCAGGTGCGCCGGCGCCGCGGACTCGCTCTTGCCGGCGGGCAGGAACGCCTCGGCGAAGCCGGGCCAGTCGATCGCGTCCTGCCGCGGATCGGCCCCGAAGTGGATCGTGAACGAGACGATGTCGAGGTCGATCGAGGCCTTGCCGCCGAATTCCGGGCCCCAGATGCTGAGGTCGACGCCGACGTGGATGGTGATCGAGACCGAGGTGAACAGCAGGTCGATGGTCAGCGACACGCCGATGTGCACGTAGGCATCGGCTTCGTAGTGGAACGGGCGCCAGCCGAGCAGGAAGTCGATCCCGGCGCTGAACCAGGCGCTGAGCGCTCCGGTGTCCCAGGTCGCGTCGATCCGCATCCCCGCCATGAGCATGGCCGGGGTCAGCGCCATATAGGATTGTCCGACGACGGACAGGTTGCCGGTCTGGTAGCTGATCTGCAGGCGCGGGACGACCGGGTAGTGGTCGGGCTTGTCGAAGCGCGGATGGTAGCCGCCGATCGAGATGACGAAGTCGCCCTCGTGGTCGCCGGCGAACCAGATGTAGAACGCGAAGCCGCCGGTGATGCGGACCGCCTTGGCGAACAGGAAGGATGCGGGCGTGATCCGCCCGTCGACGGCGACCAGCCCGGCGCTCGGCTTGACCTGCGCCTCCAGCGTGATCTCGAGGTAGACGATCGGCTCGGGATCGGCCTTCGGCACGGTCACCCGGGTGACGCCGAGCAGCGCGACCGAGAAGTCCACCCCGAAGGCGACGGTGGCCAGCGCCGAGGAATCGACCATCTCGAACGAGGTGAAGTCGAGCCCCACCGCCGCCCAGTTCATCCCCGCCAGCGGGTGGATGTAGGCCGCGGTCGACTTCAGCGTCTCCGCCAGCGTCCCGCCCGGGTTGCCCGCGCCCAGCGAGGTCGGGAAGCTGTTGTTGGCCGGCAGCAGCGCGAAGCTGGTCAGCTCGTCGATCGGCGGGATGATCAGTGTACGGTTGATGCCGAAGCCGCCGGCGACACCGGTCACGAAGAAGAACGGCGGTCCGCCGAGCGGCGCGTTCAGCCGCACGAAGATGAAGAACGACTTGTCGTCGGGCGCGTAGCCGCCGATCGCCGTCAGCCCGAAGGTCGCCGCCTTGACGCGCGCTTCGCCGAGGTAGTCGTCGCCGAGGTGCAGGAAACCGCCGGCGATGCTGAGCGGGCCGGACGAGAAGTCGACCGACATGCCGTCGAGGTTGACCGAGATCGCCTTCGGGTCCTCGAGCTTGGTGCCCAGCGCCAGCCCCTGCAGGCCGAGCGCCAGGCCGGACAGGGTGAAGTCGGCGTCGACCAGCAGCCAGACGCGGCCGCTTTCGTAGCGCACGCCGATCCGATCGAGCGTGGCCGGCCCGATCGACTTGTTGACGTTGAACCAACTGGCGTTGCCCGACGGAGGCGTGGCGGGCGTTCCGGCCGGCGGCGGCGGAGCGGTCGTCGGCGGCTTGGGCGGCGCGGTGGCCCCGCCCGCGGTCAGCGCGATCGGCTTGTCGCCCATGTCGAGGTTGGCGGCGAAGTTGAAGCCCTGGCTCAGCACCTGGGTCGTGCCGGTCGCGTCCTTCTTGGTCGGCAGCGGCGGCTTGGCCTTGGCTTCGTTCAGCAGCGCGTTGATCGCGGTCACGTCGTCGGCGGTGACCGCCGCCGAGGCGTAGAGCGCCTGCACGTCCTTGATGCCGCCGATCCCGGCGTCCTTCAGCACCGGGCCGACCAGCGGCAGCGACTGCAGATTGAAGTCGTCGAAGCCGATCGCCAGCCCGAACAGGTAGGTCGCGGGAGCCGCACCGACCTTGCGATAGACGAACAGCGCGTCTTCGAGGGTCAGCGTCAGCGACGGCATCAGATTGCCGGCGTCGGCGCTGATGCTGGCGACCAGCTTCTGGACGTCGATGCCGACGCCGGGCTGGATCGCCGCCAGCAGCGTCGACGAGCTGGTCTCGCCGGTCTTGGCGTCTTCGAACACCAGCTCGAACGCCAGCGAGCCGATCACCAGCAGACCCGAGTAGAGGTGCGTGTAGCTGTCGTCGCCCTTGTTCTGCAGCGACACGTGCAGCGTCAGGTCGAGCTTGGTCCCCTCGATCTCGAGCTTCGTCTCGCAGCGGAAGTCGAAGTCCTTGGTCGCCGTGTCGAAGGTGATCGAGATGGCGTCGATCTCGAGCGTCTGGACGAAGTCCGGCAGCACCTGCGCGGTGCTGGACGACAAGTCGTTGGCGACCTGCGTGATGAAGTCGCCGATCCTGATCGGGTTGTTCTGCGCGGCGCGCCCGGTGAACAGCCAACCGCCCAGCTCGCTGTCGTATCCGGCGGAGATCTCCAGATCGACGCCGCCGACCAGGAAGCTGCCAGAGAACTGCAGGGTAAGCGCCGAGCTCTGGTAGCTGATGCTGGCCTTGAGCTCCTCGACCGACAGTCCCTTGACGATCTGCCAGTCGCCGATGACGTCGATCTCGAAACTGTAGGTGCTGCCAGACGGCTCGGCGTTGAAGTTGAGGACGTCGATCTGCAGCTTCTGCGGAACGCCGGCGGTCACCGCGCCGAGGTAGGCGAGCACCGGGATCAGATCGATCGCGGTGTCTTCGGTGAGGTTCCCGCTGATCCCGAAGTTCGGGTAGTGCGCGTGGATATCGAGCGACGCGGCCTCGCCCAGCGCCAGCGTGCCGGAGATCGTCGCCGCGAGCGTCTGCTTCGCCCCCGGCGTGATCATGAACGTCAGCACGATGTCGCTGATCGTCAGCTTGCCGACCACCGGCCATGGCTTGGTCGAGACGATGGTCAGCGACACGTATTCGAGCGACTTGGTGTTCAGCCCGACCGCGAACACCACGTCGTGCAGCGTCAGCCCGAGCGAGGGGCTGTACTGCGTGGGCATTGCCGCCTTCGACAGGTCGGTGCCGCCGATCCAGCCGGCGATCTCGCCGAGCGCCAGGTCGAAGACCTCGCCGGTGACCAGCTGCAGCTGCAACAGCCCGGTCCGGTCGTTGAATCCCGCCACCACCGGCACGGCGACCGCCTTGCCGTCGTGCGTGAACGACAGGTTTCCCTTCAGCAGCGACACGACCGCGACGACGGGCGGCTTGGCGGCGGCCGGCCCAGGCGCCGGGTCGGGGGGCGGGTCGTCCTCGGCCGGCGGCTCGGCGTCGTCGCCTGCGCCTTCGATCGCGAGAGCATCGCCGCCACCGCCGCCGCCGCCATCCGAGTCGAGCGGCGCGGGCGTGACGCTGCCCTGCTGGACCAGCGACAGGTGCTGCATCGTCAGGTCGATGTCGACATAGCCGCCCAGCGACGCCTTCATCGTCGGACTGACGGTGAGCGTCATCACCGGCAGCTCGTCCTGCAGCGCGATCGGGCCGCTCAAGGTGGCCTTGGCGTCCGGGGCGACGAACCAGGCGAGGATCGCGAGCGGCGCCGGCAGCGTGAAGCCCGCATCGAGCGTCACGCCGGTCACGTTGTCGGCGACCGGCTCGGAGCGCAGGGCCAGATGCGGGGCGCCGAGCGCAAAGCTGTTGAAATAGGTCTGCTCGAGGCTCTCGAAGCTCTCGCCGAGCGTCCAGCCGTCCGGCGGCGTCCCGATGAACTCCAGCTGCGCGACGTCGTCGTCGAGGAAGAAACGCGCGTCCCCGGTCACCGTCACGCCCAGCAAGGTCATGTCGCCGTGGACGGTCACGTCGGCGTCGTCCGGCTGGCTGGTGATCTCCGCGCCGGCGATGACCAGTTCGTCCTTGCCGAAATAGGCCGTCAGCACCGTGGTGATCGGCTCGGAGTCGAGCGCCGCGCCGCTGGTGGAGACCTGGCCGCCTTCGACCTTGATCAGCGCGTGAAGGTCCGGTGCGCTCATCGGGGTGCTCGCATCACACCTGCACCGCGACAGCGACGGGCAGGTGGTCGGAGATGTATCGGTCGAAGAACACGGCGGCCTCGATGCCGTCCGCCAGCGCCGCAGTGATCGTGTACTGCACGTTGCCGTTGTCGTAGCCGTAGGTGAGCAGGGCCGGCGGCAGCGCGCCGAGGTAGGCGCTGGCAATCCCGTTCAGTTGCCCCGACGCGGCCGCCCAGGCGCCCCCGGCTGGCACGGGATTGGGAAGCACTGGCCCGGCGCCCCACGAGCCGAGCGCACTCAGCACGTCGACCACGCCCGAGCCGCCGATCACCGCCCCGCCACGGACGAAGATGTTGTCGTAGCAGTTCGCCCGGTAGTAGCGGGTGTCGTTGTTGACCGTCCTGTTGAACGCGCCGTCGATCTTGTCGCCGAAGTTCTTGCTGAGCGACGCCCAGGCGATGCCCTGGGTGTTGGCCATCAGCTGGAGGCCGCCAATCCAGTTGGTCCAGTTCATGAAGCTGGTCGGCGTCCCCACCAGAGGCGCCATGCTCAGCGGCACGTAGGTCCCGATCTGCTTCTTGTTGGTGTTCTGGAGCTGGCAGGGAAGAGCGAGCTGGTAGACCAGCTGGCCGCGGAACGCGGTCGGCCCGATGCGGGTGGAAGGGGCCGTGTTGCGCGCCGCCCCTAGGGCCAGCATGCGCGTGTAGGCGTTGGCCCCGCCCATCGAGATTTGCTGCCCAGCCTGGTAGACGGTGGTGTCCGGGTAATCGACGTTGAAGTCGCCGGCGATGATCGAGGCGTTCACGGCCGTCAGCGGAAGCGGATTGAAGGCGTAGGTCCACAGCGCCCAATCGGCGATCCGCTCCGCCTCGCCGCGAACCGCGGCCACTTGCGCGGAGATCCCCGGGCGTCGCTTGGTGGGAAGCTGCAGTTGGCCGACGACGGCCTGGGCCTGCGCGATGGCCGTGTTGCCTGCGTTCAGGGCGCTGCCGGTCGCCCCGACCGGCGCGGTGGGCAGCTGAGCCGAAGCGACCAGCGTCGCGGCGGCGCAGGCCGAGGCGATGCCGATGGCCTGGGCGAGCTCCTGGGCGTCGGTCTGCACGATCCCGTTCGGCACCGGGATGTTGTTCGCCGCGTGCCGCGCGGCGGCCTGCCCGGCGGCTTTGACGAGGGCGTGCAGGTCGGTTTCGGTTCCGTCGATCGCCGCCACGGCGCCCGCCACCGCCAGGTTGCGCACCATAAGGCCGGTGACGTAGCTGTGGTCGCCCATTCCGTTGATGATCGGATCGATGACGCCGGCCATCGCGGCGGCGAGGCCCGCGGCGGCCGCCGTGGTGGCGATATCGGCCAGGTCGGTGCGGTCGACGTGGGTGATCTCCCGCGACGTGGCCATGAGGCCGGTCGCGTAGGACTGGATCGAGGTGTTGGTGTTGAACGGTGTGTGCAGGTCCAGCACGGTGAAGCGACGCTGGGCCGCGCCATCGTTGGTCACGAACGAGAGATACGCAGGCCTGCGACCGGCGGGCCGGCCGGGCAGGCTCGCCCAGGTCGTCTGCGTCTTCGGGAAGAAGATCTCGAAGTTGTTGGTGTCCCGGGTGACGGCGCCGCACACCCGCTGTCCGCCGTTGGCCTTGATGTCGACCTGGAAGGCGTTGGGGCCGACCGCGTTGTTCTGGTGCCAGATGAAGCCGACGGCCTCGCTACCGACGTTGACCGACTGCGACAGCCACTCGTTCTGGTGATAGGCGGGCCCGAGGTTGTTGAGCGCCGCGATGATCGCCGCGAGGGTCGTCCCGACATTGCTGTTCGGCATTTCGAGCAGCGCGCAGATGTCGATCTGGGCGCTGCGCATCGTCTCGGCGATGTAGGCGGCGCCTCCCGTCTTCTTCTGGATGTTCCACGACATCACGCGGATCTGGATCGGCATGGCGCGCCCGTTACCCTCGGCGGGCGCCGGGCCGCGGCCCACGCGCTGTCGCTACGCTTCGCGAGACCCGCTCTGACCGCACCTCAGACCGCCTCCCGACGCGCTCGGCGACGCTCACATGACACCTCCGCTAGGACAATCACAATTTGTGACACCTGGGGTTTGTGTCTTAAGTTGTGTATCCGGCCAACGATGAGGCCAGGTCTCGCTCAGCCGATACGGCTTCGCGGCCCGGGCGGCGCCGATGGTCACGTTATTTCAGAAGGTGGCGCCCCAGCGCCCCCACCGACCACAACCATCCCACGACATTGCGGGAGGGTCAATCTCTAATAGTTTCACCTGAGGAGCTGTCGAAGCCCCTTCGTTCGGCGCTAGGGGCGCGCCCGCGGCGGCAGGGCGGCGACTTCGTCCGGGGTCAGCAGACGAATGTTGGTGACCGGACAGCGCTGGCCGCCGGGGATGCCGCCCCTGTCGCGCACGATGACGTCGACGCCAGGGTTCGGACCCTCGCAGATGTTGGAGCTGCCGCGCGTGCGAATCCCCAGTCGGTGGACCCAGTTGAGTTGGAGGCAGTTGGCGAACAGCGTCAGCTCGAACACCCGACGGCCCGACGCGCGCAGATAGACCCGCGTGGTGTCGACGGCCGCGAAGTTGGTGATGCTGCGCGTCCAGAAGCAGGCCCGCTGGGCCGGCGCCGGCGCGGCGGCCGGCGGCTGGGCGGCGACGCCCAGCGGGATTGCGGTCAGCGAGATCGCGGCGAGCGCGGCGGCCGATGCGGCGAGGGCGACGGGACTCTTCATTGAAGACCGGCTCCTGATCAGCACACGTCCCCCGTCCCGGGCGGCAGACTACACCCTAAGGTTCGAGGCCGCCACGCCGCGCCGCAGGGCCCGTTCGGCGAATCTGTCGGGTCGCACGATACGCGCGAGTGGGTCGGGCAGCGGCGACGGGGCGCCCAGCGCCTGGGCGGCCACATGCTCGGCCAGCAATGGGGCCAGCGCGAACCCGCGCGCGCCAAGACCGCCCAGCACGAAGAGGCCCAGCGCCAGCGGCCCGGCGATCGGCAGCCGGTCGGCCGTCGTCGCGCGCACCGCCGCGCGGCCCTGGATCCGGGCGCCGTCCAGCCGGCGCGCCAGATCGGGCAGCCGGGCGGCCAATGCAGCAAGGTTGCGGCCAGCGTCGCCAGGCCGCGCATCGACGCTCGTGTCGCCACGGTCGTGGGTCGCGCCAAACATCACCCCGCCACGCGTTGGCGCCACGTACGCGCCCCAGGCCGCGGCCGGCGGCGCGGCGACGCCCTCGGCCCAGCTCAGCTGGCCGCGCACCGGCAAGGTCGCCGCATCCGGCCACAGCGCCGCCAGGCCCGCGCCGGCCGCCAGGCAGACGATCTCGGCCTCGCCGATCGTCCGGCCGTCGGGGTCCTTGAGCCGCCAGCCCGCCGCAGCCGGCTCGAGCGCGGCAACGTCGGCGCGTTCGACCTCCGGCGCCCATGCGCCCAGCACGGCGGCCGGCTCGACCACCCGCGCGGCGGCGATCAGCAGACCCGCCGGCGCCGGCTCGCCCAGCCGCGCGCTGGCCGCCTCGGCAGTGAGCAGCGCCAGCGCGCCGGGCTCGAAGAGGTCCGAGGCGGCGATCTTGGCGAAGCGCGCCGCGTCGCGCGGGGCGGCCTCCAGCTGCAAGACGCCATCAGCGATCACCGCGTCCGGCAGCGCGTCGTAGAGGCGGACGGCCGCCGCCAGCGCCTGGGCGTGCAGCCGCGCGATCTCGCCGAGGCCGGCGTCCAGCCGTGGCGTCACCAGCGCCGCCGGCATGCCGGAGGCGCCGGCGCCGCCCCCGTCGGCGTCGAATACGCGCGGCGCCGCACCCAGCATCCGGAAAGCGCGCGCCAGCGCCGCGCCGGCGATGCCCGCGCCCACGATCGCGACGCGCGGCGGCGGCTGCACGGCGGGCGCGTCCGCCGACGCATCGTGGGGCAGGCGCGCCTCCAGCCGCTCGCGCTTGCCGCCGAAGCCGGGGCGGCGCTCGACGAGGAAGCCGGCGGCGGCGAGCGCGCGGCGAGCCTGGCCGGCCACGGTGTAGGTGGCCACGCGCGCGCCCGGCGCCGACCGCGCCGCGACCAGCGACATGAGGGCATCGGTCCACATCTGCGGGTTCACCGCCGGGGCGAAGCCGTCGAGGAACCAGGCGTCGGCGCGCCCCTGCCAGCCCTGCAGCGCCTCGGCCGCGTCCATCACCGCCACGTCGAGCGTCGCGGCGACTTCCGGCAGGTCCACTCGGTGGAAGCCGCGCGCCCGGCCGGGCCACCGCTCGAGCAGCAGCGCGGCCGGCCTCGCCAGCTCCGGCCACGCCGAGAGCGCGCGGGCCGCGTCGGCGCGCGCCAGCGGCTCGGCCTCGACCGAGAAGACTGAAAGGTGCGCGCCGGGCGGGCGCGCGGCGCGCCACAGTTCCAGCAGGGCGGCGATGTTGAGCCCGGTCCCGAAGCCGAGCTCGGCGACCGCGAAGCGCGCCCGCCCCGCCCAGGCGTCCGGCAGGCCGCAGCCGGCCAGGAACACGGCCCGGGTCTCGGCCAATCCGCCCGCCTTCGAGAAGTAGACGTCGCCGTAGCGGCGCGAGCGTGGCGCGCCGTCGGCGTCGAAGGTCACCGGCCCGCCGGAAGTCTCAAGTGTCTCGTCCACCGGGCCCTTATAGGCGCGGGAGACCGGCGCAACGAAAAAGGGCCGCCCCGGAGGGCGGCCCTTCGCGAAAGACGCTGACCTTAACGGACTTACGGAGCGTTCGACGCGGCGTTCATCGGCGCGGTGGCCGAAGCGTCGTTCGCGGCGGCGTTGGCGGCCATCGCGGAGGAATTGGAAGCTTCGTTCGCCGAGGCCATCGCGGCGTTCGCGTCCGACGCGGCGGCGGCAGCCGAGTTGTCGGCCGTGTTCGGGGCGTTTTGCTTGCAGGCGGCGACGGAGACGGCGGCGGCAGCGGCGCCGACGATCAGGATAGCACGGAGCGTACCGGAGGTCATTTTTCCTGGTCCTAGTGGATAAGGTTGCAGCGCCGTTCGCGACGCTGGCGGCCAATATGCCGGGTTCGTGCTTCAGCGCAAGAGAGAGTTCACGGGTGCGTGATCACATTTCACGCTGCGGAGGCCCCAAAACTAGGTAGGAAGTTGACGAGGGCAGGTGGATCAAGCCCAGCGACTTACGCTTCTGGCGGGATCGCGGAGAGCGCCTCTTCCAACTCCAGGAAACTCGGCTGAGCGCCGGAAGGAACATTGCCCCGGCCGATTTCCACAGAAATTTGTGCGGCGTTGCCGTGCAGGTGCGCCACCAGCACCGACTGGATGATCCGGTAGAAGCTGGCTTCCTCGTCGACCACCGCCTTCATCCGGCTCGCCATCGGTCCAACCAGACCATAGGACAAGAACACCCCCAGAAAGGTTCCGACCAGCGCGCCGCCGATCATCGCGCCCAGCACGGCCGGCGGCTCGGTGATCGAGCCCATGGTCTTGATCACCCCCAGCACCGCCGCGACGATGCCGAGCGCCGGCAGGCCGTCCGCCAGGTTCTGCAGCGCATGTGACGGCGCCACCGCCTCGTGGTGGTGCTTCTCCAGCTGACGCTCCATGGCGTCCTCGACCTGGTGCGGGTCCTCCAGGTTCATCGTCATCATCCGCAGCGTGTCGCAGATGAAGTCGACGGCGAAGTGGTCCTTCATGATGCTGGGGAAGCGCGAGAAGATGGTGCTCTCGGCCGGCCGCTCGATGTGGTTCTCCAGCGCGATGACGCCTTTCGACTTCATCGTCTTGGTGAGCAGGAAGAGCAGCGCCAAGAGGTCGTTGTAGTCGCCGGCCTTCCACTTCGGTCCGCTGAACACCTTCTTGAAGCCGCCGCCGGTGGCTTTGACCACGTCCATCGAGTTGGAGATCAGGAACGCCGCCGCGCCGGCGCCGCCGATGCACATCAACTCGTGCGGCAGCGCCTCCAGGATGACCCCCAGGTTGCCGCCGGAGATCAGGAAGCTGCCGAACACCAGCGCGAACAGCAGGACGATGCCGATGATCTGGAACAAAGAGTCAGGCCCCCCGCGCGCAAGGGCGAGATTCCCCGTTAATGCTTAATCTGAGGTGAGCGCTCCTCCACCGTCGCGTAGACGACGGGGAAGGTGGATCGACGCGCGCCAGCGCGGCGAGACGGAGGGGCCGCAAGGCCGCGCCCCGTCGCTTCGACCGTTCGTCGACGCCGCTGTGCGCCCCCTCCGTCACTCGCCGCTTCGCGCCGAGCGCCACCTCTCCCGTCGTCTGCGCGACGGTGGAGGAGCGGTCAGCCCTTCGCGCTGGCCTTCAGCTGCGCCAGCACGGCGGGCGACAGGTAGCCGTCGGCGGGCAGGTGGTGGTCCTTCTGCCAGGCGCGCAGGGCCTGGCGGGTGCCGACGCCGATCAGGCCGTCCGGGGGCCCCACGTTGTAGCCCAGCCTGGCGAGCGCGGTCTGCGCGGCCATGCGGTCCTCCAGCGACAGCGGCGTCTCGTGCGGCCAGGCGGCCGCCAGCGGGCCGGCGCCGCCGACCCGGTCGGCCAGCAAACCGACGCTCAAGGCATAGGCCAGCGAGTTGTTGTAGGTGCGGATCACGAAGTGGTTCGGCAGCACCAGGAACGCCGGCCCGCCCGCACCCGCCGGCAGCAGCAGTTGGGCCTCCGACGCAGCATCCGCCGCCGACCAGCTCCCGCCCACCTTGTGCGCGCCCTTCTCGGCCCACCAGGCCGCCGTTTCTTTCGGTCCCTCGCTGAGGCCGACGTCGAAGCCAGGCCTGAGGGTCACCTCCGACCCCCAGGTCTCGCCGCGCTTCCAGCCAGACTTGGCGAGCAGGTTGGCGGCCGAAGCCAGCGCGTCGGCGCTCGAGTTCCAGATGTCCGGCCGGGCGCCGCCGTGCGCGCTGACCGCGGTGGTCAGGAAGACGCTCGGCAGCACCTGGGTCTGGCCCATCGCGCCGGCCCACGAGCCGCGCAGCTGGCCACGGGCGGCGCGGCCCTGCTTGACGATGGCCAGGCAGGCGACGAGCTCGGTCTCTGCCCACTGGGTGCGCGGCGGATCGTCGGCGGCCAGCGTCGCCAGGCAGCGCACCACGTCCATGTCGCCCTGGTTGGCGCCGAAGCCCGACTCCATGCCCCAGATCGCCGTCAGGACGTCGGCCGGCACGCCGTAGGTCTCGTGGATCGAGCCCAGCTCCGGCACGCTGTCGCGCTTGCGCCGCCCCAGCGAGATGGTCCCGGGCGAGACGGTGCGCGTCACGTACGCGCCGACCGGCAGCGCGAACTCGGGCTGGGCGGCGTTGTGCGCCAGCACGCGCGGGTCGGGCGCGAGGCCGCTGAGCACGGCGGCGAGCTGCACCGGCGTCCAACCGGCCGCCGTCTGGCGCCGGTAGAAGCCGTCGAGCCAGGTGAGGAAGGCCTGGTCGCCCGCCGCGCCCAGCAACTGCGAAGGCACAGGCTCCGCGGCGGCGGCGCTGGGCAGCGCCGCGCCGGCCAACGTGAGCATCAGGACGAGGCGGCGATTCATCGGCGGGAGGCTAGCGGGCGTCGCCCAGCACGCGCAATCCGCCGACGCAATCACGACATCGAAACAGGCGCGGCCCTTGCGGACGGCTCAGGTTTCGGCCAGTTGGCGGGCGCGGCGCGCGGTGGGGATGCGAGGCGAAGTTGGCGAACTCCAGGCGTGGCCCGACCGGGTCCAGGCGGAACCCGGCGGCGATGATGATGACGCTTCGCCAGCTGCACAGCTACATCGGCGCGTTCATCGCCCCGAGCGTGCTGTTCTTCGCCGTCACCGGCGCGTTGCAGCTGTTCAGCCTGCACGAGGCGCATGGCGCCTACCGCCCGCCCGAACTGGTGGAGCGGCTGTCGCGCATCCACAAGGACCAGGTCTTCTCGCTGCCGCCCGCGCGCGGCGCGCAGGCCGGCGGCCACCGCGACCACGGCCCCCGCGCCGAGACGCCGCACGCCGCGCCCGCGCCGGCCTGGTCGGTGACGGCGTTGAAGTGGCTGTTCCTCGTCGTGGCGGCCGGCCTGACGCTCTCGACGCTGCTCGGCCTCTGGATGGGCTTCACCACCAGCCGCCGGCGCGGCGTGCTGCTGGCGCTGCTGGTGCTCGGCGCGGCGCTGCCCGTCGTGCTCGTGGTGCTGCAGTAGCCGCCGATTGACTTCGGCCGGACCGCTCTCTATATCCGCCCGCTCTTTGCAGCCCCTTTTTGACTGACGCGCCCGAAGATGAAAGTCCGCAGCTCCCTGAAGTCGCTGAAGACGCGCCACCGCGACTGCAAGCTCGTGCGCCGCAAAGGCCGCATCTACATCATCAACAAGACCGACCCGCGCTATAAGGCCAAGCAGGGCTGATCCGCCCTTGGGCCGCCCTGCGCGAGGGCGAGCGTCCACGGCGGTCAAGGCGGCGGTCAAGGCGGTCGTCTTCGACGTCGGCAACGTCATCGTGCGCTGGGACCCGCGCACGCTCTATTCCAAGATCTTCCCCGACCCGGCCGAGCGCGACTGGTTCCTGGCCAACGTCTGCACGATGGCCTGGCACGTCCGCCACGACGCCGGCGTGACCTTCGCCGAGAACCGCGCGCCGCTCGTGGCGCAGTTCCCCGAGCACGAGGCGGCCATCCTGGCGTGGGAAGCCCGCTGGCCGGAGATGTTCTCGGGGGCGATCCCCGAGACCGAGGCCGCTATCGAGGCGCTCGCCGCGCGCGGCGTGCCGATGCTGGGCCTGACCAACATGTCGGCCGAGACCTCGGCCGACACCTTCGCCATGAGTCCGGTTTTCGAGCGGCTCCGCCACATCGTCGTCTCCGCCGAAGTCGGCCTGATGAAGCCCGATCCGGCCATCTTCGCGCTGACCGCCGAGCGGGCCGGCCTCGCGCCATCCGAACTGCTGCTGGTCGACGATTCGCTGGCCAACACCGCCGCCGCGGCGGCCTGCGGCTACGACGTCCACAGGTTCGACGACCCTGCGGCGCTGGAGCCGGCGCTGAAGGCCCGCGGCCTGTTGTGAGCGGCCCCAGCCGCCGCTAGGGTCGGTTCCGTTTCCAGCCAACTTCAGTAGAGAGCCCGCGACCCCCATGGCCGACGATTCCGCCAGCTTCGACACCCTGAGCTCCTCCGCGCAGGGCAAGCTGAAAAGCCTGGTGGAGCGCATCGAGCGCCTCGAGGAAGACAAGGCCGCCGTCGCCAACGACCTGAAGGAGGTCTACGCCGAGGCCAAGGGCGAGGGCTTCGACACCAAGATCATCCGCAAGGTGATCCGCCTGCGCAAAGCCGACACCGCCAAGCGCCAGGAGGAAGAGGCGCTGATCGAGCTCTACATCACGGCGATCGGAGGCTTGTGAAGCGAGGCCCGCCAAAGCGCGGGGGCCTAGAGCGCAGCGCTCCCGATCGGAAGGCGCAGGCCAAGCGCGCCGCGCTCAACGCGCTGCGGCGCGCCCGCCGGGCCGCCGACAAGGCGGGCGTCGAGCTTTCCGACTGGGAGGGCGAGTTCCTGGGCTCCGTCGCCCAGCGCGTCACCACCTACGGCCGCGCCTTCGCCGACCCCGAGAAGGGGGCGCCGGGGTCCGTGCTTTCGGCGCGCCAGGGCGTCAAGCTGAAGGAGATCGTGGCGAAGGCCAGCGGTAAGCCGCGGGCGCAGCTGAAGCGGCGGGCGTTCCGGAAGCCGGCGGAGGGCGAGTAAGTCGTCTTCGACTGTCCGGTCACGTTGCAGCCGCCTTGCGCCCCTCCGTCAGCCCGCTTCGCGGTCTGCCGCCTCCCCCGTCGTCTGCGCGACGGTGGAGGAGCGAGGTTGCACAGCTTTGCTCCTCCACCGCACCGAAGAGTGCGGGGGAGGTGCGCTCGGCCCCCGAACTTGATCCGGGGGGCGAGTGACGGAGGGGGCGCAAGGCGAGCGAAGGATCTGAGCCGTCCTGCCTCCGCCTTCAATCGACGTAGGTCTCCAGCAGCGCGACAATCATTCGCTTCAGCTCGCGCACGAGCAGCTGCGCCTCGGCCCGCGGCGACTGCAGGGCGATGTCGAGCATGCGGTTCGAGGTTTCCATGATCGTGCGGCAGAGCGCGCTCAGGTGCGCCGGCGCG